>DATMMN010000140.1:0-15111 GCA_035569675.1 Acidimicrobiales bacterium | reverse complement strand
TGACCTGCTTCTGCGTCTTCCCACAGAAGCTGCACTTGACGAGGTCCCCACCCTCACCGAACTTGGCCACCCGATTGCTCTCCCGTCCGTCCGAACTCTGTCCGACTTGTCCTACGAGGCTACGGCGCCGATGGCCTCGAGCGGAGCGACCGTGCGCGCCGTGATGACCTCGTCGATCACACCATAGGTAACCGCCTCATCTGCAGTCATGATGAAGTCGCGGTCGGTGTCCTGCGCCACCTTCTCCTGGGTCTGCCCGGTGTCCTCGGCCAGCATGTTCGAAAGCAGATCCCGCATGCGGAGGATCTCCTTGGCCTGCAGCTCGATGTCGCTCGCCTGGCCCTCGACACCTCCCCAAGGTTGGTGCAGGAGGATGCGGGCGTGCGGCAGGGCGAACCGCTTGCCCTTGGCACCTGCCGCCAGGAGCACGGCCGCTGCCGAGGCCGCCTGGCCGAAGCAGAAGGTCGAGACGTCGGCTTTGATGAACTTCAACGTGTCGTAGATCGCGAACAGCGCCGTGATCTCACCGCCGGGCGAATTGATGTAGAGGTGGATGTCCTTGTCCGGCTCCTCGGACTCGAGGAACAGCATCTGCGCGCAGACCAGATTCGCCACGGTGTCGTTTACCGGCGTCCCGAGAAAGATGATCCGCTCTCGCAGCAGGCGCGAGTACAGGTCGTACTGACGCTCGCCGCGGTTGGTCGACTCGACCACCCAAGGCACGCTGTAGTTGTAGGCCTCCAGGCGATCAGCCATCCTGTGCATCCTCACTCGTCTCCTCGTCCTGCTTGCCTTCGCCATCCCCCGAAGCATCTACTTTGAGGTCGTCCCGTGACATCGGGTTGCCCTCCTCGTCGACGAGATCCACGTGGTCCAGCAGCCACTCCAGAGCTTTGCCCTTTCGAAGCTCCGAGCGTACCGCGCCGGTCCGCCCAGCCGTGTCGAGCCGACGGCGCAGGTCGGCCGGGCTGGTGTCCATTCGCTCGGCCATGGTGGATACCTCGGCATCGAGCTCGTCCTCACTGAGCGGAAGTTCTTCGGCCTCGACCAGGGCGCGTAGGGCCAGGTCAGCCTTGACCGCAGCGTGTGCGTCGACCCGAACGGAGGCAAGCAGCTCGTCCGGTGAGGTGCCCGTGGCCTGGAAGTACTCGGCCAAGCCCAGTTTCTGAGCCTCCAACCGGTGCTGGAGGTCATGCAGGCGCTCATTCACCTCGGCATCCACCAGGACTTCTGGGACATCATCCTCGGCGACCAGACCACTGAGGGCCTCGACCGCCTTCTGACGCAGCGTCATCTGCGTCTGCACGAGCTTCACCCGTCGGATCCGCTCCTCGATGTCGGCGCGCAGCTCGCCAATTGTGGCGAACTCCGAACTCTCCGCTGCCCATTCGTCGGTCTCCGCCGGCAGCTTCTTGACCTTCACCTCTTTGACGAGCACGCGGAACGCGATCCGCTCGTCGGCGTTTTGCGGGTTGGCGGCGTCGAAAGCGAGAATGGCCCCGGCCTTGGCGCCGTGCAGCTCTGCGTCGAGCTCGGGCACGACAGTGCCGCTGCCCACCTCGTAGAGGTAGTCGTCGACGCCGACCACCTCGGCATCGGACGCGTCGTTGCCGTGCAGGTCGATCGTGACCAGATCACCGTCGATGGCGGGGCGATCGACCACTTCGAGTTCGGCGTCGTTTTCGCGTAGACGGTCGATCTGGTGTTGGACTTCTTCGTCCTTGACCTCGAGGCCCGGCAATGTGACCTGCAGGCCGTCGTAGCCCGGAATGGAGACGAGAGGGCGTACCTGGACGACGGCATCGAAGGAAACGGCGCCGCTCTGCTCGCCGCCTGTGATGTCGATCTCGGGCTGTGCGATCGGGTCGAGTTCGGTGTCGACGACCGCCTGTGCGTAGAAGTCGGGCAGCGCCTCGCGCAGCGCCTCGGCGCGCAGTGCTCCGGCGCCACCCATACGCGCCTCGAGCACCTTGCGCGGCACCTTGCCGGGTCGAAATCCCGGCACGCGGACCTGCTGCGCCAACGTTCGCACGACATCCCCCATGGCTCGGTCGAACTCGGGCTCGTCGATTTCTACGGTCAGGCGGATGAGGTTTCCCTGGAGTGGCTCAGTGGTCGCACGCATACGAGTCGACAACTCTACCGGGGTGGCGCGAGGCAAAGCCGCGGACTCTCCGCCGTCAGGATCTGCCGTCTCCTCGGCCGGGACTCAAAACATGAAGTTCATGGCGCCAACGACCTGGCGGCCGACGGCTGTGTCGCCCTCCATGGCGATCCCGCCGGCCCGATCCACCTCTTCCGCGGTGGCGCGGCCACAGCCGAGACGCAGGAAATCGAGGCTCGAGAGCGAGAGCGTGACGGTCGGAGTGATGTCGTCGTCCACCACCCGGGCGCGTGTGCCCTCGACGCCGACCGTGAACGCACGGGCGTCGTCACGGGAACCTGCGATCTCGAAGCGCACACTCGTGCCGTCCGCGCAGCCGGCCTTCTTGCCTACGACGAACGGCATGGCGCCCTCCACGCGCCCGAGCGAGATCGCTGAGGCCCGGTTGCCGCAGCCGCCGGGACGATCGAGGGCGCGACGGGCGTCCTGCTCGTGCACCCAACTGTCGAAAGCGCGCACCTCCATGAACACGGCGTAGGGCACCTGGCCCACCGGGCTCCAGCCCACGACGGCCCACTCGTCGTCCGTTCGCTCCCCCAGTTGTCCGAGCCGTGTCTCGGTGACGTCCACGAACTCCGCCCGCACGGCGGCTCCCTCGAGTGGGCGGCGGACGGCGACCCAGGCCTCGTTCATGGCTGCGAAGTCGTTCTTCACGTGATCACCGAGAGGGCCGTCCCACTCCGGTGGCGCCTCGCCCATGATGGTGCGCTCGATCCCGATCAGGTGGGACAGCTGGTCCTTGACGTCCCACCCCGGGCACTCGGTCGGCAGGGCCCACTCCTTGGACGAAAGCTCGAAACAAGCCTCCGCCAGCCCTTCCCAGGTCTCGCGCAGGGCCTCGGTGGCCCTCACCCCCTGTTGCCGCCAACCACCATCCTGACCTGCACCGATGTCCGTCATTCGGCCGACCCTACTGGGCGGAACGGCCGTGCTGCCGATGGTCGTTGCGTGACCATCCCCCCTTTTTTGTAACCCTCCCGCTACGTTCGACCCCCGTCCAGGGCCATAACCGACCCAAAGGAGAAGCCATGGCGAGTTACGAGGGGTACTGCGTGAAGTGCCGTGAGAAGCGTGAGTTCGAAGGACAGGAAGTCGAGCTCGCCAACGGCCGCCGCGCCGCCCAGGGAACCTGCCCGGTCTGCGGCACCAAGATGAACCGTATCCTGGGCAAGGCCAAGGTCTGAACCCAGCGCTCCGAGGAGCGCCGCGTCGAGCGCGCCGCCGACCGGCGTGAGACGATGCGGAGCGTGCACGATCTGATTATCAAGGGAGGGACGCTCGTCGACGGGACGGGCGCTCCGAGGCGGGTGGCCGACGTCGCGGTGGATTCCGGCCGCATCACCGACGTGGGGCAGATCCAGGACGGCGGTCACCGGATCATCGACGCCGATGGCCTGCTCGTCACACCGGGTTGGGTCGACATCCACACCCACTACGACGGCCAGGCCACGTGGGACCCCGAGCTCGCTCCGTCGTCGTGGCACGGCGTGACAACGCTCGTGATGGGCAACTGCGGCGTCGGCTTCGCGCCGGCCGCGCCCGAACGTCACGAGTGGCTCATCGGTCTCATGGAGGGCGTCGAGGACATCCCCGGCACCGCGTTGGCCGAGGGGATCGAATGGGAGTGGGAGACGTTCCCCGAGTATCTCGACGCGCTGGAGCGGCGGCGTTGGACCGTCGACGTCGGCACGCAGGTCCCCCACGGCGCGGTGCGCGCCTATGTGATGGGCGAACGGGGGGCGAAGAACGAGGCGGCCAGCGCCGAGGACATCGAGGCAATGCGGGCCATCGTGCTCGAAGCGCTGCGGGCCGGTGCGCTCGGCTTCTCGACGTCGCGGACCATGGGACACCGCGCCGTCGACGGCGAGGTGGTACCGGGGACGTACGCGGCAGAGGACGAGCTGTTCGGTATCGGGCGAGCGCTCGCCGAGGCGAACGCCGGTGTGTTCGAGCTGGCGCCCTTCGGGGCCGCCGGCGAGCACCTCGACGACCCGTGGCTGGAGGTCGACTGGATGCGCCGGCTGTCGGCGGCGATCGACCGGCCGGTCTCGTTCGCACTGCTGCAGGTCGACGACGACCCCGAGCTGTGGCGCAAGCAGATGGCGGCCTCGCTCGAGGCGTGCGCCGAGGGCGCCGAGCTGTACCCGCAAGTGGCGGGGCGACCCACCGGGTTGTTGACGGGCCACTTCGCCACGTACTGCCTGTTCTCGGAGATCCCCACCTACGTGGAGCTGCGGAAGCGGCACCTTCCGGCGCAGGAGTTTGCGGCGGCTCTGCGCGACCCGGAGGTGCGGCGTTCGATCGTGTCGTGGACCCCCCCGTCACCGGCGGTGGCCGAGTCGATGGAGCGGGCGTACGGGCGCACGTACGTGCTCGGCGACCCGCCCGAATACGAGCCGGGACCGGAAGGCTCGTTGGCGGGGTTGGCTGCGGCCCGGGGTGTTTCGGCGTTGGAGGTCGCCTACGACGAGATGGCACGCGACGACGGGACCGGGCTGCTGTACCTCCCGATCCTCAACTACGCGACGGGCGACCTCGACCACGTGTACGACATGCTGCAGCACCCGCGCGGGGTACTCGGCCTCTCCGACGGCGGCGCACACACCGGGACGATCTGCGACGGGTCGATGCCGACGTTCATGCTGACGCACTGGACGCGGGACCGCGTGCGCGGCGACACGCTGCCTTTGGAGTTCGTGGTCAAGAAGCAGACGCACGACACGGCCCGCCTGTACGGCATGTCGGACCGCGGCACGGTGGAGCCGGGCGCGCTGGCCGACTTCAACCTCATCGACTACGACGGCCTGCGGCTCGAGGCGCCGTTCGTCACGAACGACCTGCCGGCCGGCGGCAAGCGGCTCCTGCAGCGAGCCAGCGGGTACGCGATGACGATCAAGAAGGGCGCCGTGACCTTCGAGGACGGTCAGTCGACCGGGGAGCTGCCCGGCCGCCTGCTACGCGGCGCCCGCTGAGGTCGCTCGGCGCGCCGAGGACGCCCGCCGCCCGCTAGAACGCAACCCATATGGACGCACCGCAGACCGAGTACGCGGTGCGCGACGGGGTACACATCGGCTACCAGGTCTGGGGCCAGGACGCGTCGCCGGACACCGTCGACGTGCTCGAGTTCAACAATGGGCTCATGATCTCGATCGACGAGACGGTCGACGAGCCGAACTGGCTGCGTTACACCGAGAGGGTCGCCGCGTTCTCCCGGCTCATCCGATTCGACTGCGGGGGCCTCGGGCTCTCCGATCCGCTCCCACCGGGCGTCGAGCCGTCGATCGAAGGCTGGGGGCGCGACGCCTTGGCCGTCATGGACTCCGCGGGTTGCGAGCGGGCCGTGGTCCTGGCGTCAACCGCCGGAGCGCTGGCGGCTCTCTGGTTGGCGGCCACGCACCCCGACCGCGTGGCGTCGCTCGTCCTCGTCAACGGCACGGCGCGGGTCGGCGCGGCCGAGGACTACGGCTTTGGGGTCTCCGACCTCCAGATCGAGGACGCCACCAGCATCGATGTGGCGATCGTCGAAGGAGACGTCCCTCAGGACATCGCTATCTTCGCCCCCAGCCTGGCGCACCGGGTGGGCTTTCGCGAATGGTGGGGGCGGGCGGCGCGGCGCGGCGCGAGCCCGGCGACCGCGACCGCTTTCAACTTGGTGACGTTCACGGCGGACATGCGCTGGTGCCTTCCCGACATCTCGTGCCCGACGCTGATCTTCTCGCGGGTCGACACCTACGCGAACCTGAACATGCACGGCCGCTATCTGGCCGACCACATTGCGGGAGCCCGGATCATCACGACCACGGGACCCGACCTCCTGCCGTGGGCGGGCGAGTTCGACCCGATCGTCGACGACATGGAGGAGTTCGTGACGGGGACCCGGGGCGAGCACGCGGCGACCCGGCTGTTGTCCACGGTGCTGTTCACCGACATCGTCGACTCGACGGTGCGGGCGGCGGCTGCAGGCGATCGGGAATGGCGCGGCGTGCTCGACGAGTTCGAGTTCAACGTCGCCCGGTTGCTGGCCCGGCACGATGGGGTGCTCGTGAAGACCACGGGCGACGGCATCCTGGCGCGGTTCCCTTCTCCAGCACAGGGGGTGCGCTGCGCGACGGAAATGGTCGACGCCGCCGGGCGGTCCGGCCTGGAGCTGCGTGCGGGGCTGCACGCCGGCGAGGTGGAGTTGCGGGGCAACGATATCGGCGGGTTGGCGGTGCACATCGCGTCGCGGGTGAGCGCCATGGCGGGCGCCGGGGAGGTGCTGGTGACCGGAACCGTGCGCGACCTCGTCGTCGGCTCCGGCATCATGTTCGACGACCGGGGACGTCACAACCTCAAGGGCGTGCCCGACGAGTGGCAGGTGTTGGCGGTGGAGCGGGCCTAGCGGGAGGTCGGGGCGATGCCCGCGACGGCCGCACCGGGAAACTCAGGCGGCGGCCTTCAGTTTGTACGTGAGCGTGTTGCCTCCGCTCGTGAAGACGAGCGACAGGTCCTTCCCGGTACAGGAATACGAGCCCTGCTCGGGTGAAGGCGACACAGGCCTCGTCAGTCCCCCGACCGTGATCGTCCCGTTGTCAGTGACAGATGTGACGGACGAGAAGTTGCCGGACTTTGCCGTCGTCCTCGGCGAGAAGCCGTAGTGGTCGGTGATGGTGCCGTTGAACTTGGCGGAGCCCTCGCTCCCGGTCAGCGGCGTTCCCGGCGTGAAGTTTCCGAGTGCGTTGCCGTTGGACATGATGTCGACGGTCGTCCCGACGCCGCCCGTGAAAGTGAGGCCGGTCGTGCTCAACGTGAGACTGGTGACGACCCAGTTCCCGACCAAGCACGGGTGGCCACTGCTCTTTTGTTTGGTTTGGTGTTTGTGCTGATTCGACGACTCGAACCTGGCCTGTTGCGCGCCCCTCACCGACGAGGCGAAGGCTCCGGTTGCGTTGGCCACGAGCGCGCCGGAGGTGGCCAGCGTGAGCACCCCGAGCCACACGTGGCGGCACCATTTGCTGCGCGTGACCGCCTTGGGCGTTCTCATGCTTCGAGGATGACGCCCGTTCTCCGCAAAGTCCAGCAACGGAGTGGCTCGCGGTCCGCCCGGGATGGCCACAGACGGTCAAGGCGTCTCGGTCGGGATGCGGGGATTTGAACCCCGGACCTCCTGCTCCCAAAGCAGGCGCGCTGCCAAGCTGCGCCACATCCCGTGGCTGCCCGATGGTGAGGGCACCCTCAAATCTAGTGGCCCTCTGAGGCTCTCCTTGGGACGGATCAGGGCAAAGGTCAGAGATCCCGCCGTACCGTCACGGTTGACCCGAGACGTCCGTCGAGTTTGCACGTGCGCCGTTTTCGGCGCCGCGGGAGATCAACCGACGGTCTGTGCCTGAAGTCCCAGAAGGGTCGCCATGTTGCCGCGGTAAAACAGGTTCAGATCCTCGCGGCCAACCCCGCCCAGCTCCTCCTCGAACTTCGCAAGAGGATCGCGGCCTCCTTCGGGGTGCGGATAGTCGGTGGAGAACATGAATAGGTCCGCACCCGCCTGCTCCATCATCCAACCCACCGGCTCGCCCGGAAACGGCGTGAACTTGAGATGCCGGTGCACGTATTCCGAAGGCTTGGCTTCGAGGCGCCGAAGCGGGTCTTCGGTGCGCCGGAACGCCCTCTGGGCGTAGTCCAAGTGGTGCATCCACGACACGACCCAACCGGCCCCTTGTTCGACACAGCCGCCTCGCAGGCCGGGGAAGCGGTCGAAGAGACCGTCGAGGATCAACGCGCCGAGGAAGAGCGACGGCGACTGGTAGATCGCCAGGTAGTCCTTGGAGCGGATGTTCTCCCCACCGCCGAGGTGATCGGTGACCGGCATGTCGTTGTTGTGGAACGCACGGTCGAGCAGGCGGCCTCCGCCTCCGACATGGAGAACAAAGGGAATATTGCGCTGCTCGAGGAGCGCCCAGAACGGGTCGAGGTCGGGATGGGTGGGAGCCCGGTCGCCCGCGGCCGTGGACGGCACCATGATCGCTGTGCACCCGTCCGCTATCGCCTCGGCCGCGACTTCAACAGCTCGAGCCGGGTCCACCAGCGACACGTAGCCAACCGCAAACAGGCGGTGGTCCACCTGGCAGAAGTTGACCATGGCTCTGTTCTGGGCGCGGCAGCCGGCGTAGAGCAGGTCGAGGTCGCGGTTCAGCTCCGCTTCGTCGTCGTAACGGCGTGGGCTCTTGGGGAGGCTGAACATCGCGGTGGCGAAGGTCGCGAACACGAGTTGACCCTCGAACCCAAGGAGATCGAGCGCGCGACTGCGCTCAGCCGGATCGAATCCGCCCATCGCCATCCAGCCCTTGTTGTCCAAGAGGTGCTCTTCGGCTTGAGCGGCCACAGCCGGGTCCGACCGTCGTCTCTGCGCCTTGTATTGGGCGTCCTCGAGGACCGGGCGCAACGCGTCGATGCCCTGTCGCCGCAACCGATCCCGGGCGTCCGGATCAATGAAATCGTCGAGGAAGTCCGCCAGCTCCATCACATGGCTGTCTGCATCGAGGATGGTCCTCTCGCCGGCGTAAGTCATCGATTCCCCTCTCTGGAGATGGATCTGATCGTTGGTGACATTTTGTCACCTCAAGAATGCCATAATGCCCCATGGCCAATGCGAGCGTCCCGGCCGGCGGGCTCTCCACCAAAACCGAGCCTCTGAGCAGGCGCGACTCCCTCCTCGACGCAGCGGGGACACTGGTGGCCAGAGGGGGCGTCGGAGGAGTGACGATGGAGTCGGTGGCAGCCGCCAGCGGCGTCAGTCGTGCCCTCGTCTACAAGCACTTCGTGAACCGACGCGATGTGCTCGCCGCCCTCTTCGAGCGTGAGAGCCACCTCCTGCACGAGCAGCTCACGGAGGCGGTCGCCAACGCCGAGGGACTTGAAGCGAAATTCAGGGCTCTCGTCGAGGGGGCGTTGGCGGCCCAGTCGAGCCGGGGCGCCACTTTCGCCGCGCTCATGAACCAAGGCGGACGTCAGCCCGACCAGCGGGCCATGCAGCGCCGTCGAGACAGCGCGACGGTCCGCTACTTCGCCGCCGTGGCCGTCGCCGAGCTCGGCCTCGAGAAGAAAAAGGCCATCACCGGAACCCAGCTTGCTCTCGGGGCCATCGCCCTCGTGCTGCAGCAATGGCGTCATCGTCCCACTTCCGAGCACGCCGAACAGCTGGCCGACGCGTACGTCGCCTTCGCGATGGGCGGGCTCCGGACTTTGTCTTCCGTTTAGGTTCGGCACAGCCTGGTCATAGCCGGCTCGGCTCGTGGAAGCGGAGCACCGTCGCGACGTCGTTTGTACGATCGGACCGCCGTTTCCCGCAACGAGACATGTACCCTGACCCGGAAACGCCACGGGAGGGAGGGTCGATGACGCAGCCGCTCACGGACGTTTCCCGTGCCGCCGCGGACGCGCCCTTCGTTCCGCAGGGATGCAGCACTCCGCGGGCCGGGATCGGCGCAGTCTGACGTCGATGGCTGATTCCGGATCCGCGTCCGGGGGCGCGTCAGCCCGGGGCTCCGTCCTCTTCACGCTGGCGTTGGCGCAGTTCCTCATGGCGCTGGACAGCTCGGTCATGAACGTGTCCATCGCCACGGTGGCAAAGGACCTCGGCACGACCGTGACCGGCATCCAGGTCGCCATCACGCTCTACACGTTGGTCATGGCCGCATTCATGATCACGGGCGGAAAGATCGGTCAGATCCTCGGCCGAAAGCGCACGTTCATGATCGGGTGCGTCGTGTACGGATGCGGCAGCGCCATGACCGCGCTGTCCCCCACCCTCCCCTTCCTGCTGGTGGGATGGTCGATTCTCGAGGGACTTGGTGCTGCGCTCATCCTGCCGGCAGTCGTCGCGCTCGTGGCGACGAACTTCGGGCCGGCCGATCGTCCGCGCGCGTACGGCCTTGTGATGTCGGCTGCCGCCATCGCCGTCGCGGCGGGGCCGTTGATCGGCGGCCTCTTCACGACGTATGCCAGTTGGCGCTGGGTGTTCGCCGGCGAGGTCGTGTTGGTGTTGGTGATCGTCGCTATGTCCCGCCGTATGGTCGACAGCCCGCCAGAGGCGGGGGTCAAGCTCGATCCGATCGGCACCGTGCTGTCGGCGTCGGGACTCGGGATGGTGGTGTTCGGGATCGTGCGCGCCGGAACGTGGGGCTTCGTGCAGCCGAAACCGGACGCACCGCAATGGCTCGGCGCTTCGCCGGTCATCTGGCTGATCCTCGGCGGCGCCGTCGTGATCACCCTGTTCGTCCTGTGGGAGAACCGCCGCCTACAGAAGGGCAGGGGCGTCTTGATCGACCCTCATATGCTCCAGGTCCGCGGGCTCCAGGCCGGCTTGATCTCCTTCTTCTTCCAGTACTTGCTCCAGGCCGGGCTCTTCTTCGTCATCCCGCTCTTCTTGTCCGTCGCGCTCGGGCTCTCCGCGGTGGCGACTGGAGTGCGACTGCTGCCACTTTCCTTGACGATCCTTGCCGCCGCCGCCGGCGTCCCCCGGCTGTTCCCCAACGCCTCGCCGCGGCGGGTCGTGCGTATCGGCTTCGGCCTACTGGCGGCAGGGACCTTGATCCTCGTCGTGGCGCTCGATGCCGGTGCGGGACCCGAGGTGGTCACGTGGCCACTCCTGCTCGCGGGGTTCGGCGTCGGGAGCCTGGCCTCTCAACTGGGAAGCGTCACCGTCTCCTCGTTGCCCACCTCGAAGAGCGGCGAGGTGGGCGGGATCCAGAACACCGTGATGTACCTCGGCGCCTCGGTCGGCACGGCCCTCTCGGGGACGATCTTGATCGCCGTGCTCACCACGACGTTCCTCGGCAACGTGGCGAGCGATCCGGCGGTCCCGCAGGAGATGTCTGCCCAGGCGCAGGTGCAACTCTCGGCCGGCATCCCGTTCGTCAGCGACGCGGACCTCAATGCGACGCTCCAAAAGGCGGGGGTGCCGCCGGACACCGCGCAGGCCATTGCGGCCGACAACGCGTCCGCGCGGCTCAACGGCCTGCGCGCGGCCCTGTCGGTCCTGGCCCTCTTGGCGCTCCTGGCCCTCGCCGCGACGAGACGGCTGCCCACCAAACAGCCGACGGCGGACGAGGTGCCGTCCGACCCACCAGAAGGCGAGGAGGTCAGTCCCGCCGTAGGGTGACGCTGCACCACGCGCGCTTGCGACACACCGGGCACGTCATGCGATGGTCGAAGCGTCCACGCGGGAGCCACACCCCGAGCGGGAACTGGAAGATCAACAGGTCCAGCACGCTGACATGCGATGACTGGTTGCAGCGCTCGCACAGCACGGTGAACGACCCGCGGTCGGCGAGCGGATTGCCCGAGGTGGCGAGCAAGCTGCCGGGCTCGGACCGCGCACCTGAGAAGAGTGCCCGCTTGCCGACGGGCAACGTGACCGTCGATCCGGCCGCCGTTCCCTGGTCGTCCCCCTCACGGGAGGACGGCGCCCAGAACAGCGCCCTCTTGCCGAGAGGGTCCGGCGCCTTGTCGCGCGACCTGTCCGCCACGTCAGGCGCTCTGCATGGCGTCGAACACCTTCGTCGCGAGCAACCGGTAGGCCACCGCCCCCGGCGAGGAGGGTGCATGTTGGAGCACGGAGCGACCCAAGCCCGGCGCCTCCGCGAACCGGATGGACTTCGGGACCGGCGGCTCGAAGAGCGGCAACCCGTAGCGGTCCTCGACTTCGGAGAGGACCTGGCGTGAATGTGTCGTCCGGCTGTCGAACATGGTGGGGATCACGCCAAGCACACGGAGCTTCTCGTTGGCGAATTGGCGAACGTCCTCCACGGTCTCGAGCAATTGGCCGACGCCGCGGTGGCTGAGAGCCTCGCACTGAAGGGGCACGATGACGGCCTCGGCTGCGGTCAGCCCGTTGATCGTCAGCACCCCGAGCGACGGCGGGCAGTCGATGAACACGGCTTCGTAGTCCTGCACGACCGGGAGGAGGGCACGGGCCAGCACGTGCTCACGCCCCGTCCGGCTCAGCAGGTGCACCTCGGCGCCGGCCAGGTCGATCGTCGCCGGCACGAGGTCGAGCCCTCCCGGGATGCCGGGAACCGTCTGCACCACGTCGGCGAGCCGCTCTCGGCGGACCAGGACGTCGTGCAACGACGTGCCCAGCTCGTCGGGATCGAATCCGAGGGAGTAGGTCAAGCACGCCTGCGGGTCGAGGTCGACGACGAGCGTCCGCCTGCCTTGCTCGGCGAGCGCGACACCGAGACATTGCACCGTTGTGGTCTTGGCCACGCCACCCTTTTGATTGGCGACCGCCACCACCTTGACCATCGTCCGAGTCTATGACCGCCGCCTCACACCCACCTTCCCCCGGTGCCGATCCTTCGTTCCACCCCGGTGTTCGGCGCGGCCTCAGCGGTAAGAGGCCTCCTCGTACGCCACGTCCAGGACGAGGTTGCCCAGGGCAAGGTTCATGTCGTCAAGGTGGAACCCCCACATCGGGCCTCCACTGGTCACGGAGGGCCGAAAGTCCCGCGTCGGCGGAAGGATGCGCTCGACCTGTAACCAGGCGGCACCGCCCTGTTGCATGCACTGGGACGTGTACAGCTGGGGGAACGCCAACCAGGGGCTGGTGACCCCGCGGACCAGGTGCACGATCGTCGGGTACATCGGGACCAGGTCTCCCACCCCGGACGAGAAGTTCGCGGGATTGACGCAGGCCACCTGCTGTCCGCGACGAGCGGTCTGCCCGGATTGGATGCTGACACCCTGACCCGGCCGACCGACGACCGCATCGCGTCCGGGCTCCGACGGAAACGTGGAATAGGCAATGACGCAGCCCGTCTCGGATGCCGACGCGCACGTCGGGATGTGCCGGAAACTCCCGCCGTCATCCCTTCCCTTCGCGACTTGGACATTGCCGCCGAGAATGATCGCCGACACCAGCTTCTTGCGCAGCCCGGCCGACGGGTCGACCTGGGATCGCAGCAACCTGATCAGCATTGCAGCCCCCTGCGAATGGCCGATGAAGATCACTCCGTGGCCATGGTTGTCGTGCGCCAGGTAGTCCTTCCACGCGGCGAGCAGGCTGTCGTAGGCGGTCGCGATCACCTGTGAGGTGAAGGCCTCGCCGTCTCCGAGCGCGGCCTTGGTCGCCTGCCGGTACATCGGTGCCCACACGTTGCACACGGCGGAGAATTGCGAGGCCTGGCCGATCGCAATGTCCGTCTCCTCCTTTTGGATCGCGAGGTCCGAGTTGAGGCTCGGTTCTGCCGAGACGGTCGGATAGACGTAGAAACAGTCGAATTTCTTAGCTTGGGACGTCACCGCGGTCGAGAAGGCAGCTTTGGCGAAGTTCACCCCGACGCTTGTCGCCGTGCGGGCAGAGGCACAGGGATCGGAAGCCGCGCCGGGCCGGCAGAGCCACACCGTGTGCGAAGAGGTCCGGAGTGGGCGCACGGCCGCGGCCACCGGCGTGACGGGGAGGAGCGCACCCGCCAGCACGACGAGGGCCACGAACGTCGCGCTCGCCACGACGCGAGCCCGGCGAGGGGGATGGGATCGGCGAGCGATCTCGATGGCCGTCGTCTTCCCTGCCTTTTCTCTCAGGATCACGAGATCCGCCCGAATCCGAACCGGCGCCAGGTTAGGAGCTGCGGTGGGGTGAATTGAGCGCGCCTGTCTCCGTCCGGGTGATGCGCGGCCCGGAACCCGCTACCGAGCGCCTAAGGTCGATGGCGGAGCCGAGCAGTGATCCCGGCCGGTCGCCACCCCGTCACCGCTCCGCCCGAGGACGCAGCGGAAGGAGAGGCAACGCGGTGGCAGCGCACCGACTCAACCAGAAGATCGTGGTCGGTGCCGTGTTCGTGTCGGCGATGTTCATGAACATCATGGACATCACGATCGTCAACGTTGCGCTCCCTACGATCGGTCGCGACTTCCACATCGCGCCCACCGCGGTGGACGGCATCGTGATCGCGTATCTCGTGAGCCTCGCCGTCTTCATTCCTGCCTCCGGATGGTTGGGCGACCGTTTCGGGGGCAAACGCGTCCTTCTCGTTGCGATCGCGGTATTCACCGTCGGCTCGGTGCTCTGCGGCCTCGCCCAGAACATGACCCAGCTCATCGTGTTCCGCGTGCTGCAGGGCGCCGGGGGCGGGATGATGGCTCCGGTCGGGATGGCCATGTTGTTCCGGGTCTTCCCTCCGGCCGAGCGCGTGCGGGCCGCCAGCATCCTGACCATTCCAACCACGATGGCGCCCGCCATCGGACCAGTGCTCGGGGGCCTCCTGGTGACAAGCCTCAGCTGGCGCTGGGTGTTCTTCGTCAACCTGCCGCTCGGGATACTGGCGATCGTCTTCGGCGCACTCTTCCTCGAGCGCATCGGCACGACTGATGCGGGCCGACTCGACGTCCGCGGATGGGTCCTCGGTGGCGCGGGCCTCGGCCTCCTGATGTACGGCGTCTCGGAAGGCCCGCTCGAGCACTGGTCGTCGACAACCGTCCTCATCTCGTGCGCCGTCGGCGCTGCGCTCCTGGGCGCCTTCACCATCATCGAGCTCCACACGCGCCAACCACTCGTCGACCTGCGTCTGCTCTCGGGCCGCCTGTTCCGCTCGACGAACGTCATCATGTTCGTGGCCGCCGCCGCGTTCTTGGGGATGCTCTACCTGATCCCCCTCTACTTCCAGGATGCGCGCGGGTTGACGCCGTTGCAGTCGGGATTGTCGACCTTCCCCGAAGCGTTCGGGGTCATGATCGGAGCCCAATTCGCGAGCCGGATCATCTATCCGCGCGTCGGGCCCCGCCGCCACATCACCGGAGGCCTGCTCGGACTGGTCGCCGCCACGTTGGTGCTGACCCAGATCACCGTGACCACGAACCTGTGGCTCATCCGCGGCCTTATGTTCGTGCTCGGTTGGATGATGGCGCAGGTGATGGTCCCCAACCAGGCGGCTTCCTTCGCCATGATCACGCCGGAGTCCATGGGACGGGCC
>DATMMN010000139.1:0-2990 GCA_035569675.1 Acidimicrobiales bacterium | reverse complement strand
GGCTCATCGTCGACCGCCCGCAGATGCGCGAGATCGTATTCGGTGGCCACGGCCTCCTCGGCAACGACGTCACCTCGCCCTTCGACCCGGCCTACGACAAGTCGCTCCCCCAGCGGGTGCAGGACATCCCCAAAGCCAAGTCCCTGCTCAAGGCGGCTGGCCACGAGAACTTGAAGGTCACCCTCATCACCTCGCCCATCCAGCAGGGAGCGGTGGCGGCGGCCACGGTCCTGGCCCAGCAGGCGAAAGCGGCCAACGTCGACGTGGTCCTGCAGACGGTGCCGACGTCGGAGTTCTACGGGCCCAACTACCTCAAGTGGACCTTCGCCCAGGACTTCTACTTCTACTCGCCCTACATGCTGCAGGCGACCGATGCGTTCCTCCCGACGTCACCGTACAACGAGACCCACTTCGATGAGGCCCACTACAACAGCCTGTACGCCAAGGCCCAGGCGATCACGACGCAGTCGGCCGTGACCCCGGTCGTGCAGGAGATGATGCAGATCGACTACAACCAGGGCGGGTACATCATCCCCTACTTCAACCCCGTGATTGACTCACACTCGCCCAAGCTGCAAGGGGTGCTGCCGGCCCAGACGGGAGCAGCCCTCAGGAACTTCGAGTTCAAGTACTTCTGGTTCTCCTAGTCAGATGAACGGACGGTCTGTGGGAGTCGGGTTCGTCGGCAGCGGCTCGGTCGTCTGGGCCTATCTGCGAGCCCTCGACGCCCTTGTGGCCCGCGGGCTCGCCTGGCCGGGCCCCATCTCCGGGCGCCGCCAGGAGGCCTGGCCGGAGATCATGCGCCGGCGGCCGGGGGCACAGATCGTGCCCGACGCCGCCGCCGTGATCGAATCCGACGTCGATGTGGTCGCCATCCTCACACCTCCGAGCAGCCACGCCGAGATCGCCCTGGCGGCCCTCGAAGCCGGCAAGCACGTGCTCGTCGAGAAACCCCTTGGCATCACCCGTGCCGAAGCCGAGGCCGTGGTCGGGCTGGCGGCCGACCACGGTCTGTACGTCATGGCGGCTCCATTCGTGCTCCTGTCGCCGACCGTCCAGGAGCTGTGGCGCCTGGTCGGCGGCAACGAGATCGGGACAGTGCACTCGGCGCGGGCGCTGTACGGCAACCCGGGCGCCACCTGGGCCCGCTGGTACCACGAGAGCGGCGTTGGACCGCTCGGCGACCTGGCGGTCTACAACCTCAAGACGCTCACCGCCCTGCTCGGCCCGGTCGGCGAGGTGCTGGCGGCCGAGAGCACGGCCGTGCGGCCCCGCGTGGTGGGCGACATGACGATCGCCGACCCGGATCCGGACACCATCCACCTCGTGCTTCGTCACCGCGACGGCGCCCTCTCTTCTGTCGTCGCCAGCCACGCCATCCAGCACTACCGTCGCACTGCCATGGAGCTGTACGGCACGACCGGGACGATCAACCTCCTCGGCGACGACTGGGCACCCGCCGGTTACGAGGTCTGGCGCAACGACGAGGGAAGCTGGCAGCTCGTCGAGCCGGCCGACGAGACGTGGCGGTGGACCGACGGGTTGCGCGAGCTCGTCTTCGCTGTCCGGGACGACCGCCCGCCGCTGCAGGAGCTCGGCCAGGACCTGCACCTGATCGACGTGTTGGCGGCGGCGCGGGAGGCCGCCCGCACCGGCACGGCCGTCATGGTCGGCTCAGACTTCCCGGCCATGGCACCGCCTCCGGCACCGCCCCGCCGTGAAGGCCACGTCCACGACCGCACGCGCCCGGTCGACGAGCAGGCCTAAGGAGCCCGATGCCCGACGACACCGCCGCAACCGAGGAGCCTCAAGCTCCCGGTCCTGGCACTCGTACCCGGGTGACTCCGTCGCCTCGGCCCAGCTACGCCGGGGCGACACCCATCCGCGCCGGCCAGACCGCCCTTCACTTGTGGGGCGATGCCGAGGCGGGCGAGGTGGCCGACTGGATCTACGTGTCCAATGAGCGCATCCACCATCTGGTCTTCGGCTTGCCCCCGGGCGGGGCCTTCCGTCACTCGAACGACTTCCGGACGATCTTTGCCGCCGACGAGCTCCTCTACGTCCTCGAAGGCAATCTCGTGATCGCCAACCCGGAGATCGGCGAGGTCCATCGGCTGGCCGCTGGCGAGGCGGTGTCGTTCCGGCGGGACACGTGGCATCACGCTTTCAGCTACGGACCCGCACCGCTCCGGGTGGTCGAGTTCTTTGCGCCGCCGCCGGCCGCCGGGGCCTCGAGCGCCTACGCCCGGACGAAGGAGATGCTGAGTGAGTCGCGCTATCTCGATGAACGCTGGGTCGGCGGTTGGCCGGAACGCAAGCAGGAGCATGACAAGGCGGCCACGATGCGAGTCGCCCGGGGCGACGGCGACCTCCTGTGGGAGGTCGCCGGAAGTGATGGCGGCGCTCTTGCGGGCCTCTACCTGAGCACGGAACACCTGCACGCCGGCCGAGTCGAGCTCCGTCCTGGCGGACGGACGGGACCGCGGGTCCACGGCGGCGACCTGTCCCTCCACGTTCTCAAAGGGCCGCTCCACGTCCTTCTCACCGACCGCGTGAGCCTCAGCGGTGAGCGCTGGTTCGAGCTCGCCGACGGTGACGGCTTCTACGCCCCGGCAGGCACGAGCTACGAGCTTTTCAACATGACCTCGCGGGAGGTGGGCACGCTGTTCGCCGTGGCGCCCGGCTATCGATGAGGTTCCGCGATGCCATTGCCGCCCAGGGCCGCAACCTTCGCCAGTCCGGCGCCGTCGTGGCGGCCGCCCTCGGGCAGCTCGATCTCGAGCCGTGGAGAAGCCACTGCCTGGCACTTACCGGCATGGGGGCGAGCACCTATGCCCTGTCAGCCGTGCTGCCAGGTTTGCTCGACGGTGGACAGCGAGCCCTCGCCCTGGCGGCCGACGAGCTCGCCGCCGCCGTGTCTGCCGACATCGTCGATTCGGTCGTCGTGGTCAGCCAGGGAGGTACGAGCACCGAGACCTTGGAGGCGATAT
>DATMMN010000138.1:0-2522 GCA_035569675.1 Acidimicrobiales bacterium | reverse complement strand
TTCGGCCTGCACGCCCACCACCTCGGACGCGGGCTCGAGGAAAGCCTCGGGATTCGCGGCATCGCGCACCGCGGACGTGGCCACGACGCGGGCTCGCGTCACCCGCTCGGTGTCCATGATGGCGCGGTACTCCTTGAGGACGTCGAGCGTGCGCCCGATCGCCTCGGGTTGGAGGCGGCGGGAGGCGTCCACCCCGGCACCCAACCGGGTGATCCGCATCTCGCGGGCCGCCACCTCTCCCGACGCCCGGACCACGAGGAGCCGGGTCGAGTTCGTCCCGCAATCGACCGCGGCGACGGCGGCGTTGTCGCTCATCCTGTTGGACTACCACAGCTGCGCCCCTCGCTCATTCTGCGGGTCGCGTGAGCTCCAGTCGTTGCGCCACCCACGCGCCCACCGGGTCGTCTCCACCCGCCATCCACCACGCCAGGTGCGCGTGCAGGCACTTGACCCCCTCGCGCGTCCCGCCCACTCCACCGCTCGGACGTGGCCCCGCCCAATCGTGCGGGATCAGCGCGTCGCGGGCCTCCGCATAGCGGCGATGGCACTCCACAAGGGTCGCTTTGTCCACGTGACGCTCCGCCTCGCGGACGCCGCCCGACGCCTCGAGCCGGCCGACCTCGGCCCGCAGTTCGGGATCGACCAGCCAGTAGCGCGTCGGCATGGGGGTCCCGTCGCGTAGGAAGGGTTCGTTCTCGATGACCATCGGCACCTCGTCACGGCCGCGGACCACGACGACGAAGTTGCCACCGGGATCCCGTCCCAGTAGGGCGGCGACGGCCTCGTCGTCATCCACGCGGGTCGCTGGACTCAGCGCCAGAACTCGAGCGAGTGCAACATGCGCGCCAGCAACCCTGACGATGCGGGCGGAGCCGTTGTGGCATTGGCGGCGTGGCCGGCAGGCGTGCTCGTCGTCGTGACGCCCCCCGGAGGAAGCTCCGGTGTGGCCGACGGGGCGGCCGGGCCGGTCGAACCGGGGTCTCCGGCGTAGGGCATGCCCGCCGCGGCCGCTCCCGAAGGTGGGAGCACCTGGAAGGCCCGCTGGCCCGGATCGACGAACTGATACTGCTCGCGGGCAATGCGCCCGATCTCCCCGGCGTCGCTGAGGTTCTTCTTCTCTTGCGCCAGCGCGGCGTCCTGCTTGTGCAGCGCTGCCAGTTGGCCCGACGTGCTGGCCAGGTCGGTGCGTTGGTTGAGCAACGAACTGGCCGGGAACCACGCGACGAGAACGACCGCGGAGAACAGCAGCGCGCCGACGAAAAGCAGCCGGGAGCGGCCGGCTGTCGGGTCCTTGTCGGCGCGCGTCCGGCGCGAGGGGCCGCGGCCCTTCTTCTTCGTCTTGGGTGCCTTCTTAGGCGGCGCCACGCCCGACCTCTCCGCCCGCCAACGCGGCGGGCCCGGGGAAGGACGCCGACTCGCCCAGGTCCTCCTCGATCCGCAGCAGCTGGTTGTACTTCGCGACGCGGTCGGACCGGGCGGGCGCACCCGCCTTGATCTGCCCCGCGTTGACCGCAACCGCCAGGTCGGCGATCGTCGTGTCCTCCGTCTCCCCCGAGCGGTGCGAGATCACGGGACGGTACGAGGACCGGTTGGCCAGCGCGACGGTGTCGAGCGTCTCGGTCAGCGTGCCGATCTGATTGAGCTTTACCAGGATGGCGTTCGCGACGCCCTCGCGGATACCTCGCTCGAGGATCTCGGCGTTCGTGACGAAGATGTCGTCACCAACCAGCTGGATCCGCCCGCCCAGGGCCTTGGTGTGCGCCGACCACCCCGCCCAGTCCTCCTCGGCCATGCCGTCCTCGATCGACACGATGGGGTAGCGGTCGACCAGGTCCACCCAGTAGTCGACCAGTTCGGCTGACGACAGCGTCCGCCCCTCCCCCGCCAGGACGTACGCGCCGTCGTTCCACAACTCGCTCGTGGCCGGATCAAGCGCCAGCGCGATGTCCTCGCCCGGGACACGCCCGGCCAGCTCGATGGCCTCGACGAGCAACTTCACGGCGTCCTCGTTCTGCGGGAGGTCCGGGGCGAAGCCGCCCTCGTCGCCGACCGCGGTGGAGAGCCCCCGGTCGGCCAGGACCGACTTCAGCGTGTGGTAGGTCTCCGTGCCCCAGCGCAAGGCCTCGCCGAACGACGCCGCGCCGACCGGCATCAGCATGAACTCCTGGAAGTCGATGGAGTTCTTGGCGTGCGCGCCGCCGTTCAACACGTTGAGCATCGGCACCGGGAGTGCGTGGGCGTTGGCGCCGCCGATGGAGCGGTACAGAGGGATCTCGAGGTCGTCGGCGGCCGCCTTGGCGCTGGCGAGCGACACGGCCAACAGCGCGTTCGCCCCCAGCCTGCCCTTGTCCGGCGTCCCGTCCACATCGATGAGCGCGTGGTCGACGGACCGCTGGTCCAGCGCGTCCAACCCGGCCACGGCGGCGGCGATCTCGCCGTTGACGTGCGCGACCGCGTGCTCGACGCCCTTGCCGCTGTAGCGGTCCCCGCCGTCACGCAACTCGACCGCCTCACGGATACCG
>DATMMN010000137.1:0-31567 GCA_035569675.1 Acidimicrobiales bacterium | reverse complement strand
GCGCCGTCTTGCTCTTGCTTGGGCCGAGCCGGGGTCTTCGCCTTGCCTCTGGGAGCATCCTTTTTCGCCTTGGCGCTCTTTTGCGGGGGCGCTTTCTTCGCTGCGACTTGCTTCTTTGACGGACCGCGCGGCTTCTCGGGGGTGGGCGGGTGCAAGGCCTCCTCGACCGCTTCTTCGATCGCGCTCGAAACGACCGGATCGACCTTGGCCCGTCCCGGTGGCGGCCTGTTCGGTCTGATCGGCCATGAGGGGTCGACGGTCGCGGCAGCGACCTTGGACGCCTTCTTCGACTTGCTGGCTCGCTTGGCGGCTTTTTTGGCTGCACGTGCCAACTCGGCCGCCTTGGCGGGTGCCGATGCGTGGTCGTCCCTGGCTTTCGCCTCGGCAGTCGCCGCCCTGCTCTTGGGGCCGCGGATCGGTACCCGCGGCGTGAAGATCCAACCGACGCCCGGAACGGGCTTGCCACCGACCAGCCGGCCGTCGTCAAAGAGCCAAGGGTGCTCGCCGTGGAACTCTTGGAACGAGTCGTTGGAGAGCACCGTCGCACCCGTTCGCTCCGCAATGCGCAGCACGAACGCATCGCCACGGCCGATGGCGCCGGCCGGGGGCGAGATCATCTCGCCGTTGAGCATCGCCTGGCGTACCTCGTCGCGCTCGGCCTCGGAGACGCGGTGCTCAAACGTGGCGTCGACGACCACGATGATGTCGGCGCCCGGATCTTCGCTCGCATAGGCCCGAACGGCCTCGTCGAGCTGCTTGAGACTCGGGGAGCTTCTGCCTTCCGTGGCAAGGTTCGACCCGTCCACGACGACGTGGTGTGCGTCAGCCAATGGCACGCCGCAACAAGTCTGCCTGCTCCAACTGGTGCAGGGCTGCGCTCCCGATGGCGGGGCTGGCCGACTCGGCGCGGCTCACGTGACGAAGCCGCAGCCGCTCGGGCATACAGGCGTGGAGGCGGGCGTGCACAAAAGACCAGCCGCCCATGTTCTCGGGCTCCTCTTGCAGCCACACGACCTCGGTCGCCTCGCCGTAGCGTTCAAAGATGGTAGTGAGTTGTTCGACCGGCCAAGGGTAGAGCTGCTCGACCCGTACGAGTGCATTTTGGGCGGCGTCCTCTGGTGAAAGTTCGGCACGATGCGCCTCTACTTCGTGCGCAATCTTCCCGCTGGACAAAATGATGCGACGGACGGCCGACGGGTCCTGGACAGTCGTGTCGTCAATGACATGCTGGAATGAGCCGCGCTCCAGCTCGTCAAAGCTCGAGCGTGACGCGTGCGCGCGCAGCATCGACTTCGGAGTGACGACGATAAGAGGACGCTTGGGCGTCGCCAGCCCCTGAGACCGGAGTAGGTGGAAGTACTGCGCTGCAGTGGACGGGATGGTCACGCGGATGTTGCCGCGTGCCGCCGAGGAAAGGAACCGCTCAAACCGGGCCGAGGAGTGCTCGGGCCCTTGGCCCTCGTAGCCGTGGGGCAAGAGGAGCGTGAGGCCCGAATACTGGCCCCACTTGTCCTCGGCGGCGACGAGGAAGTTGTCGATGATGATCTGTGCGCCGTTGACGAAGTCGCCGAACTGGGCCTCCCAGGCGACCAAAGCGTCGGGGGCCTCGACCGAATAGCCGTACTCAAAGCCGACCGCGGCGTATTCAGAGAGCAGCGAGTCGCGGACCGTGAAGTTGCCCATTTCCCCCGAGGGCTCGAGCGACTCGGCGCCGATGCGACGGAAGCCATCGCGGATGTGAGCGAGGGGGACGTATTCTTCGCCGTTCGAGTAGTCAACGAGAACGTCGTGACGCTGGCTGAACGTGCCGCGCCGTGTGTCCTGACCGGTCAGGCGGACATTGACGCCTTGGTACATCAGCGAGCCGATGGCAAGCGATTCGGCAAGCGCCCAGTCGACCTCACCAGTAGTCACCAGCTCGTCGCGCTGGGCGAACTGGCGCACGAGCTTGGGGTGGACCGTGAAGGTGTCCGGGACCGAGCGCACGACCGAGGACAGGGCTCGCAGCACGTCCGGCGCGACACCCGTTGCGGGGGACGGTGTATCGACAGGAAGGGGCTTCGCTGCGGGCAGCTCGGTCGGGGTGAGCGACGGCTCGTTGCGCACCTCGTCGAGCACGCCCTGCAGTTTGGCGTTGAAGTCGTCGAGGGCCGATTCGGCCTCTTCAAGCGTGATGTCTCCTCGGCGCACCAGCGTCTCGGTGTAGAGCTTGCGCACAGAGCGCTTTGCCTCGATGCGCTGGTACATGAGCGGCTGGGTGTAGCTCGGGTCGTCCCCCTCGTTGTGCCCGTGCTTGCGGTAGCAGACGAGGTCGATGACCACGTCCTTGTGAAAAGTCTGGCGGAAGGCGAACGCGAGGCGTGCGGCACGAACGGCAGCCTCGGGGTCGTCGCCGTTGACATGGAAGATCGGCGCCTGGACCATTTTGGCCACGTCGGTCGGGTACACGGACGTGCGGGCTGACGTCGGCGCTGTGGTGAAACCGAGTTGGTTGTTGATGACCACGTGCACCGTGCCGCCAGTGCGATACCCCGAGAGCCCGGAGAGGTTGAGCGTTTCCGCCACGACGCCCTGGCCTGCGAAAGCGGCGTCGCCGTGGAGGAGGACCGACATGCAGGGAAAGCCGTCGGCGCCCTCCGCAGCGGCGGCCGGCGTGCCGTCGGTGGGCGGCGAGATCCGGTCCTGCTTGGCCCGTGTCATGCCCTCCACAACCGGGTCGACCGCCTCAAGGTGTGAGGGGTTCGACGCCATGGTGATCGGCAGCTCTTCGCCTGCGCTCCCGTGGAAGACGCCGTGCGCGCCCTTGTGGTACTTCACGTCGCCGGAGCCCTGGACCGACTCGGGGTCGAGGTTGCCCTCGAACTCTTCGAAGATCTCCTGGTACGACTTCCCGACGATGTTGGCGAGGACGTTGAGGCGGCCGCGATGGGCCATGCCCATCACGACCTCGGCGACGCCGAAGCCGGCGGCCGAGTCGAGCAAGGCGTCCAGCAGGACGATGGTGGACTCGGCGCCTTCGAGGCCGAAGCGCTTCTGCCCGACGTAGCGCGTATGGAGGAAGCGTTCGAACACCTCCGCGGCGTTGAGGCGGTCGAGGATGTGGCGCTGCTCCTCGAGATTGAGCGTCGTCGGTTGGCCCTCGACGTGCTGTTGGATCCATCGCTTCTGCTCGGGGTCCTGGATGTGCATGTACTCGATGCCGAGGGTGCGGCAGTACGCGTCGCGCAGGACGTGAAGGATCTCCTCGAGTGTGGCGATGTCACGACCGGCCAGCCCGTCGGCGACGAACTCGCGCGGCAGGTCCCAAATGGTGAGGCCGTACGTCAACGGGTCGAGCTCGGGGTGAATGTGCGGTGGCTCGGCGTCGAGCGGATCGAGGTGAGCGATCAGGTGCCCGCGGACGCGGTACATGTTGATCAGCGTCTGGACGTGCACCTGCTTGACCAGGTGCTGCTCGCCGCCTTCGCCGATGTCGGCGTTCGAGTCCACCTGCCAGCGCACCGGCTCGTAGGGAATGGCCATCGATTCGAAGAGGTCCTCGTAGAAGCCCTCGGACCCGGTCAGCAATGAGGCCACACGACCGAGGAACAGGCCGGACTCTGCCCCCTGGATGATGCGGTGGTCGTAGGTGGAGGTCAGGGTCACGACCTTGCCGAGGCCGAGCTGCGCGATTACGTGCGGATCCGCCGCCTCGAAACCGGGGGGATAGCCGAGCGCACCGACGCCGATGATGGCGCCTTGACCCGGCATGAGGCGCGGCACCGACTGCATGGTGCCGAGGGTGCCGGGGTTCGTCAGTGACACCGTGGTGCCGGCGAAGTCGTCGGGGCTGATCTTGCCCGTGGTGATCTTGCGAACCAGCTCCTCATAGGCAAGGACGAAAGAACGAAAGTCGAGGGTGTCGGCATCCTTGATGCACGGCACGAGGAGTGTGCGGGTGCCGTCGCTCTTTTCTTGGTCGACGGCCAGTCCGAGCCCGACATGCTTGTGGTGAATGACGCCCGGCTTCCCCGTCCCGTTGGCATCGGGCACGAAGGCCGAGTTGAGCGCGGGCACATCGTGCAGGGCGCGCACGACGGCGAACCCGATGATGTGGGTGAAGCTGACCTTGGCCCCGGTCGTTCTGGCCAGTTGGTTGTTGAGGATGAGCCGGTTCACCTCAAGCAAGCGGGCCGGGACCGTGCGGACGCTGGTCGCCGTCGGGACGCTGAGGCTGGCTTCCATGTTGGCGACGATGCGGGAGGCGGCGCCGCGCAGCGGGGTGGCCTCTTCGGTCCCCGCCGGGATGGTGGGGCTCGGAGCCGGGGCGGTGACCGCCGCCGGTTCGGCGGCGGCAGCAGAAGGCGCTGACGAGGGAGGTTGGGCCGGAGGGGAGGGCTGTGGCGGGGCGGGAACGGAACCGGGCCTGTAGTCGGCGAAGAACTCTCGCCAGCTCTCCGAGACCGATTGGGGATCGGCCAGGAACCGGTCGTACATGTCGTCGACCAGCCAGGCGTTGGGCCCGAATGAGCCTCCTGATCCGCCGAATTGGGCCATAGGCCGACTCTACCGGCGGAGGTCGGGGATCGTAGGCGGGTTGCTAGCGTCTGGCCTGCTCATGAGCTACCCGGCCGCACTCCACATCACGGCGCGGCCGGCCCCGGATGCCGTGGCGACGGTCGTGTTCGTGCACGGCTCGCTCGACCGGGGCGACAGCTTCCGCCGGGTGATGCGGCGGCTGCCTGACGTGACGGCAATAGCGTACGACCGGCGGGGGTACCAGGGGTCGAGGGGCGGGGGGGGCGTGGGGTGGGGCGGTCATATCGAGGACCTGTTGGCCGTGATGGAGGAGGCTCGGGCGGGATCGTTGCCCGGTGGGGGTGGTGGTGCCCGCCGGCCGGTCGTGGCGATCGGGCACAGCCTGGGGGGTGACGTCGTGATCGGCGCGGCGTTGGCGTCGCCGGAGCTGTTCGACGCGATCGGGGCGTTCGAGCCGCCGATGCCGTGGTTGGGGTTCCGACGCGACGCGGCTGGTGCGGGGACGGGGGCAGGGGCGGGGGCCGGGCGTGCGGCGCAGCCGTGGCCGGCGATGGCCGAAGACCCGGGTGTTGAGGTCGAGCGTTTCTTCTCCCGCATGGTGGGCGCGTCGTCGTGGGCGCATTTAACCGAGGCCGGCCGCGAGTCGCGACGGGCCGACGGGCCGGCTCTGGTGGCGGACCTGCGGAGCTTTCGGAGCGAAGTCCCGCCATTCGACGTGACGGCGCTCGAAGTGCCCGCTGTGTTCGGGATGGGTGGTCCGACGTCGAGGCCGCATCACCGCCGCACGGTGGAGTGGTTGGGCGCCAATGTGCCCAATGGGGTCGTCTACGAGGTAGAGGGCGCGCAACACGGCGCGCACCTGTCGCACCCCGACCACTTCGCCTCGATGACGCGGTTGGTGATCGAGCGGGCGACGACCGGGTGAGCTGACCAGACCCCGGTTGGATCTGCGTCTGGGCGTCCGGGCTGATCAGGCCAGGGGCTGGGCGCCGGCGTGGGCGCTCCTGGGGTGTTTGAGCCGGCGGGAGAGCATTTCGTCGTACTCGACGCCCTTTCCTTCGCTCTTCATGCCGGTGACCAGCGGCGAGTTGGAGAGGAAGACCGCGCCGATGAATACGAGAAGCAGCGACACCGCCTCGAGGGGTCCGTAGGCCCCGCCGGTGCGCAGGGTGTCGCCGTAGAGCGCGATGCCGAGGCAGATGCTGACGAGCGGGTCGACGAGGACCAGCGTCGACTGGGACGCGGCGAGCGGACCGGCGTGGAAGGCGTTCTGGGTGAGGAACAGCCCGAGCAGACCGAAGACGACGACCCCGTAGGTCTGCCAGTGCTCGAACATCCGGATCCAGTCCGTCGCCGCGTAGTCGCTGACCGTCTTTATGAGTGCGGCAGTGAAGGCATAGGCGATGGCAGCCGCGCTCCCGAACATGGCCGCCTGCCACCAGCGTGGCCCCCAGCGCGTGGCGACCACACTCACGCAGATGAGGAAGATCGACGCGCTGCCGACAACGATCCAGCCCAGGTTGGTGGGGACCTCGTCGCCACCACCCGGAGCGGCGAAAAACAGGAAGCCCGAGAGCCCGAAGGCGATCGCTCCCGCCCCGATCCACTCACGGAGGGAGATGGAGAAACGGAAATAGGTGCCGAGAATGGCAACCAGGAACAGCAGCTCCATAGTGAGTATCGGTTGGACTACCGACAGCCGGCCTATGTGTAGGGCGAACGACTGCAACAGGAATGACGCGATCATGAACGCGAAGCCGAGGAGCCAGATGCCGCGGCGTATGGCGTGCGTCAATAGGCTCAGCCGCATGGTCGTCTCTTCGGGGGCGTCTTCGACGCCCATGCGCTGAAACACGCTGGTCAGCGCGTTGGAGAGCGCAGCGGCTACCGCTAGGACATAGACCATCGCCTCGTCGCCAAATGTTAATTGGGCATCGTCACAAGGCACGCAGTCGGCACACAGCTAGCACCCAGGTTCTGTTCGCTGCGCCGGACGGGGGCCGAAGCGCACGAATCATGTGCCAGTCGTTGCGAAGCAGGGAATCAGGTCTCCAGTTGGCGCGATCCTGCAGAAATTCCTCGGCGATGACCTACAAACAATGTGGCAGTTCGGTTACGTTTACGACATCTTCCCGACACCGGGCGTGGGTGGATGGGGGGACCGGCCGTCACCGGGGCGGCCGGGTCATCAAGGGGAGTGGTCCATGGGACTGAAGGTGTTATTGAAGCGGTCGGCCTTTGCCGCCCTGGCGGTAGGGGCTCTGAGCGTCTCTGTCGTGGCGGTGTCACCCGCAACGAGCGGGGCAGCAGTAAGGGCGTCTTCTTCAGGCGGGACCGCCACCATGGCGCTCGACGAGAACCTCGTCGGCTTCAACATCAACACGACCGCCGCGGCGCAGTTCGTGCTGCAAGAGGTCATGAACATGGTCTGGCCACAGGTATTCATCGTCAACAACAAGCTCCAGCCGGTCCTGAATACCCAGCTGATGCAGAGCGCGGTGCAGTCCAGCACCAGTCCACAGACGATCGTCTACAAACTCAACCCCAAGGCCGTATGGTCGGACGGAACGCCGATCACCGCGGACGACTTCATCTACAACTGGCAAGCCCAGAGCGGGAACTCGGCTTACACGGACGTCGGAGGTAAGCCCTACGACACTGCTTCGACGTCCGGGTACAACCAGATCCAGTCCGTCGTCGGGTCGAACCCGGCGGGAGGTGCCGCGTGTGCTCCTGGGTCCGCCGCCGACCGCAACGTCGGGATGTGCCCGAACGGCCAAACGATCACGGTGACTCTCAAGCCCTCCTTCACGGACTGGCGCTCCCTGTTCATCAACGTCGTGCCGGCCCACATCTCCCGCACGGTCGGCTGGAACACTGGCTTCAGCGGCGCACAGCAGACCATCTCGGGCAGCTGGTTCGAGATCCAGAGCTACACGCAGAACCAGTCTCTCGTGCTGGTGCGGAACCCGAAGTACTGGGGAACGCCCGCGAAGCTGGACAAGCTGGTCTTCCAGTTCTTCTCGGACGACAGCCAGCTGGTGCCGGCGCTGCAGAACAAGGAGATCGACATCTTCAACCCGTTGACGGTAAGCCTGTCGATCAAACAGACGGCGGCGCAGGTACCCAACACCAAGACGGCGACGCAGCCGGGACTCGAGTTCGAGCACTTCGACTTCAACCAATCGGACCCGTACCTGGCCAAGGCGCAGGTGCGCGAGGCGATCGCGCACGGCGTCAACCGCCAGACGATCATTACTCGCACCGTCGGAGAGATCAGCAGCGCTGTCAAGCCGCTCGGCAACCGCATGCTGATGCCGACACAGCCGAACTACCAGGGCACGAACTTTGCCTACAGCCCGAGTCAGTCCAACAACCTCTTCAAGGAGCTCGGCTTCAAGAAGAGCTCCGACGGCTACTGGCAGCCCAACTACGGGCCGCAGAAGGGACAGGACCTGACCTTCACGATCCAGTCGACTTCTGGTAACTCGATCCGCTCGCAGACCGAGCAGCTGTTCCAGGCCCAGATGAAGGCGATCGGCGTCAAGATCAACATTCAGAACTACGACGCCAACACCCTGTTCGGCACCAACCTGCCGGGTGGGCAGTTCCAGATCGCAGAGTTCGCCTGGGTGAGCACACCGTTTGTGTCCGGTAACCAGTCGATCTACTGCTCGTACACCAACACCACGAACTGTGCGCAGAATTACAACCACTTCTCGAGCTCACAGGTCGACCAGCTCCTGAAGACGGGCTCAGAGGCGTCGAGCACCTCGATCGAAAACAGTGACTACAACAAGGCCGACTCCATCGTTTGGCAAGACATGGTCACCTTGCCCCTGTACCAGAAGCCGCAGTACTGGGCCTGGTCCAACAACCTCAAGAACGTGTTGCCGAACACGTCCAACTTGGGCGTGACCTGGAACGCGGAGAACTGGACCATCGGCGGGTAACGGCGGGTTGAACGCGAGGGAAGGGGTTGGCCTCGGTGGCCGGCCCCTTCCCTCAACTTCCCTTGCGTACCTAGACTTCGCGCATGTTCGCCTACGTCATTAGGCGTCTACTGATCAGCATCGTCGTCCTCTTCTTCGCGACGATCCTCGTCTTCCTTCTGGTTGCAAGTTCGGGCAACCCGCTCGCGCTTCTCGAAGCCAATCCCCACGTCCCGCACTCGACGATCGTCGCCCGGGAGAACCTGCTGCACCTCAACGACCCGCTGTGGCAGCGCTACTGGATCTGGCTCACCAATGCCCTCCACGGCAATCTCGGCACGACCATCAACGGGCAGGACGTGGCTTCCCAGGCGATGTCGCACCTCTTCGTGACGCTGCGCATGGTCATAATCGCGACGGTGGTCGCGGTCGTCATAGCCATCACGCTGGGGGTCATCGCCGCGGTGCGGCAGGGCAAGCCCGCTGATCACGTGATTACGGTCACCAACTTCGTCCTTCTCGCGACACCGGTCTTCGTGCTCGGGCTAGCCCTCAAGGAGTTTGTCGCTATCCCGATCAACCAGCATGTGGGCTCTACGATCTTCTATACGAACGGCGAACAGAGCCCCACGTTGTCAGGATCTTTCTTGAGTCGCCTACCCGACTACGCCGCCCATACCGCCTTGCCCGTCCTGACGCTCATTCTCGTGTCCTACACGTCATGGGCGATCTATCAACGCTCGTCCATGATCGAGACGCTCGACGCGGACTATGTGCGGCTGGCGCGCTCCAAGGGTCTGCGTCCTCGCCGCGTGCTCGTTCGTCACGTGCTGCGCAACGCCCTGATCCCGGTAACTACCGTCGTCGCCCTCGACTTCGCTGCCGTCCTCGGCGGCGCCATCCTGACCGAGATCGTTTTCGGTTGGCAGGGGCTCGGACAGTGGTACGTCGGCGGGGTCACGACGCTCGACGTCAACGTGATGTTGGCGTACCTGTTGATCACCGCCACCTTCGTCATCCTGTTCAACCTGGTCGCGGACATCCTCTACGGCGTACTCGATCCGAGGATCCGCTATGCCTAGTCCGCCAGACAAGGAGAACTTCATTCTCCAGACGCCGGAGAAGGTCGCCACCGTCGAAGCGGGGACACACACGCTCCAGAGCGTCGGAGCCGGCGTCGAGCTCTCCGTCGGCGACGCCTACGGACTGACCGGCGAGGCCAAGAGCCAATTCCGCATCGTCGTCGGCCGCTTCTTCCACCAGCGGCTCGCCGTAATCGGCCTGTGCACGTTCGTCGGCCTTGGTTTGGCGTCTGTGCTGGTCGGGCACTTCTGGCAGTACAGCTACACCGACATCACCAACGACCTGAACTTCCCGCCCACGTGGGGCCACCCCTTCGGGACCAACTCCATCGGCGGCGACATGTTCGCCCAGGTCATGGCGGGTGTACAGAAGGACATCGAGATCGCTCTCACGGTTGCGGCCATGGCCACCCTGATCGGCGTCACGATCGGTGCGATCGCCGGGTTCTACCGCGGCTTGGTCGACTCGCTCCTCATGCGGTTCGTAGACCTGGTGCTCGTGCTCCCGGTGCTGGCGGTGCTGATCTTGCTCTCGAGCAAACTGGCCAAGCAGTCGAGCAATTGGCTGGGTCTTGCCGTCATCATCGGACTGCTCTCCTGGACCTACGTTGCCCGGCTCGTGCGCGCCGACTTCCTGTCCCTCCGAGAACGCGACTTCGTCGAGGCGTCCCGGGCGCTCGGCGCGACGAACCGCCGGATCATCGTCAAGCACATGCTGCCCAACGCGGTCGGGCCGATCATCGTCAACGCGACGCTGACGGTCGCGCTGAGCATCATCTTCGAGTCGACCCTGTCGTTCCTCGGGCTCGGCGTGCAGCCGCCCCAGGTCTCGCTCGGGCTCCTGGTGAATCAGGGTCAGGACTCCGCCACGACCGAGTGGTGGCTGTTCGTCTTTCCGGTCGTGTTCCTCATCATCCTCATCCTCTCGATCTTCCTCATCGGGGACGGCCTGCGTGAGGCGTTCGACCCCAAGAAGAGCCAGGTCAGGGCCTGAGTGGCTGACCACGCTCTGCAGGTGGACCGCCTCGAGGTCGACTTCCGGACCAAGGAGGGCGTCGTCCACGCCGTGCGCGGCGTCGACCTCACGTTGGCGCCCGGGGAAGTGCTCGGGATCGTCGGCGAGTCCGGCTCGGGCAAGTCCGTCACGGCGCTCGCGTGCATGGGCCTGCTCCCCAAGAGCGCGCAGGTCCGAGGCTCTATCCGCTTAAAGGGCGAGGAGCTGCTCGGGCAAAAGGAGAAGCAGCTGACTTCCGTGCGCGGCACGGGGATCGCCATGATCTTCCAGGACCCGATGACATCCTTGAATCCCGTCTACACCATTGGCTGGCAGATCACCGAGGCAATCCTCGCCCACCAGGACATGACGAAGGAAGAGGCGCATCAACGCGCCATCGACCTGTTGGAGAAGGTCGGCATTCCTAACCCCGCCGAGCGTGTCGACAATTACCCACACGAATTCTCGGGCGGGATGCGGCAGCGGGCCGTCATCGCGATCGCGATGGCGAACGACCCCGACGTGATCCTGGCAGACGAGCCAACCACCGCGCTCGACGTGACAGTGCAGGCGCAGGTGCTCGACTCGTTGCGGACCGCGCAGGCCGAGACGGGGGCGTCGCTCCTGCTCATCACCCACGACCTGGGCGTCATCGCGGGCCTGGCCGACCGGGTGATGGTTATGTACGCGGGGCGCCCGGTCGAGACGGGCACGGCGGAGGACGTCTTCTACCGCCCGTCGATGCCCTACACCTTGGGCCTGTTGGGATCCTTGCCGCGCCTGGACAGCGACGGCACGGAGCGGCTGCGTCAGATCCCCGGCGCCCCTCCCTCGATGCTGGGCGACCGCGTCGGCTGCCCATTCGCCCCGCGCTGCCCGCTCGCGCAAGAGATCTGCACCACGACTGAACCGGACCTGACCGTGGTCCAGTCCGTCAGCTCCGAAGCTGGTCAGCACCAAGCGGCATGCCACTTCGCCGAGGCAGTCGGGCGCGGCGACCACGGCAAGGTGTTCTCCGACGGCGTCATCGACAACGTGATCGCATGACGGTGCCCTCGGTCGATGCTCCGACGCCACCCCCGGCTGCGCAGCCGGCGCTGTTGGAGGTAACTGACCTGGTCAAGCACTTCCCCGTGCGCGGCGGTGGCCTGTTCCGCCGCAACGTCGGCGAGGTCAAAGCAGTGTCGGGTGTGTCGTTTTCCATCGCATCCGGCGAAACTCTGGGCCTGGTCGGCGAGTCCGGGTGCGGTAAGACGACGACCGGCCGCGCTGTCCTGCAGCTGATCAAGCCGACGTCCGGCTCGGTCCGTTTCGACGGGACGGAGCTGACGGTGCTCGAACCCGGCGACATGCGCAAGATGCGGCGTGAGATCCAGCTCGTCTTCCAGGACCCCTTCGCGTCGTTGGACCCTCGGCTCCCCGTCGGCGAGGCGATCGCCGAACCGCTTCAGATCCACGGCATCCGCAACCGCTCGGCGCAACAACGCCGGGTGGCGGAGATGCTCAAGCTCGTCGGCCTCGAGCCGTACCACGCCAACCGTTACCCCAACGAGTTCTCCGGCGGCCAGCGCCAGCGGGTGGGGATCGCACGGGCCCTCGTGCTCCAGCCCAAGCTCCTCGTCCTCGACGAGCCTGTCTCGGCGCTCGACGTCTCGATCCAGGCCGGCGTCGTCAACCTCCTCGAAGACCTCCAGAACGAGCTCCGCGTCGCCTACCTCTTCATTGCGCACGACCTGTCCGTGATCCGCCACATCTCACACCGGGTGGCCGTCATGTACCTCGGCAAGATCGTCGAGCTCGGCGACAAAAAGGACGTCTACGAGCGACCGGCGCATCCGTACACCCAGGCCCTGCTCTCTGCGGTGCCTATCCCCGATCCACGGGCGGAACGTGCCCGCAAGCACATCGTGCTCGAAGGCGACGTGCCGAGCCCGCAATCACCTCCCTCCGGCTGCCGCTTCCGTACCCGATGCTGGAAGGCACAGGACATCTGCGCCACCGAAGAGCCGGCCCTGGTCGACCGGGGGCAGGGCCACCCCGTCGCCTGCCACTTCGCTGAAGTCGCCACCGTCGTCTGACCGCCGCCCGAACCAGGGCTGGCCGCACCATGGGAGGTCCCGGACGAAGGCCCAACTGCGCCGGTGGATGGCCGACGGGCCGTACCCACGGAGGGCGGTCTGGTGGACCAGCGACGGATAGCCCTTGTTGCGCTCGAAGGCGTACGCGGGGAAATGGTCGGCTTCGTCTCGCATGATGCGGTCCCGGACGACCTTGGCCAGCACGGAGGCGGCGGCGACGGACACGCACCGGGCGTCGCCGTCGACGATCGGCCGCACCACACCCTCGTAAGGCTCGGCTTCCAGCTGGCCCTGTCGCAAGAGGTTCACCGGCCCATCGATCAGGAGGGCGTCGGGTGACTGACCGAGGCCGGCGAGTGCCCTCTGGGCCGCGACCCTTAGCGCCTCGGTCATGCCCCACTCGTCGCACTCTCTGGAGGTCGCATGGCCCACTGACCACGCCTCGCACCACTTCCCGACCGCTCGGAAGATCTCTTCACGCCGGGCTTCGCTCAACATCTTCGAATCGCGCAGCCAGGCCGGGACGGAGCGGAGTTGGACCCGAGGTCGGAGGACGGCGACGCCGACAGTCAGTGGCCCGGCCCAGGCGCCACGGCCAACCTCGTCGAGTCCCGCCACCCACTCGTGGCCCTCTCGCCGCAGCCGGCGCTCCTCTTTCAGGTCGGGATCGCAGACGGTCACGTCAGCGACCGGCTCCGGGTAGGACCATGTTGGCGTCCCTCAATACGATGGGGGTCGTGACCGAAGGCGGGGGGGAGGCTCTGGATCCGAACGTACGATCTCCGCTTGCGCCCGGGACCAAGGTCGACGTGCGCAACCGTTATCAAGGGACGTGGGTACGGGGATTCGAGGTCGCTGAGTACGCGCCTGACGGCTACCGCATCCGCCGGCTGTCCGACGGGAGCATCCTCGGCGAACTCTTCTCCCGGGACGACGTGCGCCGGGAACGCAAGCGTCAGGGCTTCTGGTGGCACTGAAACCGAGGACGCTGACGACACTGACGGCACGAACGAAGCTTCAGGCCTTCTCCGACTTCAAGACCGTCTCGATGTACTCGTCGATCGGGATGGCCGACAGCGTGAGGGTCTTGAGGGTGCCCCGGGAGCCGAGCACCAACGCGACGCGTGCCATGGTGGGCTCGTCCGGCGCGTCGAGGACCGTGCAGAAGTCATAGGGCCCGAGCAGGGCCCACTGTGCGACGACCTTGACGCCCATCGCCTCCACCTCGGCATTGACAGCCTTGAGGCGGTCCGGGTTCTCGGTGAGGGTCGACGCACCGTCCGGTCCCACGGTCGACAGCATGAGAAACGTCGCCATGGCGTCACGCTACCCCAGGGCGACGCACCGATTGCGGCCTGGATCAGCGTGACCGGAGGTCGCCCCTGACCACCTTTCCCAGCGCGTTCCGCGGCAACGCCTCGACGATATGGACCTGGCGTGGCCGCTTGAACGAGGCCAACTCCCTTGTCGCCAGGTCGTCGAGAGATTCGAGATCGGGGTCGCCGACCACGAACGCCTCCACGGTCTCGCCCCACTCCGCGGAGGGCACCCCGACGACCGCCACCTCTCGTACACCCGGGTGGCGGGCGAAGACGGCCTCGACCTCGGCGGGATAGACGTTGTGGCCACCCGTGATGATCAGCTCGGTGCGCCGTCCGCGGATCGTGACATACCCGTCCTCGGAGACGGACACCAGGTCGCCGGTGGCGAACCAGCCGTTCGAGTCCGTCGTCGCTTCGTCCGGACGACCCCGGCCCCAGTAGCCCCGGCACAAGGATGCGGCCCGCACGAACAACTCCCCCACCCCCTCCCCGTCCGGATCGTCGATGGCAGCCTCGACGCCGGGGAGGGGAAGACCGACGGACCCGGGCCGGCGCTCACCGGCGAGAGGATTCGAAAGCGTCAGCAACGTCTCGGTCATCCCGTAACGCTCAAGAACCGCGACGCCATTGGCCGCAAAGCGATGCCAGAGCTCCGCCGCGAGCGGGGCGGAGCCCGAGACGCACAGGCGCAACTGGGACAGCGCTCGGGCCTGGCCCGTCGCCTCGAGTCGGTGGTACATGGTCGGAACGCCGAAGAACATGGTGTGGTCGGATGCGGATTCGAGGACCTTGTTGTCGTCGAACCGGTCGAAGACGGTGACGGTGGCGCCTGCAGTGAGGGTGCCGAACAAACCGGCGACCAACCCGTGGACGTGGAACAGGGGCAGCGTCAGGAGGAGCCGGTCCTCGGGTTGCCACCCCCACGCCGTCTGCAACGCGTCGACGCCGGCCCGGAGCGACGCGTGCGTGTGCACCGCTCCTTTCGGACGGCCGGTGGTCCCCGACGTGTAGACGATGAGCGCATCATCCGACACGCGGGTCTGCGGTAGGAAATGCGACGCGGCAGCGGAGCCCGCGTCGGCCAGGTCGACCAGGTCGGCCACCGGCAGGGTGGGGACCAACGACCCGAACGCAGCGGGATCGTCGGCGATGGCGACGGTTGGCCCGGCGTCGCTCACGACGTGCTCGATCTCCGCCGTCGTCGACGCCGGGTTGACCGGCACCAGGACGGCGCCGGCACGGAGCACGGCGAGCAACGACTCGACGGAGTCGAGCCCAGCCCGTGCACACCACAGGACGCGAGTCCCGGGAACCACGCCTCGCTCCGACAGGACCGCGGCGATCTCGGCGGTGCGCTGCAAGAGGCGCGCCCCGTCGACGGTGCGCTCAGGCTCCCATCCGTCGACCAGCGCGACCTGGCCGGGATCCTCACTCCACTGCTCCAGCCAGCAGTCGACGATCGTCCCACCGGGTTGCCCCCGTCGCGCGCCTTCGGGCCATTGACCGGGTGGGACGAGCGCCCTCACCGCGGACGACCGCACGTCATAGTCTGAGTCTCATGACCGCTCGCCGGATTGCCATCGTTCCGCACACTCATTGGGACCGGGAATGGTACAAGCCCTACCAGGACTTTCGCCTCAACCTGGTGGAGTTGATCGACACGCTGATCCCACTGCTCGAGAGCGACGCGAGTTACCCCTACTTCATGCTCGACGGACAGATGGCGGTTGTCGACGACTACCTCGAGGTCCGGCCCGAGAACGAGGCCCGCTTGCGGGCGCTCGCCGCCGCGGGGCGAGTGAGCATGGGGCCCTGGTACATCCTGATGGACGAGTTCCTCTCCTCGGGCGAGACCATCGTGCGGAACCTGCAGATGGGCATCGAGCGAGGCGCCGCGTTCGGCGGCGTCATGGACGTCGGCTACCTGCCGGACATGTTCGGCCACATCGCGCAGATGCCGCAGATCCTCCGCTTGGGTGGGTTCACCGACACGGTGGTCTGGCGCGGCGTGCCCTCGCAAGTGACGACGAGTGGGTTCGTCTGGGAGGCGCCCGACGGTTCTGCTGTCCGCGCTGAGTACCTGCCGGTCGGGTACGGCAACGGCGCCGCGCTCCCCGACGATGCCAAGGCGCTCGTGCGGCGGACACACGACCATCTCGAAGAGGTCGGTGAGGAGTTCGTCCACGGCGACCTCCTCTACATGAACGGCTCGGACCACCTCATGCCGCAGCCGTTCTTGGGTCGCGTCGTGGCCGAGGCGAACGACCTCCAGGACGAATTGCAGTTCGAGGTCACCTCCCTCCCGCGCTATCTCTCACGCAAGTCGACCGACGGCCTCACGACGGTGCGCGGCGAGCTTCGCTCGGGCTACCGGGCCAACATGCTCATGGGCGTCACCTCGAACCGGGTGGACGTGAAGCGCCAGGGTGCACTGGCCGAACGCGAGCTCGAACGTCGGGCCGAGCCGCTTGCTGTTCTGTTCCAGCCGGCAGAGGCCTACCCGTCGGCGCTCCTGGACCTCGCCTGGCTCGAGATGGTGCGTAACTCGGCGCACGACTCCATCTGCGCGTGCTCCGTCGACGACGTCGTCGATGCGGTGCTGCACCGCTACGCCGAAGCCCGGACGATCGGCGCCGGCCTGGCCGACCGTGCCGTGAAGTCGTTCGCCCGCTCGTTGGCCGAGCCCGGCCCCTCGGTCCTCAATCCTTCGGCACGGACGCGCTCAGGCGTCGTCGAGCTCGTCGTGCCGGCGGACGGACCGGCGCCCGACACCGTCCAGGTCTTGTCGGAGCGCGCCGGCCTTCCCGGCTCGATGCTGCTCGACGCCAACACCGTCCGCACCATGCTGGGGATGCTGCAGGGCCCCCGGATCAGCGACGACGCCTGGATCCACGACGTCCGGATCGCCGACACCGAGGAGGGGCTCGACATCACGATCGCCGTCGGCACGGAGGAGAAGCCGAACGTGCCGATCGCAGATGCGAAGCAAGAGGTCTTCACCAAGCTCGGGGCCCGCCCCGACATGAGCGTGCGCGTCGCGATGGACCAGCCGGCGACCCGGCGCATCGTGGCCCGGACCGCCGAAGTGCCTGGGTACGGGTGGGCGGCCTTCGCCCCGGCACCGCTCGGCCACCGCGTTGAGGTGACCGAGACCGACGGCGGGCCCACGGTGCTCGGCAACGGCCTCGTTCGGGTCGAGATCGACCACGCCACGGGCACCTTCGCCCTGGACGGCCTCGCCGGCTACGGGCGGCTTGTCGACGGCGGCGACCTCGGCGATTCCTACAACTATTCGCCTCCGGGTCAGGACTCCTTTGTCGAGGCGCCACGGTCGGTGGAGGTGCTGGTCAGCGAGCGGGGCCCGGTCCGGGCCCGGGCCCGGATCACCGCCAGCTACGCCTGGCCCGACCACGTGGACGGCTCGTCGCAGGCGCGGGTGGGCGAGCGCCTCGTCGAAGTCCAGACGGACGTGGAGGTGCGGGCGGACGAAACCACCGTCCGGGTCACGACCAGCTTCGTCAACCCGAGCGGTGACCACCGCCTACGGGTGCACCTCCCGCTGCCCGAACCTGCCAGCGAATCGCACGCGGAAAGTGCGTTCACGGTCGTGACGCGGGGCCTCACCGCCGAGGGGCGAGTGGACGAATACGGCCTGCCCACGGCGCCTGCGCAGCGGTTCGTATCGGCCGGGCGACTGACTGTGGTGCACGAGGGCGTCTGCGAATACGAGCTGATCGACATCGAGGGCGGAACGGCCCGGACGATTGCGCTGACCGTGTTGCGCTCGACGGGGATGTTGTCGCGACTCGGCATGGCCTACAGACCGTTCCCGGCTGGGCCGATGACAGCGGTCGAGGGGCTCCAAATGCGCGGCAAGCGCGTGTCGTTGCGCTACGCCCTGGCGCTCGACTCCGAAGACCCATACTCGTTAGCCGACGACGTGCTCCTGCCGCTCGAGACAGCCGCCAGCCTTGGCGGCGGCACCCGTCCCCCCTCGGGCACGGAACTGACCGTCGACGGCGCGGAGGTCAGCGCCCTCCACCGGGTGGCCGGCACGCTCGAGCTCCGCGTCTACAACCCTCGCCCCGACGCCACGACCGTGTCCATCCCCGGACGGTCCGGCTGGCTGGTCGACCTGCGCGGTTACCCGAAGGAACCGTTTGAAGGCTCGTTCGAGCTACGCCCCTTCGGCATCGCTACCGCCCGGCTGCGCGCCGACTGACTCCTCTGATCGGTTCGCGGTCAACAGCCGCTCGCCGACCCCGCGCAGCTCCTCGAGGTCGCGCAGCACCTCGCTGAGACGCTCCCAGCGGACGTTGCGGCGACGGTCCGCCGCGACCCCAGCTCCGTCGCTGTCCTCCCCGGACCGGCCGCACCACCACAGCTGCACCCGCCCCAGGTCCTTCAGCAACCGCGGCCGCAACGGCTTGCCCGTGAACTCGTCCGGCGACTCCTCAGTGAGCGCCGTATGGAATTCGTCCGACATCAGCACCGTGCCCGGATTCCCGATGTTGACGATGCGATGGGCCAGGTTGACCGTGGGCCCGAAGTAGTCCCCATCTCGCTTGAGCACCGGCCCGAACGCCAGCCCCACCCGGACATCGGACAACAGGTCGTCGTCGGCGTAGGCATCAGCGAGGCCGAGCCCGATCCTCGCGGCATCCGCGACCCGGTCGACGACGAACATGACCTCGTCTCCGATCATCTTCACCACCCGGCCCCGGGAGTTCGTCACGATGTCGTGCGAGAGCTCCTCGAACCGCCGCACGACGGCAGCCAACTCCTCGTCGGTGAGATGCTGGCTGAGGAGCGTGAACCCGACCATGTCGGCGAACCCGACGGCCATCTCGGGGCTCTGTCCCGGAGCGAGCCCGTGGCCGCGCAGCAACATGTTGCGCTGAATGCCCGCCGCCACCTGCCGTCGCCACACGAATTCGAGGAGTCGCGCCACGCCAGAAATGGTGACGTCCGCAACACTTGCAAACGCCTCGGCGGACATGATGGGGTCGACCTCGTTGCTGATCAGGTTGCCCGTCCCGAGCTCCGCCTCGGCGATCCGAGCCATCGACGAGCCCATCACCCGGGCGAGCTGTACCGATGTGTCGACGTCCGCCGCGCCAAGGGCCTGCAGGCCCTGATAAATGCGGACGGCCTCGAGGTCCAGGTCGGTGAACATCGTGTCGGCGTCGTCCACCGCCGGGAAGCCCAGCGCCCGCCAGAAGCGCTCGAGCTTGTCGATGGGGACTCCGGTGAGCTCGGAGACCTCCATCCTCGTGTAACGGCGCCGCGACGGCACGAGCATGCGATCCGCCACGAAGAGGTCGATGACGCCGTCCGCGACGGCTTGGTCAATCTCTTCCTCGGTTGCCCCTTGCATGAGCAGGAGCTCCTTGATGTGCAAGAGCGCAGCCGCACGCCTCGCCTCGTCCACCTGCTCCGGCGATTCCTCGAAGCTCTGGAACAGACCCGTCACGTCGGCAGGCCTCGCAACAGCGACTCGTCCCATTCCGGCCGCGAGGGCCGTCCCATGAGCGACATCAGCGCCTCCGAGGGCGAGCAACGCCCGTCGACGATGGCATCGACCTGCTCTGCGATCGGCATCTCGACGCCGGCGGCGCGGGCGAGCCCGACGAGCGGTCCGGCGCTCTTCACTCCCTCGGCCACCATGTGCATGCCACTGACGATCTCGTCGAGGGAATGACCCTCTCCCAGCGCGAACCCGACGGTGCGATTGCGGCTCTTGGGGCTGGCACATGTCGCCACGAGGTCACCCACCCCGGCCAGGCCGCCGAATGTGAGGACTTTTCCTCCCAAGGTCACCCCGAGGCGGCCGAGCTCAGCGAGGCCGCGGGTGATGAGCACAGCGCGGGTGTTGTCGCCGAGACCGAGGCCATCGCTGATGCCGGCGGCGATCGCCATGACGTTCTTGGTGGCTCCAGCGATCTCACAACCGACGACGTCGGTGCCTGTGTAGGCGCGGAACGTCTTCGTGTGGACGAGGTTCTGGACCCGGCAGGCCAGATCCTCGTCCGGCAGCGCCACCACGCAGGCGGCGGGGTGGCCGGCCGCGACCTCCCGAGCCAGGTTTGGGCCGGTCAGCACGCCGGCGGCCACGTCAGGCAGCACCTCTGCCACCACCTGCGACATGCGGAGGTTGGAGCCGATCTCGATGCCCTTGGAGAGACTGACGACGGCCTCGACGTTGCCAGCCAAGGGGGCGACATCACCGAGCACGGTGCGAAAGCCGTGCGAAGGCACGGCCATGAAGACGATGCTCACCCCGTCGAGCGCCTCCTCGAGCGAGGAGGTCACAATCAGGTCGTCGGGAAGTCGCTCGCCGGCGAGATACGTGCCGTTCTCACGCGTCTCGCGCATCGACGTCGCGAGGTCCGGCGAGCGAACCCACAGAGAGGTGGGGTGCGAGGCGCCGATGAGGGCGGCGACGGCCGTGCCCCATGAACCCGCACCGACTACCGCCACCTTGTCGCTATTCATGCCAAAAGACTACGGCGGCCCCGTGTTGTGCCCTACGGGCGCCCGTACACTGTCTCGGTGTCGAGGGCGACCACGCCAACTGTCAAGAACGTGCGCATCGGGTCCGAGGTCGTCCTTATACCTGTCAAGGCCTTCCACCAGGCCAAGCGACGCCTGGATCAGGTCCTCTCCGAATCCGAACGGGTACAGCTCGTTCGCTCCATGGCGACACACGTCGTGGCGGCCTGCGCTCCCTTGCCCGTGGCCGTGGTCTGCGACGACGAAGAGGTGGCCACCTGGGCGGCGGCCCAGGGTGCCACCGTCCTGTGGGAGCCGGGGCAGGGGCTCAACGGGGCGGTGCGGGCAGGGGTCGGGCGCCTCGCCTCGACCGGAGCACGATGGGTGACCATCGCGCACGGCGACCTGCCCCGCGCCCGTGGCCTGGGAACTCTCTCGCCCTTTGACGGCGTCACCCTGGTGCCGGACCGCCGGGACGACGGGACCAACGTGCTTCGCCTGCCGGCGCATTGCGACTTCCGCTTTGCCTACGGACCGGGATCCTTCCGCGCCCATCGGGCGGAGTCCACGCGTCTCGGCCTTGCGATCAGGGTGGTCCGCGACCCCGACTTGGCTTACGACGTCGACTGGCCCGCCGACGTCGAGGAGCTCGAGCGCACCTGACCTGTCCGCGGACGCGGAGCCGGGGGCCCCAAGGCCCCCGGTCTCACACGTTCCAAGCGGAACTTGGCTACTAGCGCCGACGCGCCACCTTGCGAGCGCGAGGACGAGCCACCCGCTTGGCGGGCGCGCTCTTCTTCGCTGCCCGCCGCTTCGCCGGGCGCCGCTTCGCAGCCTTCTTGGCCGGAGCGCGCTTGGCCGTCGAACGCCGCTTCTTCGCAGCCTTCTTGGCCGGAGCCCGCTTCGCCGTTGAACGCCGCTTCTTCGCAGCCTTCTTGGCCGGAGCCCGCTTGACGGACCGCCTCTTCACTGTCCGCTTCGCAGCCTTCTTGGCCGGAGCCCGCTTGACGGACCGCTTCTTCGTTGTCCGCTTCGCAGCCTTACGAGCCGGAGCCCGCTTGACGGCCCGCTTCTTAACGGTCCGCTTTGCTGCTTTTTTGGCCGGAGCCCGCTTTTTTGCGGCCTTTCTGGCCGGGGCCCTTCTCTTCGCGGCTACTGCCACAGGTGCACCTCCCTAGGAGCATGGTCACTGAATAGAGGTGAAGCCTGCGCCACGTCGAGGACCGACGCCCCACGCCGTGCGCACTGCCGCACCGGTTTCATTGTCATTGCTGACGGATGGCGATCCGTGGTGACGTCATCGACGCCCCCACACCACACCACGCCGCCTTGGTTGCCCAACTTGCGACATCGAGCTGACGCACAGCGACTGGACGCCAGGCGCGCAATGAGCGATCCGACATCCTTCGCTTTTGCGCGCCACACGTCGTGTCGCAGCACATGTCAACCCTCCCTCACACGTCGGGTAATACACATTCTTCTGTTGTAAACATGCTCAGGTCAAGCATTCTCGTTCGCGCGGGTCATTTTTGTTTCGCTGCTGACTTTCGTTAGAGACCGTTCTAGGCACGAAATCGATGCTCACGCTGCATATGTGTGACGTGTCAGACGATCGCGCATCGCCGCGTTTAGCGAATATGAAAATGGAAAATTCTCTGTTCACCAACACAAAGCGCCTTCCGCGTGGAACACACTGATTCGTTCGCACGTTCGAGCGCTGCACTACATGAGATCCACCGTTTTGCGCGTCACAGCATCTATGTTGGAGATGGCGCCCAGGGGTGGATGTGGGCTGGCGCGCAGCGTTCAGCGCTCGTGCTTGGTCCGCCGCGCTCAGGGAAGACATCTTCCCTGGTCATACCCAATATTTTGGTGTCGGGCGGACCGGTGGTCTCGACGTCCACGAAGCCGGACGTGATGCGGGCAACAGCTTTGTCGCGCTCGAGCGAAGGTTGGGCCTTCCTTTACGACCCGAGCGGTGAAGTCGAATGTCCGCCCGGCGTCGAACGCGTCGGATGGTCACCGCTGACCACTTCGAAGTCGTGGGATGCGGCGGTTGTGACTGCGGACGCCATGGTTGGTGCCACGAGGCTGCACGGCCAGCGGAGCGGGGAACACCATTGGACCGAGCGCGCCAGCGCCCTCCTTTCGACCCTGATCCACGCCGCTGCCCTGGGAGAGCACGCGATGCGGGACGTGCTGCGCTGGATCGACCGTCACGACGGCAGCCCTGCCCTCGAGATCCTCGATTCGCACCCGGGGCACGATGAGGCCGCCACCGATCTCCTCGCCGGAATCGTCGCCACCGACCCCAGGGAGCAATCGGGCATCTGGTCCAGCGCCTCGGGCGTGCTCGCCGCGTATCGCACCGCATCCGCGATGGCTTCGACGACGATCCCGCCGATCGATTTCGAAACGTTCTGCTCGGGGCCGAACACCCTCTACCTCTGTTCGGCGGGCCGGCGTCAGCGCCAGTTCGCACCCCTCGTCGTCGCGACGATCGGCGACGTGCGCGACGCCACCTATGCGCGGTCTCGCGACGGACGCGAAGGCCCGCCAACCTTGCTCGCCCTCGACGAGGTGGCCAATATCGCCCCCGTTCCCGACCTGCCGGCCATGGTCAGCGAGGGAGCCGGCCAGGGACTGTTGGTGCTCGCCTGCCTGCAGGACCTGTCGCAGGCCCGGGCGCGCTGGGGTCAGGCGGCTGACGGGTTTCTCTCGCTGTTCGGCACGACCGTCGTCCTGCCTGGCATCGCGGACACGGCAACATTGCGCGATCTCAGCGCGCTCGCCGGCGACCGCGAGATCGTCTCGACCACGATCAGCCGTTCACTGGACCATTGGGGGCGCATCCGACCGTCGACATCTATGAGCCCGTCGCGCCAGCCGCGCCTCCCCGTCGACGCGGTGTCCCGTGGTGTGCACGGGCGCGCGCTGGTACTCGGTCCGGACAAAGACGTCACCGAGGTCGTCCTGACCCCGGCCCATGCGTTCTCGCCGTGGCGGGATCTGATTGGACGGGCCCGATCCCGCGGCGCCGTCGAGAGGGAGCCCCCAGCCCTGGGCCGCTAAGCGGGAATAGGTCGGGTCGGTCACCGGTCCAGTCCGAGCTCCATCGCGGCCGGAGCGCGCCGTCCAAGCCGCACACGCGCCGCGTCGAGCTGACGTGCCACGCGCAGGTGGTCCGCCAGTCGGGCCGGCGGCAGCGACGACAACGTGCGATCGTTGCCGAGCGGTTCGGCCGCCCGCTCGATTCCCCACCGCTCCCGATACCCGTCGATCGTCCGCGCCGCCGTCAACCACGTCTCGTGGCCCGCCGGATCTACCGGTCGAGGACCGAGCGCCCGCAGGTGGTGGTTCGCGGGCACCACGGATCGCCGGGCCATCAGCGTCTCGGCGACACCCAGCCGCGGCTCGGGCGCCCACAGATCGGTCACGCGGTCGAGCGACGCCGCCGGCACGCCGTCTCGGGCCGAGCCCGCGAAGGCAGCAACCACGTCGCGCCGGTGGGCCCCTCCGTGGGGCGTCAGCGCGATCACCCCGGCGAACCGGTGTTCGTCGTACGAACCGGAAACGGACGCAGAGTCCGGGCCCGGCGGCCGAAGGGGCACGAATATGTCCCGTTCGAGCTCCGGCCCCGCAAAGCCGGCCCGGCGCCGCCACTCCACGACGAGTTCGTCATACGGGGTCCCGGTCATCTTCGGAGGCCGCGTCGCCGCCCACGCCACGTGGCGGCCACGGGCTGACCGCGCTCCCGTCGAGAACGCGTGCATCCGCACATCGGCACTCCTCGACGAGAACTCGCCCATCACCGCCGGCGACACGCCGGCGATCTCCGAAGTCCGGCCCGGACCCGTCGCCGCTTCCCAGCGCACTCCGAGCGTCGCCGTCAGCCCGTACCGCAGATGCGCCTCGTAGACGCCGCCCGCCGCCGCTCGGTGCGCGTCGAGCCCACGCCCGTCGCACGCACTCCAGCGCCCGTCGGCGCCATGGACGGCGTTGACCACGACCACGTGGCTGTGCAGGTGCGGGTCGAGGTTCCGGTTGACCCCATGGGTAAAGACCGCGCCAGAGAACCCGGAGGTGCCGATGACCTCACGCTCCTCGTCCTCACGGCGCCATCGGGTCGCGCCCAACCCGTGCTGCTCCAGGTAGTGCAGCGCGCCTGCGACGGCCTCCGTATGCGCCGCCACGACCGCTCGTGCCACCTCTTCCCCACCCAACGCGAAGACGACGCTCGTCGACTTGGGCGCACTGAACGTCAGGTCGTAGCCCGCCACCCGCCGGCCGCCACCCGCCGGCAGCGGAAGAGGCCGGTTCGTCAGCGGATGCCGCCCCGCCAATAACGAGCGAAACTGCGCCGGCTCGACCGGTACGGCGCGGTCAAGTCCCAGATCACCCGCGGCCCCACCGATCCACCGGCCCCCCGGCCGGCCAAGCCAAGGCCCAGGCCCAGGCCCAGGCACCGGCAACTCCGCCGCCAGGTCGGCCAGGTAGTAGTCAGCCCGGCCCGCGCTGATCCGCCGAATCCCCAACATGGCCGTCCGAAGGCGACCGCATCGGCGCCAGCGTCCGCGTCCGTCTCCTCATCGCCGACCGAACGGTCGGCCCCTACGTCGTCCGGCGCAACTCCACGACGGGGATCACCCGGCCGCCCGTACGTTCCTGGTATTCACCGAACCCGGGCATCTGCGCCACCTGCGCCGCGAACACCCGGTCTCGCTCGGCGCCGGTCACCACGTGGGCGACCGCGGCGAATTGCTCGTCCCCGTACTCGACCTCGACCTCTGGATTCGCGACCACGTTGTAATACCAATCCGGGTTCGTCGGAGCCCCGCCCTTCGATGCGAACACGTACAACCGGCCGCCCTCGGGCAGCGTCGCCAAAGGGTTCGTCCGCCGCTTCCCGGATTTCGCCCCCGTCGTCGTCAGCAGCACGAGCGGCGCACCCGTGAACGGGCCGCCGACGACACCCTGATTGGAACGGAACTCCTCGATAATCCCCGTATTGAAGTCGTTGACCTGGCTCATCCCGGGCAACCTACCGGGACGACGGCTACTGGTAGCGCGCCAGCACCCGCCGGGCCGCGTCCGCCGCCAGCCCCGTCAGCTCCGCCGGCCGTACCACCCGCGCCTCCGGCCCGAGCTGCAGTAACAGCCGCTCGAACCACGCCATCCCCGCCACGTCCAGCACCACGTCGGTGATCCGCCCGTCCCCGTCCCGCGTCACCGTCCGCACCGGCACCGACTCGGGCACCCACTGCGCCGACGGCCCCAGCCGCACGTGCACCTCGACCGCACCCGGCCCGGGCACGAACATCTCCTCCAACGGCCGCGCCCGCGGCTCCCGCGGCACCCCCGTCGCCCCGGACGCCCCGGACGCCCCGGACGACTCGACCTCGTCAGACGAACCCGAACCCGGGCCCGAGCCCGCCGTCGGCGCGTCGCGCACCGCAATGATCCGGTCCACCCTGAACCGCCGCATGTCCCCCGCTCGATGACACCACCCGTCCAAATACCAGTGCCCGTCGATCGTCATGACCTGCACCGGGTCGACCACCCGCGTCGTCAGCTCGTCCCGTGACCCAGACAAATAATCGATCTCGACCGACCGTCCGGCCTCCGTCGCCTCCCGCACCACACCGAGAAAACCGGGCGCGTCGACGTCAAGGCCCACTGCGGCATGCGACCCCAACGCCGCGTCCAGCTTCGCCAGCGCCCGCGCCAACGCGTCGTCGTCCGAACCGGGCACCGCCAGCAACAAGCGCGCCGACGCCGCCACTGCGAACCCCTCCGCCGGCGTCAACGGCCGCGGCCGCCCGTACTCCTTGGGTAAGAACGCCCGCACCGACGTCTCCGACACCTCGATCTCCATGAGCGTGTCCGGTGTGTACGGCGGCGTACCGCAACACGCCGCCAACTCCAACTCCGCCACGAGCTCCTGCTCGCTCATCCCGAACCGCTTCGACACCTCGGCGATCGGCGCCTCCCCCACCTGCGCCAGCCATCCGATCACGGCCAACAACCTCCGTAACCGCCGGCTCGTCTCGGCTCCTGGCGCAGAACGAGGCGAGCCCGCCGCGCCGGTTCTGCCCTCATCGGACGCGGCGGCCACCACCTTCTCCGCCCCATCCGAACCACCGTCCGTCTGTGCCTCTGCCTCCGTCGCCGTCTCCGTCTCGGTCAGCGCGGTCAACCATGCGACGAGCTCGTCTCTGAACGCCTCGGGCTCGAGCACCGTGGCGTGGTCGGCGAGGCCGAGGACCCACGAACGGATCGAGGCGAAGGACGACACGGCGACGACGAGCTCGATACTGCCGTCCTCGTGACGAACCATGACCTTGTCCTCGCCGACCTGATCGGCGACGCGGCGGGCCTCGAGCGCGTCGACGAGGATGCGCATCTCGACCGGGTTCGCCGCCTCGGTGTCCCACGGCTCGTCGGGGAGCGCCGCCTCGACGTCGACGGCGCCCTCGCCCTCAGGCACGACGCCCTCGGCACTGGCGGCCTCTCCCCGCGTGACGTCGCCCTCGATGCGGTCGACCCGGAACGTCCGGACGGCGCTGCTATCGAGGTCCCATGCGACCAGGTACCAATGGCCGAACCGGAACCACAGTCCGAGCGGAGCGACGCGGCGATCGCGCCCGGTGCGGTACGAGAACGCCGCCGTTGCTTTCGTGCGTACGGCCTCGAAGAGGTCGATGAGCGCGGGCGTGGGGACCATCGATGCGATGGGCCGGACGTCACCGAGGCCGGTCGCGCCCAACTTCAGCAGCGCATCCCTCCCACTAGGATCGCCCAGGTGGACGCCGGCGACGGCGAGGTGCAGCGCGACCTGCTCGTCGGGCTCGAGTGCGAGGTCGGGCAGATAGAACTGGTCGCGGTCGATCCGGTACCCGAACTGCTCGTTGCCCGGCAGTCGTTCGGTGAGGACGGGGATGCCTTCGTCCCTGAGGAGTCGCTTGTCGCGTTCGAAGGCCTGACGGCGGGCCGCGTGTTCGGCGGGGTACCCCGGGACCTGGTGCGCGATGGCATCGAGCGTGAGGGGTTGCTGCGTCTCGAGCAGGACCAGGACGAGGTCCGTGACGCGCTCGAGCCTGTCCAACTTCGTGTTGGACGGGGTCGGGGCCGGGGGGGCGGTGGCCATCGGCACGAGCCTAAGACACCCGCCGGGACGTCCGTCACGTGACGACCGCCGTTTCCGGGCACCCACTCGACTGGCACCTGCACGTGGTGTGGCTGCTCGCCATCGTGGCCCTGATCGCGGGGTACGTGCGGCTGACGTGGACGTCGGGCTCCCGGTGGCCTGCGACGGTACGACAGAAGTTCCTCTTCGTCACCGGCGCCGTGCTCCTAGGCGCTTCCGTGACGTGGCCGCTCGGCGACCTGGCGGCGCACTGGCTGCTGCTGGCGCTGGTGTTTCAACGGCTGCTGCTCATGCTGGCGGTGCCGCCTTTGCTGATCCTCGGGACGCCACGCCCTCTATTGGTTCGTCTTACGAAGCCGACGCCGGTGGACGCCGTGTTGCGGGTGGTCGTCCGGCCCGTCCCCGCTATCGCGATCGTGACGGTGGTGGCGGTGGCCACCTTGACGACCGGCGCCGTGAACTGGTCCGCCCGTTCGTCGGAGGCGCAGGTACTCCTCGAGCTCGTCGTCCTGGCGGCCGGCTTCGTCCTGTGGGCACCCGTCCTGCACGAGTTGCCCGGTGCCCCGAAGCTGTCGGCACTGGGACGGGGCGCCTACCTGATCGTCCAGTCGATCGTGCCCAGCTTTCTCTCGATCGTCTGGATCTTCGCCCGGCATCCCCTCTACCCGGCCTTTGCACACCCGGGAAAGGTGATCTCCATGTCGCCCCTGCTCGACCAGCAGCTTTCCGGGTTCGTGGCGAAACTCGGGACGATCGCCGTGCTCTGGACGGTGGCGTTCGTGGTGATGACGCGGGCGGAGACGGCCGACCGGGGCGGTCAGGACTCCGAGCCCATGATGTGGTCCGACGTCGAGCGCGAGCTCGAACGGGCGGACCGGCGCGAACGACGGCACGGCTGGCGGGACCTCCTGCCACCATCGCAGGACCCGTCCTCCTGATCTGACACCGGCGCGTACACGCCTCACGTCGCGTGCGTGCGCTGTCTCGCCCGCCCGCCAGCCGTGGCGCCCGTACCGTTTCCCGGTGCACAATGGTGCCCTATGGGTGTCACGGTGATGGTCCGTGTCCGCGGACAAGCGGACGCAGCGGGACGAGCGGCGACGCAGTCTCGGACAGAACTTCCTCCGGCCTGAGCGGGCCGACCAACTCGTCGAGTCGGCGGCCTTCAACGCCGGCGATCTCGTCGTCGAGATAGGCGCCGGACGTGGCGCGCTCACCTACGCCCTCGTCCGCCGTGGCGTTCAGGTCGTCGCGCTCGAAAAGGACCCGCACTGGGCCGATTCCCTGCGCCGCGAGGTCGAACGACGCGGCGTCGACGGCGCAGTCAGGGTCGTCCGCTGCGACGCCCTCGACTACCGCTTTCCCCGGCGGCCTTACCGCGTCATCGGCTCGCTCCCGTTCGGTGCGACAACGGCGATCCTTCGCCATCTTCTCGATGATCCGGACTCGTTTCTCGTCCGTGCCGACCTCATCGTCCAGCGGGAGGTGGCTCGCAAACGCGCCGTCCTGCCGCCGTCGACGCTGTTGTCGACCACCTGGGCGCCATGGTGGTCGTTCGAGGTCGTCCGGCGCATCCCCGCGGCTGCATTCCGCCCCGTCCCCTCGATCGACGCCGCCGTACTCCGCGTGACGCGCCGCGACCCGGCCCTCCTCCCACTCAGCATGGCCGGCCCCTATGCCTCCTTCGTGCGCCGCTACTGGCAGTAGCGTCTGCTGCTCATATGGAGGACGAGGCGTGGACGGTGCCTGACGTCTACCTCTTGACTGCGGGCTCGGAGGGTCCGGTGGCCGTGCCCCATCTCCAGCTCACCTTCCGCGAGAACGGCCTCGAGCTCGACAAGGCGGACGGCGAGTTGGTCTGGGACTGCGACTGGTCCGACCTCGTCGAGATGGCACCGATCGAGCGGTCGGTCCTCCCCGACGGCAAGGACGGCGTCGTTATGGTCGTCGTCGAACGCGACCGGCGAAAGCGCCACCGCTTCGTCCTGGCCACCGACGACGCCGAGGCGACGGAGGACCTCATCCGCGGACGCGCTGGGACCCACGGGCTACGGACCCGGTGGCCCCGACCGGCGGTTTCACGGCTGTTGACGCTCGCCATCATCGCGGCGTTTGCGGTGACGTTGACCTTGCTGCTTCTCTCAGCCGTCCACGTCATCCACTTCTGACACCAGGAACCGGACGCGGACGCGGACGCGCCGAGACGCCGCCGGAAGGAACAGATTCAGCTCGTCGTCGGCTCGTCGAGCCAACGAGGGATCAGGCCAGCGAGGCGCTCCGCAGGTCGTCGAGCGACAACTCAGCGGTCTGGTTCCCGCCGCACTGGGGGCAGTGCTCGACGTGGCGCCAGGACCGCAGCAAACGAGTCCCCTCAGGGTTGAGCATGACCACGAAGGACTCCGAAATCGGGTCGATCTCGAGCCCGTAATAGGCGCGCCAGGCCGTGGTGGCCGAAGGCGCGTCGAGGGCGAGGCCCTTCAAGACGCGCCGGAAGCGCAGCCGGTCCGTGTCGAAGATCCAGGTGCTGTGGCACGACTCGAGGACGAAGAGAGAGTCGTCTGTGGGGGGGACCACATCGCTGATCATGCCCGATCTGTTACCGGGTTCGGCGTCGAATGCACCTCAGGATCGTTACGAATTGGTGACAATCCGCATCGGCCCAGCGTGTAGCCCTATTGCGGTCCCGTGTCATGCTTCCGTCCCACTACAAACTCCCGTTTCGTCGCCAGCTGGTGCAACACCGAACACAACGCGATCCGGCTGTCCGCCGGGTCGATGACCTCGTCGACAAGCCCCCGTTCCGAGGCTGACCAGGGGTTCAGATACGCCTCTTCGTACGCCGCCTCCCGGTCCGCTCGGGCGCCCGGCTCCAACCCCCGGTACAAGATCTGGACCGCCCCCGACGCCCCCATCACCGCCACCTCGGCCCCCGGCCAGGCCAGACAGATGTCGTTGCCGATCCCCCGGGAGTCCATGACGATGTAGGCGCCGCCGAACGCCTTCCGCAGGATCAGGCACAGACGGGGAACGGTTGCCTGCGCGTATGCAAAAGCGAGCTCCGCCCCGTGCCGGATCATCCCCCGCCACTCCAGGTCCTTCCCGGGCAGGAAGCCCGGCGTGTCGACCAGGCTCACGATCGGCACGTTGAAGGCGTCGCACAAACGGACGAACCGGGCGGCCTTCTGCGAGGCCACGATGTCGAGCGTCCCCGCCAGTATCCGCGGCTGGTTCGCGACGAACCCGACCGACAGCCCGCCCATCCGTCCGAACGCCGTCACGACCTGCCCGGCCCACCGCGACCACACCTCCCGGAACTCGCCGTCGTCAGACAGGGCCCGTACGACGTCGCGCACGTCGTACGTCGCCGCCTTGCGGTCCGGGATCACCGTCCGCAATTCCGGCGTCGACCGCAGCAGCGAATCTCCCACCGGCGCCACCGGCGGTAGCTCGTCCGTAGACGAGGGCAGGTATTCGAGCAGCTCGTTCACCGCGCCCTCGACGTCCTCGGACTCGACGGCGCACAGCCCGCTCGACGTGGCGTGCTTCGCCACCCCGCCCAGGTCACTCAGTCCGACCTCTATTCCGGTGAACTCCCGCACCATCTGCGGCCCCGACACGTAGGCGACCGCATCCGAGCTCATCACGACGAGGTCCGACAGGCCCAGCAGCAGCGCGGGCCCCGAGACCACCGGTCCCGTCGCCGCGGCGATCACCGGCACCTGTCCGCTGCACCTCGAAATAGCCGCCGCCGCCAGCCCCCACCCGTGCAGGGCAGCGACGCCGTCGTGCACGTCGGCCCCGCTCGATGCAACGTAAAACACAAACGGAATCCCAAGCTCCCTCGCCTGGTCCGCCGCCTCCGCCAGCCGCACCCCGTCGGCGTAGGTGATCGCCCCCCGCCGCATCGAACCCTCCGACCGGCAGATCACGACGTTGCGCCCGCCGATCCGGCCGACGTGCGACATGACGGCGCCCACCATGCCCTTGCCGACTCGTGGCGCC
>DATMMN010000136.1:0-5028 GCA_035569675.1 Acidimicrobiales bacterium | reverse complement strand
GTTCGTGCCTTCCTGCGTGAACGGCTCGGCGTGTCGCTGTGGGACCGGACGCGTGAATTCGAAGACGCCATTCCGATCGACCTGGCCGGCCTGGGGGAGTGGGACGTGGCCGACCGCATGTTGCGCGCCCGCCTGCGGGGTGCGAGCTGGGCGGACTGCCGGGCCGCCGAGGTGGCGCGGGGTGCGCTCCCGCCCGGCGCCCTGGCCGATGCGCTGCTCGCGCACATGGAGGAGGGCGTCGAGGCCCTGGTCGTGGCGGCGTCCGAGCATGGCGGGACGCCCCCGGCCTCCCTCGAACTGGCGATCGACCTGCCCGGCACCCTGGGGGTGACGGGGACAGTCGGGGGGGTGAGAGGTGACATGGCGCACAACGTCACGTACAGCCGGATGCAGCCGTCGCTCCGGCTCGGGGCATGGGTCCGGTTGATCGCACTCAGCGCCGCGTGGCCTGAACGTCCTTTCCAGGCGGTCACCATCGGGCGGGCGGAGAAGTACTCACGACATCTCGTCACCGTGTCCCGCATGGGACCACTGGGCGCAGATGCCGCCAGTCGGAAGGAGCTGGCGGAGCAACACCTGGGCGCGCTCACCGAACTGTTCAAGCTCGGGATGCGGGAGCCCCTGCCGCTGTATTGCAAGACCTCCGCTGCGTACGCCGCGGCGCGCGAAGCGGGGGCGGACGATGCGGACGACGTCGCGAAGAAGGCGTGGGAGACGACGCAGCGCGAGCGGTCGAACGAGGACAAGGACGCGGAGCACGTCTTTGTCCTCGGCGAGATCTCCTACAAGGAGCTCGTCCAGCTCTCCGGCGCGGCGGACGAGGAAGGCCTCACACGCTGCGCACCCCCCGAGACGTCCCGGTTCGGCCTCTATGCACGGCTGCTCTGGGCCGGGCTGCTCGCGCACGAGACGGTGCGCAGCGAGTGACGATCTTCGAGTTCCCTGGGCCCGCCGTTGCGCCCGAGCCCTTCAAGGTCACCGGGCCGTTGCCTCGCGGCATGACGCTGCTGGAGGCCAGCGCCGGCACCGGCAAGACGTTCACCATCGCGGCCCTCACGGCCCGTTACATCGCCGAAGCGAAGAAGCCGATCGACCGGCTCCTCGTCATCACGTTCACGCGCATGGCCACCGGCGAGCTCCGGGAGCGGGTACGTGAGCGGCTCGTGAGCGCGCACGACGGGCTGAACGCGGTTCTGAACCATGAGAAACCACCCCAAAACGACCAGATCGTCCGACTGCTGGCGGAAGTTGATGACGACGAGAAGAGCGCTCGGCGCGACCGCCTGGCCAAGGCCATCGCGGACTTCGACGCTGCCACCATCGAGACCACCCATGGCTTCTGCCTCCAGGTCCTCTACGGGTTGGGCACGGCCGGCGACATCGACCGTGACGTCACGCTGGTCGAGGACGTGCGCGACCTCATGGAGGAGGTGGTCGACGACCTCTACCTGCGCAAATTCGCGCACCGCGGGGTCGACCCCGACTTCTCGCGCAAGGACGCACTCGAGATCGCCGGCAAAGTGCTCGACCACCCTGCGGCCCTGTTGTTTCCGCCCCGGTCTGACGCAGCGGACCTCTCCGCAGTGCGGCGGCGCTTCGCCGACGCCGTGCAACGAGAACTCGACCGCCGCAAGCGCGCCCAGAAGATCCTGACCTACGACGATGTCCTGATTCGTCTACGCGACACACTCCAGGATCCCGAGCGCGGCGCGCAGGCGCGTTTCGTCCTGCGGAACCGGTACGACGTCGTCCTGGTGGACGAGTTCCAGGACACGGACCCCGTGCAGTGGGAGATCATGCGCGACGCCTTCGGAGGCCGGGGTTCGACGCTCGTGCTGATCGGCGACCCCAAACAGGCGATCTATGCGTTCCGAGGCGCGGACGTGGACGCGTACCTCGACGCCAGTCGCGTCGTCGAAGAGCGGTGGACGCTCGACGAGAACTGGCGCAGCGACGAGCAGCTCCTCCGGGCCTATGACGCGCTGTTCGCGAACGCGCGTTTGGGCCATCCGGACATCGCGTACCGCCACATCAAGGCGGCCCCTCCGAACGCGACCCCGCGGCTCGTCGGGGCACCCGTAAGCGACCCGCTCCGCGTGCGGATAGTGCACAGGAGCGACGGCCTCGTCGACACCGGTGCGCAGGGGCTCTTGGTGACCGGGAACGCGCGAGACGTGATTGCGGCGGACCTGGCCGCGCAAACGGTGGACTTGTTGCGGGCCAAGCCGACGATCATCAAACGCCACCGAGACGGCAGCGAGGCAGGAACGGAGGAGTTGGGCGCCGGCCACATCGCCGTGCTCGTCCGATCCAACAAGGAGGCGTTCATCGTGCGCAACGCGCTGCACGAGGTCGGGGTGCCGGCGGTCATCGGTGGTGCGGGCTCCGTGTTCCTCGCCGAGCCGGCGCGGGAGTGGCTGCGTCTCTTCGAGGCGCTCGAACGACCGACGTCGCGCGACCGCGCGTCGCTGGCCGCGCTGACGCGTTTCGTCGGCTGGTCGGCCGTCCAGTTAGCGAGCGCGACCGAGGACGAATGGGAGGACCTGCACTGGGACCTCCACCGGTGGGCCGCAGTGCTCCGCGGCAAGGGCGTGGCCACGTTGTACGAGACCGTGTGCAGCGAACGGGGCGTTCCGGCACGGGTCCTGGCCCGGGAGAACGGCGACCGGTTCATGACAGATCTGCGGCACGTCGCCCAACTGCTGCACGAGGCAGCGGTCAGCGAGGGCGTCGGCGCGACGGCCATGGCCAATTGGATGGGGCGCCGCATCAACGAGTCCGAGCGGGCCACAGAGAGCGAGGACCGGACCCGACGGCTCGAATCGGACTCGGCCGCCGTGCAGGTCATCACGATCCACCGGAGTAAGGGCCTGGAGTTCCCCGTCGTCTTGTGTCCCTACGCGTGGGACGGCTACATCCACCCCGTCGATGTCCCCGTGTACCACGATCCCGACCAAGGGAACAAGCGCACGATTGATGTGGGCAGCAGCGACCGGGAACTGAAGCAGCACAAGCAGTGGGAGGAGTACGAGGGGCAGGGCGAGGACCTCCGGCTGCTGTATGTCGCACTGACCAGGGCTCGACACCAAGCGGTGCTGTGGTGGGCCTCCGCCTGGTTCACCGCCAACTCCCCGCTGTCGCGCCTTCTGTTCGACCGCGACGCCGCCGGCACCGTGGCCCCGAAAGGGCGCAAGAAGTCCCGATCGGACGCCGAGGTCGAGGCGGCCTTCGCTGCGCTGGGCCCGGAGGTGTCGGTCGAGCGCGTCACTCGGCCTCCCGGGACCCGCTGGCAAGGTGAGGGGGTTCCCGTCACCAACCTGGAGGCAGCGCGCTTCGCCCGTTCGCTCGACGCCGGCTGGCGACGGCTGTCCTACTCGAGCATCACGAGCCAGGTGCACGAGCAGCAGGCGATCGCGAGCGAGCCCGAGCAGCCGCTCATCGCGGACGAGGATCCGATTCCGCCGGTGTGGAGCGCCGGCGCCGGGCCGTCGGACGACGCGCTACGGAACGTCGCCCTCGAGCTGGGTGCCATGCCAGGAGGCACCCTGGTCGGGACGGTGCTGCACAGCGTGCTGGAGGACATCGAGTTCGATGCGCCTGACCTCGAGGAAGAGGTTCGCGGCGCCCTCGCCACAGAGCTCACGTGGCGGAACGTCGACCTCGGGGACACGGAAGCGGTGGTGGCGGGTCTGTGCACGGCGATCGGTTTGCCACTCGGCCCCGACGTCGGCGGTGTCAGGCTCCGCGACGTGCCGCGCCGGCATCGCCTCGACGAAATGGGATTCGAGCTCCCGCTTCTCGGCGGCGACCGGCCGTCGGGAGTCCTGGAGGTCTCGGACATCGCCACCCTCCTCGAGGAACACCTGCCGTCTGACGACCCCGTGCGGGCCTACGCCGCGCGGTTGCGCGACGGGACCGTGAGCCGCGAGTTGCGCGGCTACCTCAACGGCAGTCTCGACCTTGTCTTCCGCCTCGACGACGGCCGTTACGTGCTGGCCGACTACAAGACGAACAAGCTGGGGCCGCCAGACGAGGTGTTAACTGCGTGGCACTACCGGCCGGAGGCGGTGCAGGCCGAAATGCTGCAGGCGCATTACCCCCTGCAAGCACTGCTGTACTCCGTGGCGTTGCACCGCTACCTCCGCTGGCGCGTGCCGGGCTACCTCGCGGCGGAAAACCTCGGCGGCGTCCTCTACCTCTTCCTGCGCGGCATGAGCGCAGCCGAGCCCGCGCTGGTGGGTGACCGTCCCTGCGGCGTGTGGTCGTGGTGTCCGCCGTCACGGCTCGTTGAAGAGCTCAGCGACCTCTTCGCGCGAGGCGTGCGGCCGTGACCGTCGAGAGTCGCTTCGACGTGTCGGCGGCGATGGGACTGGACGGACCGCTCGGCCTGTTCAACGCGGCCGGCTTGCTCGCCCCGTCCGACGTCCACGTGGCCGTGCGTCTGAGCGACCTGGCCGGCGTGGAGGACGACGCCCTTCGCCTCGGGGTCGCCTTCGCCGTACGAGCGCCCCGACTCGGCCACGTGTGCGTCGACCTCGAGTCGGTGCGCGGCACCGCGAGCAGTGAGACAGATGCCGAAGCAGACGTGGACGCCCTGCCGTGGCCCGATGAGGCAGCTTGGGTCCGGGCGATGGCTGACAGCCCGGTCGTCGGCGATGACAGGCCCCTCCACCTGTCTGGCGCGCAGCTCTACCTGAACCGACTTTGGGTCGACCAGTGCCTCGTGGCGTCCGACCTGCTTGCGCGGGCGGGCCGGCCCGTGGGGGACTTGCGGGACGATGTGCTGACAGAAGGCATCGCGCGCCTGTTCGGCAGCGACGCGGATCCCGACCACCTCCAGCCGATCGCGGCGGCGGCGGCCGTGCGCTCCGCGGTGTCGGTGATCGCGGGCGGGCCCGGAACGGGCAAGACGACCACGGTTGCCCGTGTGCTGGCCCTGCTCGACGAACAGGCTCGTGCCGCCGGACTGCCGCCCCCGCGCTGTGTGCTCGCAGCGCCGACGGGCAAGGCGGGGGCGCGCCTCGAAGA
>DATMMN010000135.1:0-9454 GCA_035569675.1 Acidimicrobiales bacterium | reverse complement strand
GGGCCGCCAACTCCGTGAACGCGTCGTCCGCCGCTTCGCACCACTGGGGCCACCGGGTCGGGACCATGTCGGAGATGTCGGTACCGTGTCCGGGGAGCAGCGGCATCTCCACCGTGAAGCCGGCGTCCGCCAGCGCGAGAGCCAGCCCGCGCATCGACTGCGGGTTGCCGGTGAACCCGTGGAGGACGAGCGCGCCGCGGGCGTCGCCGGTGGCCGAATAGGGCTCTGCACCGGGGATGATGGGGTGGGTCACGAATCGGCAGCCTACTGGCGAGGCGAGTAGGGTTCCGGCGGCCAGAAGGCTCCGGGCGGGGCGACAGCGGCGCACCAAACGTAGAGAGACCGAAGACGAAGGAGCACACGAAATGGCGTCGTACCCGTTCCTCAGCGACGAGTGGCTGGATGAGGCGCGCAAGATCCGCGCCGAGTACGAGGGCAAGACGGCGCCCATCCCCAACGTCGTCCGGATGAACCTCGTCGTGACGGCGGTCCCCTTCTCCGAGGAGGACATCCTCGCCCACATGGACACCTCGAGCGGCGAGTTGGTCCTCGACACCGGCCACCTCGAGACCCAGGACCTCAAGGTGACGGTCGACTACGACACGGCCAAGGCGATCCTGATCGAGGGGAACCCCCAGGCCGGCATGCAGGCCTTCATGGCGGGCAAAGTGCGCGTCGAGGGCGACATGGCGAAACTGATGGCACTCCAGGCGGCCCCTGCAGCCACCGACCCGACGGCGGCCGAGTTGGCCGGCCGGCTGCGCGACATCACCGAGTAGCTCCGCCTCAGGCGGGGTCGACCGCCAGCTGAGCCGCCCGCGCCGAACGCGGCAGCGGGCGGATGAAGAGCGCACAGACCACGGCAAGCGCGGCGACGAACGTGCCGACCCAGAACGGCACGCTGAAGCTGTGGAGCAGCGCGGTGCTGTGGTGCACGTTGCCGAGCCCTGAGCTCTTCGCGATCGACTCCTGGATCGTCAGCACGATCTGGATGCCCGCCACCTCGCCCACCTGCGCCGCCAGCAGCTGCGCCGCGCTCATGACGCCGTACTCGGATTCCGCCAGCTCGTTCGCCATCGTCGACGAGGTCGCCGGCATGGACACCCCCATGCCCAGTCCCGACAGGGCCAGCGCCACCACGACCACGATGACGGCAGACGACGCGCCCAGCGTCGCGAAGATCACCATGGAGAGCAGGAGCGACACGGTCCCGAACAACGTCGCGTTGCGCTCTCCGGTCCGCACGGTCATGTAGCCGGCGATCGGCGCGCACACCGCGAAGACCAGGGGCCGCGCCACGGACAAGAACCCGACCTGCGACACGCTGTACCCGTAGACCTGCTCCATGAGCAGTGGGAACAGGAAGAAGGCGCCGAAGTAGGCGAAGCTCGTGCAGAACTTCGTGCCCATCGGGAACATGAAGTTGCGCCGCCCCCAGTAGGTCGTCGGGATCAGTGGCGTGGGGAACGTCGCCTCTCTCCACACGAACACGACGCCCAGCACCACGGCGACCGCGCCCGAGACCATGACCCCGACCGACGTCCAGCCGGCGATCGGCCCGATGCTCAGCACGAGCATGGCGGCGGTCACCCCGCCGGCCAGGCTCCAGCTCCCGACCCAGTCCATGCCCGCCCAAACGCTGGGCTTCTTCCCATTGGCCTCCGCCGGCACCGCCACCGCCACCGCCTCGTCGGCCGCGTCCGCCTTCGCCCGTCGCCGGCTCGGCAACAGGGTCGCCACCACGATCGAGGCGATGACCAGCAGCACGAGCTGGCCCCAGAAGAGCGTCCGCCACCCGAAGTACTGGATCACCGGTGAGCCGAGCGTCACCCCGAGAACGGGCCCGCCGGCGCCGACCAGGGACCACCAGCCGAGGGCCTTCACCCGATCAGCCGGCGCGAACATCTCGAGGATGATCGCCATCGACGCCGTGCCGGTCGCGGCGCCCTGCACGCCGTCGAGGCAGCGGGCGAACAGCAGCATCCCCACGTTCGGCGCGGTGGCGGTGAGGATCGCGCTGACCATGGCCCCGAGCAGCCCGAACTGGTAGAGCCGGCGGTGCCCGAAGAGGTCGCCCACCTTGCCGAAGAAGGGTGCGGCCACACCGAAAGCGAGCAGCGGCCCCGTCGAGGCCCACGCCAGCACCGAGAAGTTGGAGTGGAAGTCCGACTTGACCGTGGGCAGCGCCACGACGAAGACGGTGAAGGTGATGTTCAGCGCCAGCAGCCCGGCCAGGAGGGCGACCAGCGCCCACCACTGGTAGCGGGGGCTCTGGACGGCCCGGTCCGTGACGCGCCGGCGCAGCAGGATGAACCAGTTGGTGTCGACCGACCCGTCCCCCAGGGTCCCCATGGCCGCCCCGCCAGGATCTGCCACCGGGTCGAGGAGCGCGTCAGACCGCTCGACGGGGGGTCCCTCCATCGGCGACACCCTACCGGGGGGCAATTTCCCGACTTCCCGCCCAACGGCCCGGTCCGGCCGGCGGTCTCAGCGCCGTCAGCGAACGGTCGTCAGCGCAAGCCGCGCAACCGGAACCACCAGTTCGGGTCCCGTCCGTGCGCGTGGAAGTGGTTCGGGATCTGGCGCATCACCCGGTCCACCGACCACTCCCCCGGCCCAAAGCGCGCGTCGGCCACCCGCGTCAGCTGGCCCAGCATGTGCTCGACGTCGTCGTCGGGCGGGACCGGCCCGTGCTGCTTCCACACCACCATCGGCACGCCGCAGACCTCGCAGTCGGCCACCCAGCACACGTCGTCCTCGTGGTGCCATTCCGAGAGGCGTGCCGCCTCGCAGAGATCACAGCTCGGGTCGAACGGCAGGGCCACGGCGCGGCGACGTGGCTCAGTACGTGAAGAGCTGGACGGCCGAACCGGTCGGCACGGTCGAGCCGATGGAGGGCTGCGTCCCGACCACTTTGCGCGACGGGTCACCGGAGACGCCCGACACGCTCAACCCCGCGTTCTGCATCGCGCTCGTCGCCTCTTGGATGCTGTCACCCTTCACGTCGGGGACTGTCGTCGTGGGCGGGCCGGTCGACACGTTCACCGTCACCGCCGAGCCGTAGGGTGCCTGCGCCCCGCTCGCCGGCGCCGTCGAGATCACGTCCCCGCTTGGCACGGACGTGCTGTTTTGGTTGTTCTGCGTCGCCGTCAGCCCGACGGCCTGCAGCGCAGCCTGCGCCTGGGCGAACGTGTACGTCTGTGGAATCTGCGGAACGGTCGCCGGCTCGTGCCCCAGCGACGGCACCAGCGTGATGGTCGAGCCGTACGGCGCCTTGGTCGGATTCTGCGTCGAGCCGATCGTCCAGATACTTAGTACCCCGGCCTGCACGTTGTTGTTGTAGGCCCCGGGCGCGCACACCGACTTGAAGTGCGCCGCCGTCAGCGCGTTCGACGCCTGCGGGCACGTCATGCCCGCCAGGCTGGGCACGGTCACGTTGGGCGGCCCGTCGGAGACGACGACGGTCACGGTCGTCCCTTCCTTGACAGACACGCCGGCCTTCGGGTTCTGCGACACGATGTCGCCCGACCCCACCGTGATCGACTTGATCGGCGTCCCCTCGGCCAGGTTCATGTGCACCTTGTCCAGGGACGTCCGGGCCTGGGCGACCGTCAGGTTCGCCAACGTCGGTGTCGGGTGCGAGGGCGTCAGCACGTTGGTCCCGAACGCCACCGCCAGCCCGGCCGCCAGCAACACCAGGGCGAGAGCGGCCCCAGCGATCACCCAGGTCCGGCGCGAGCGCCACCAGCCCCGTCGCTTCGCCGGCGGCGGCATCGGCGCCCCGCCACCCCCCTTCGAGCGGCCGAAGGCCTCGGCGTCGAAGACCTCCCCGGGGCCGGCCTTCGTCCCGACCGGCGCGCCCGCCGCCACCATCGTCCCGCCCGCCGCGACGGCCGTGGCTGTCCCCACCGCGGCGATCTTCGTGTCGGTCAGTTCGCCCACCCCCGGCGCCTGAAACCCGGCGATCGGCGCCGACTTCTCCAGATGCGGGAACACCAGCGGCAGCGGTGCGGGCGAGGGCAAGGCGGCCGCCAGCGCGCCCAGCCGGGCCGACAATCCCGCCGCGTCCAGACGAGCGGACACATCCGGAGCCGCAGCCCGCGCCAACACGTCGTCCAAGGGTCCCAACGCCGGGTCGTGCGGCAACGGCTGCCCGATACGAGCCGCCAGCGTCCCCATCGTCGTGTCCGCCACGAACGGCACCGTCCCCGTCACCGCCTCGTACAACACCAACGCCAAGGAGTAGACGTCGGCGCGCCCGTCCACCGGCTTGCCCTCCGCCGCCTCCGGCGAGATGTACCGGGCGGTCCCCACCATCGCCCCCGCCGGCTCCGTCCACGCCGCCTCCGCCAACGCACGCGCCACACCGAAGTCCGCAATGCGGACGCGCCCCTCCTCGTCGAACAGCAGGTTCGCCGGCTTCACGTCCCGGTGCACGAGCCCCCGCACGTGCGCATACGCGAGGCCCTGCGCCACCTCGGCACCCAGCACGGCGGCCTGCGCGTGCGACAGCCGGATGTCGCGGTCCAGCAAATCACGCAACGAGCCCCCGCCCAGATACTCCAGAACCAGATATGGCTCGTCGTTGTCCTCGCCCCAGTCGAAGACCCGCAAGACGTGTGGGTGGTTCAGCGAGGCGACCGACCGTGCCTCCGCCCGGAAGCGCTTCAGGAACGCCTCGTCCGCGGCGAGGCCCGGCTGGAGCACCTTGACCGCGACATGGCGCTGCAACGACACGTCCTCGGCGAGATAAACGTGAGCGGAAGAGCCAGTGCCCAGTGCGGAGAGCAGCCGGTACCGCTTCCCAAGGACCCGGCCGATGGAATCAGAGATCAGGGGCATCGGGCGAAATTCAGGCTACCGACATCGCGCCCCACTGCGGTGGACACCCCCCTACCAGCACGCCCGTTGTCTTGCGGCCGCCCAGACCGCATCACGGCAGCGCGCCCGTCTCGAGCAGCGCGTCGAAACCCGACGCGTCGATCGTCGGAACGCCGAGCTCCTCGGCCTTCTTTGTCTTGCTCGCCCCCGGCGCGTCCCCGACGACGAGGACGAACGTCTTCTTCGACACACTGCCCGGCGATTTGCCGCCCCGCGCCATGATCGCCTCCTCGGCCCCCTCCCGCGTGTAGCCCGGCACCGCACCGGTGACCACCACCGTCTTACCCTCCAGCGTCTGCGCCGGGGCATCGGCCGCCCCGGTTCCGCCGCCCGTCATCCCGGCGGCCCCCGGCTCCTCCGTGTTGACTCCTGCCGCCCGCAACCGCTCGAGCACCTGCCGGTTCTGCTCCAGGAACTCTGCGACGCTCGCCGCGATCACCCCGCCCACGCCGTCCACCGCGGCCAGCGCCTCACCACCGGCGGCCTCGATGGCCTCGAGGTTCCCGAAGGCGCGGGCCAGTGCCCGCGCGCCCGTCGGCCCCAGATGCCGGATCCCCAACGCCACCAGCAGCCGGCTCAGCGGTTGCGCCTTCGACGCTTCGATTGCCGCCACCAAGTTGGACGCCGAGATCTGCGCAAAGCGCTCCAACTGCACCAGCTGCTCGACGGTCAGTCCGTAGAGGTCGGGCGGGTCGTTGATCAGCCCGGCCCCGACGAGCTGGAACACGCGCTCCTCGCCCAGGCCCTCGATGTCCATCGCCCCCCGCGACGCGTAGTGCACGATCCGCTGTACCCGTTGTGACGGGCAGTCGATGTTGGTGCAGAACGTGTCGCTCTCACCCGGCAGCCGTGTGAGCGGCTCGCCACACGACGGGCACTTGGACGGGAACTTCCACTTCGGCTTGCGCCGGGCTGGCACGCCCGGGCCCTCTTTGACGGGACCCACCACTTCGGGGATCACGTCGCCCGCCTTGCGCACGATCACCAGATCCCCGGGCCGCACGTCCTTCGCCGCGACCTGGTCCTCGTTGTGTAGCGTTGCCAAGCCGACCGTCGACCCACCCACGAACACCGGCTCGAGCCGTGCGAACGGTGTCGCCCGGCCGGTCCGCCCGATGGAGACCATGATGTCGAGCAGCCTCGTCGTGCGCTCCTCGGGCGGGAACTTGAACGCGATGGCCCACCGTGGGGCCCGGGATGTGAAGCCGAACACCGCTTGGAGGGCGAGATCGTCGACTTTGGCGACGACACCGTCGATTTCGTAAGCGAGCGAGTGCCGTTCTGTCTCGAGCTCGCGGCACCGCGCGCCCACCGCATCCATGCCCTGCACCCGCCGGGCGTCGGGGCTCACCGGGAAGCCGGCCTTGGCCAGCTGGGCCAGCGTCTCGGACTGCGTCGTCGCGGGCCATTTGCTCTTCGCCGGCGCCCCCTCGACGAAGCCGACCGCATAGGCCCAGAAGTGGAGCGGCCGCGTGGCCGTGACCGCCGGGTCCTTCTGCCGCAACGCGCCGGCGGCCGAGTTGCGCGGGTTGACGAAGAGCCGCTCGCCGGCGTCGGCCTGGCGCTTGTTCATCGCGTCGAACTCGGCGACCGGCATGTAGATCTCGCCCCGCACCTCGAGCACGTCGGGGTAGGGCCCACCCGCCTTCGCCAACTGGTGCGGCACGTCGCCGACGGTGGCAACGTTGGCCGTCACGTCTTCGCCCGTCACACCGTCACCCCGCGTCGCGGCCTGGACGAACCTGCCCTTCTCGAAGACCAGCGACATCGCCACGCCGTCGACCTTCGGCTCCGTGGAGAATGCGAGTGCCCCCAGGTCGATGTCGGGCACGGCCCGCCGCAGCCGTTCGGACCACGCCCGAAGCTCATCCTCGGAGAAGGCGTTGTCGAGGCTCATCATCGGCACCCGGTGACGCACCTCTTGGAACAGTCCCGACGGCGCGGCCGTCCCCACCATCTGCGTCGGCGAGTCGGGCGTGGCCAGCTCCGGATGGTCCGATTCGAGCTGACGCAGCTCGACGATCAGGAGGTCGTACTCGGCGTCGGGAATCTCCGGCTCTCCGAGCGCGTAGTACAGCTCGTTGTGGTGCTGGATCTGGGCCCGCAGTTCCTTCGCCCGCGACGCGGCCTGTCGAGGCGCTTTCGCGCCCTTGCCGTCCGAGACGCTGCCGGCCATGTCAGGCGGCGACGCCCGCGCCGATCACGGCGTCGGGATCGTCGGCGTCGTATAGGGCCACCGTCTGTCCGGGGGCAACCGGGCGCTGTGCCGTCTCGAAGCGGATCGCCAGCCCACCCCGCTCGTCGTCTGCGTCCACGGTGCACGGGATCGGTCGTCCGTGCGCGCTCACTTGCGCCACCGCCCGCACCGCGGCACCGGTGAGCGAGCCGTCCACCCAGGTCACCGAATCTCCCGGCAAGAACACCGACGAGCGCGCCACCGCGTCTGCGCCGCCTACGGTGACTCGCCGCGCCGTCACGTCGACGTGCGTGACGTAGCGCCGCTTGCCGTCGCCGCCGTGGCCCATGCCTCGCCGCTGGCCGACCGTCACCAGCTCGACCGCTTCGACGGTGCCCGCCGGGTTACCGGCGGCATCGACGACATCGCCCGCGTGCAGGTCCAGTCGTCCGGCCAGGAAACCCTGCCGACCCTCTGCACTACCGATGAAGCACACGTCCTGGCTGTCGGGCTTCGTTGCGGTCCGCAGGCCGAGACGTCGCGCGTGCGCCCGAACCTCGTTCTTGGTTATCTCCCCGACCGGAAAGAAGACACGCGCCAGTTCGGATTGGCCCAACATGGACAGCACGTAAGACTGGTCCTTGGCGTCGTCGACCCCCCGGCGTAACGAATGCGGACCGCCGGGGATCTGCGCGACGCGGGCATGGTGACCGGTGGCCAAACGGTCGAACCCGAGCCGCTCGGAGCGGTGCAGCAGCCGATCGAACTTCATCGTCCGGTTGCACTCGATGCAGGGGTTGGGCGTCCGCCCGACCGCGTGCTCCCCGACATACGGCGTCACTACGTGGCGGTCGAAGTCCTCGGTCAGGTTGAAGACGTGGTGGTCGATGCCCAACTGCTGGGCCACCCGCCGGGCGTCCTCCACGTCGGCGACCGAACAGCAGCCTGAATCCGACTCGCCACCCCAGAGCTTGAGGGTGGCGCCTACGACCTCATGACCCTGTCCCACCAGCAACGCGGCCGCGACGGAGGAATCGACCCCCCCGGACATGGCAACGAGCACCCGCATGCGCACAGTGTGCCAAACGGCTCAGACGGTCCGGCGCAGCGCGGCCGCCACCCCGGGCACCACGGCGATGGCGCGGTCGACGTCCTCGTCGGTCGTGTCGTAGCCCAGGGAGAATCGCAGCGCCCCGACGGCCAATCCCCGGTCCACACCCATGGCAGCGAGGACGTGGCTCGGCTCGAGCGCACCGCTCGCACAGGACGAGCCGCCGGACACACAGATCCCCTCGCCGCCGAGCGCGACGAGCAACTCCTCCCGGTCGACGCCCGCCAGGCAGAGATGGAGGTGCCCAGGCAGCACCGGGACCCCCGCCGGCACGGTCCGATGGGCCCACGGCACGACGGCCAGCAAGCCTTCGGCCAGCCGGTCCCGCAACTCCGACACGCGGATGCTCGCCGCCGCACGGTCCTTGGTCACGAGTTGGAGCGCGGCGGCCATCCCGACCGCGCTGGCAACGTCGGGCGTCCCGCTGCGGCGTTCGCGCTCCTGCCCCCCGCCGTACAGGCGGGGCGAAAGCGTCACCCGGGAGCTCACCGCCAGTGCGCCGGTGCCGACCGGTCCGCCGAACTTGTGCGCGCTCAGTCCCACCATGTCGACGCCGGCGGCCACTCCGGCGAGGTCGACAAACGGCGCGGCCTGTACCGCGTCGGTGAACACAGAGGCGGCGGGCGCGCGTCGCCGAACGGAGGCGACAACGTCGGCCAACGGTTGGATGACGCCGGTCTCGTTGTTGGCGGTCATGACGGCGACCACCGTGCAGCGCGACGAGAGGGTGCGGTCGAGCGCGTCGAGATCGATCAGACCGGCGCGATCGACCGGCAGCTCTCGCACGTCGACGCCCATCTGACCGGCGGCCTTGGCCGACTCGCGCACGGCAGGGTGCTCGACGGCCGACACGAGCACGACGGCTTCGCCTCGCGTCCGGAGCGCGGCCTCGGCGGGGCCGAGGACGGCGAGGTTGGCCGCTTCGGTCCCGCCCGAGGTGAAAACGATCTCACCGGGGTCGCGGCCGAGAAACGCAGCGACCTCGTCGCGGGCGTCCTCGAGCAGCGCGCGGGCGCGCTGCGCCGGCGGATGGCTCCCGGTCGGATTGCCGAGCGCCCGCTCGTGGACCGACGCCATCGCCTCGGCCACCTCGGGCCGGAGCGCGGTGGTGGCCGCGTGATCGAGGTAGGTGATCGGGCCGTTCATCGGTGCCCCGCCAGGGAGGGTCTGGGGGTACGGGGCGGTGTCAGCCAATCCATACCGTCTTTTGATTGGTGAACTCCTTCAATCCGAGCTCGGACAGCTCGCGGCCGTAGCCCGATCGCTTGACCCCGCCGAACGGCATC
>DATMMN010000134.1:0-14331 GCA_035569675.1 Acidimicrobiales bacterium | reverse complement strand
GGATGATCGACGCCTTCTTGACGGGCGACCTGTTGACGGCAATCGCGGGCAACGCCGAGCTCATCGACTCCTTCGACTTCGAGTCGACACCCGAGTACCCCAACCCGCTGCCCGCCAAGGCCGTGATGCGCGCGCTGGGGCACAAGGTCGGGCAGTGCCGCCTTCCCATGGGGCCGTCGAGCCCCGAGCTCGACGCCCAGGCGGCCAAGGTCCTGGCGGCCGTCGGCCCGCCGGCCGTCACGGTCACCTCGCTTGCCTGAAAAGCCCGGCAAGGCCAACAGGGCCGCGGCCAACAGGGGCGGCAAGGTCAAGCCGGTCCGGGTCGTCTTCCTCGGCGGGCTGGGGGAGATCGGCCGCAACTGCGCCTGCATCGAGGTCGAGGGGCGCATCGTCGTCCTCGACTGCGGGATCATGTTCCCCGACCCCGACATGCCCGGGATCGACCTGGTGCTCCCCGAGTTCACCTACCTGCACGAGCGGGCGGATCGGGTGGACGGCATCGTGCTCACCCACGGGCACGAGGACCACACCGGCGGGCTGGCGTATCTCCTGCGCGAGCTGCGCGCGCCCATCTACGGCTCCGAGCTGACCGTCGGACTGGCCCGGCACCGGGTCGAAGAGGCGGGACTGGTGGACCGGACCCGGTTCGTCGTCGTACGCGACGGCGAGCGCGTGCGCGTCGGCGCCTGCGACGTCGAGTTCATCCCGGTCACGCACTCGGTGCCCGAGTCGATGGCCATCGCATTCCACACCCCGCAGGGGGTGATCCTGCACTCGGGGGACTTCAAGATCGACCTCCAGCCCGTCGACGGCCGGCGCACCGACCTGGCGCGCATGGGCGAGATGGCCGAGCGTGAGGGGATCCGGCTCCTCCTGTCCGACTCGACCAACGCCGAGGAGCCCGGTTTCACCGAGTCCGAGTCGTCAGTCGGCCTCGTGCTGCGCCGAGTGTTCGCGGCACAGACGGGCAAGCGCCTCATCGTCGCCTGCTTCGCCAGCCACATGCACCGGGTGCAGCAGATCATCGACGCCGCGGTGGCGAACGGGCGCAAGGTCGCCACTCTCGGGCGGTCGATGGGCAAGAACGTGGAGCTGGGCCAGCGTCTCGGCATCATCAGCATCCCCGACGGCGTGCAGGTCGACATCGAGGACGTGGACGACCTGCCACCGGAACAGGTGTGCGTGATCTCGACGGGATCGCAGGGCGAGCCCATGTCGGCGCTGTCGCTCATGGCGACCGGCGAGAACAAGTGGCTCCAGATCGGCGAGGACGACGTCGTGGTGATCAGCGCGCACCCCATCCCGGGCAACGAGTGGTCGGTGGGCCAGGTCATCGATGACCTGCACCGCCGGGGGGCCGAGGTCGTGCACTCCGGCGCGGAGCGGGTCCACGTCAGCGGCCACGCGCGCCAGGGCGAGCTGCGCACGCTCCTCTCGGTGACGAAGCCCGAATGCTTCGTCCCCGTGCACGGCGAGTTCCGCCACATGGTGCACCACGCCCGCCTCGCGCTGTCCATGGGCCTCGACCCGGCCAAGGTGCTGCTCTGCGAGGACGGCGACGCCATCACCCTGGACGGCAAGGGCATCGCCCGTGACGGCCGGGTGCCCGGCGGCTACGTCTATGTCGACGGCACCGTCGGCGACATCGAGCACGGTGTGCTGCGGGACCGCCAGAAACTGGCCGAAGAGGGTGTCGTCATGGTGGTGGTCACCGTCGACCGGCGCGAGGGCAAGCTCAGCAGCCCGCCGGTGATCGAGACGCGGGGATGGGTCTACGCGCCCGAGGCCGAGGAGCTGCTCGGCGAGGCGAGCGAGGTGGTGGGCGCGGCCGTGACGCAGGCCTTGAAGGACGGGGCACACGACATCGAGGCGCTCAGCCGCCACACCCGCAAGGCCCTCGGACGCTTCGTCGGGGAGAAGACCCGGCGCCGGCCGATGATCGTTCCCGTCGTCCTCATGGTCTGATTCCGAGCCGCGAACCCATTCCGCGTCGTTGCGACGGGCTAGGGGTCCGGTCCGGCTTGTTTCGCTGGGGTCGGCGATAGATGTCGCGTGCGCGCCGCCCCGCTAGCGCCCGAGGAAATCGACCAACTCCGCCACCCGGTTGCTCACGACGGCGTCCACGCCGTCCGTCACCACGCGCCCCATGTCCTCGCGCGAATCGACCGTCCACGTCGACACCCGAAGTCCCGCCTCGTGCACCGCGTCGACCCCTTCTGGGGTCACGAACGAGAACATCGGGTTCCAGTACTCCGCGCCCAGCTCGTCGAGGACGGGCAGCGGCGGATCGGCTCCCTCCGTCCACGTCAGCCCGACGCGCGCCCGGCCCGAGAGGCCGCGCAACAGTCGGAGCGCCTCGACGTTGCCCGTCACGAACAAACAGCGGTCCAGAGCGTCGGCCGACAAGGCCTGGTCGAGGGCGCCCGCCACGACCTCGCGCCGGGTGAAGTCGACCATCAGCTCCACGTCCGGGGGCACGGCGTCGAACACCTGACGCAGGGTGGGGATGCGCACGTCGCCTGCGCCCAGGCGCGTCACCTCGGAGAGGTCCAGGTCTCCCACGGACGCGTCGAGCTCCCAAAGGCGTAGGAGCGACTGATCGTGCAGCACGACGATCGCCCCGTCACGGGTGCGGCGCAGGTCGAGTTCGAGCATGTCCGCTCCCTGCGCCACGGCGGCGGCAAAAGCGGGGAGCGTGTTCTCGCGGTGGCCCATCGGGTCGCCCCGATGGGCGATCGCGAGGATCGGATCGCTACGCGCCACCGGTGTAGACCGCGCCCGCGACGTTGGCGATGATCTGGTTGAGCGCGGGTGCGATGAGGTAGTCGACGGCCCCTTGGGTGATGTGCACCCCGTCCGCTCCCCGGGTGGCGATTCCATCGATCACGGCCTGGTAGGTCCCGCCGGGATCGAGGTCCGCGTGGACGTCGTCGACCGACACGTACGGGAACTCCGACGCGACGCCTTCGACAATCGAGTTGTACGCGTCGACGAGGTTGTTGGGCGTCCCGTCGGCGAAGTAGGGAGCGGTGGACAGGACGACGGCGCCGCCGTTGGAGTGGGCGATCTGGACCGCCGCTTCGAGGTTGGACTTGATGTAGTACGCGTAGTCCGCGTTGGCCAGCGTCTCCCAGTTCCCGTTGAACTGGCGGATCTGGGCCTCCCAGTACCCGTTCTGGATCACCGTCACGTCGGGGTGGAACCGCGAGACGACCCACTGCAGCTGGTTGGCCCAGAACGCGCAGGCAGCCGGGTTGAGGAAGAGCGGCCCCGGGTTGCTCCACTCGTCGATAGCGGCGCCGTTGGTGAAGCCACAACCGGCGGCCGCCCCGTTGTCGAGTCCGTAGGGCGGGGCCATCTGCTGGATGTATTGGCCCTCGTACAACGCCAGCGAGTCCCCGGCGAACGCGACCCGCAGGCCACCCGCGTGTGTCGCCTGGGGCCCGGTCGCCTCGTTCATGATCGTGACCACCGGCGGGATCACGTTGCTCAAGTTCGCGGGGAAGAGCGGTGGGTGCAGCGGCGACTGTGCGCTGCCCGCGAACTGAGCATCGCCGTAGGTGAAGACCCCGGCGTCCTGGGCGACCAACCAGTAGCCGCCGCCGCCGGGCGTCACCGCCATGCCGACGATGGGCTTGTTGAGCGAGAGGCTCCCGGTCGATCCGTAGAACTGCGCGTCGCCGTAGGTGAAGATGCCGCCGTCGGACGCGACGAGCAAATAGCCCGCGCCGCGGGGTGTCGCGGCCATGCCCACGATCGGCTGGTTCAAGTGGATGGATCCTGTCGAGCCGTAGAACTGCGCGTCGCCGTAGGCGAAGATGCCACCGTCGGACGCTACGAGCCAGTACCCGGCGCCGTCGGGCGTCGCCGCCATGCCCACGATCGGCTTGTTCAGGTGGACAGAACCGGTCGAGCCGTAGAACTGCGCGTCGCCGTAGGCGAAGATGCCACCATCGGAGGCCACGAGCCAATAGCCGGCGCCACCGGGGGTCGCCGCCATCCCGACGATCGGCTTGTTCAGCGGTAGGCCGCCGGCCGAGCCCCAGAACGGCGCGCCACCGAACGCGAAGAGGCCGCCGTCGGACGCGACGAGCCAGTAGCCACTGCCCGGGTTTGCCGCCGCGCCGACGATCGGCTTGTCGAGCGTGTACCCCAGGGTGTCGCCGGAGTACGCGGCGCCCCCGAACGTCATGACGCCACCGGCGGCGTCGACGATGCCGTAGGACGAGTTCGTAGGCGTCGGCGGCGTCACGTCTGCCGCACTGGCCACGCCATCCGCCGGGCCTTCTCCGATGGAGACTGGCCCACCCGGCAGGGACACGACGGCGAGCGTGCCGGCCACGAGCAACGACGCCACCCCGATCAGGGCACGGCGGCCGGCTCTCCGCAGACTGCTCTCCGCGCCCCGCATGAGGCACAGATCATAGGGAGGGCGACCTGGGCGAACCGCGCGCCCGCGCCCTCCCGGCCGCCTTCTTAAAGCAGTCGCAGTTGCCGGCCGCCCCGGCCGGCCGGAAGCGGCCGGTCCTCCACCGCCTTCGTGGCCGTTGCGCCAGCCTCGCCATCACTGTCCCCCACACGGCCGCGGTGACGATCACGCCCCGTCATGCCGCACCGGCGGGCGGCCGCGCGCACGATCCCGGCCACCCGTTCCCGCTCGTCGTCCTCCTGGTACGCCCCGCGCCGGAAGCGCCCCCGGTGCAGGCGCACCAGGTCCGGCCGGGCTGAGCTCAGCCAGTCGAAGTAGTGCCCCCGCACGGTGCCGCGCAGGTGCAACGGCACCCCGCTCACCGACACCGCGCCGGCCGCCGCACAGGCCTCGACCACCTCGGTCAGCTGCGCCTCGGAGTCCGACAACCCGGGCAGCACCGGGGCGACCAACACCCCGCACGACAACCCCAGGTCGGTCAGGCGGCGCACGGCCTCGACCCGGCGATCCGGCGGGGGAGTCCCCGGCTCGGTCAGCTTCCACACGGAGCGGTCCAACGTCCCGATGGAGAAGGACACCGAAACGTCGGTCCGCTGTGCCGCCGCCGCCAGCAGCGCGCCGTCGCGGAGCACCAGCGTCGACTTCGTCAGGATGCTGAACGGGTTGCGCGCCGCCGACAGGGTCTCGACGATGCCCCGGGTCAGGTGGTACTTGCCTTCCGCGTGCTGGTAGGGGTCGGTGTTCGTCCCCATCGCGATGTGCGACCCGTCCCACTTGGGCGAGCGCAACTCGGCACGCAACCGTTCGACCGCGTTCACCTTGACCACGATCTTGCGCTCGAAGTCCTCGCCGATCCCCAGCCCGAGATAATCGTGCGTCGGCCGTGCGAAGCAGTAGACGCATGCGTGCGAACACCCTCGATACGGGTTGATCGTGTGCCGGAACGGCATGACGCTCTCCGGCGGCACAGTGTTGATGATGCTGCGCGCGTTCACGTGGAGGAACTCCATCCCGGCGTACGCGCCCTTGCCGACGTGGCGTTCCGCCACCCGCTCGTCAGGGAAGAGCGTGCCGGCACCTTCACTCTCGGCCAACGCCCAGCGCAACGCCATCGGACTAGGGTAGCGAACATATGTTCGTAATTCAATGGGCGGGATGTCCACTAAAACGACCAGGTCAGGCGGTAGTCTCGGCCCTACTGTGGTGACCAAGACCCGCGGTGGGAGCGGCACGCGCACGCGTGCGCCCTCCCGCGCCGCCGCCAAGAAACCCGCCTCCCGTGGCCGCCGGGCCGCGCCCGCAACTCCGGCGCGCCCGCCGTTCTGGCGGGTGCAGGCCCGCGATCTGTGGGCCGTCGCGCTGATCACGCTCGGCATCCTGTTGGCGCTCGCGCTGTGGGGCGGCCAGCTCGGCCCGGTCGGGCGCGGCACCGACACCGCCTTCGCCGTGCTGGCCGGCTGGGTCCGTGCGCTCCTGCCGATCGTCGCGGCCGGCGCCGGCGTCGCGCTGCTCGTCGACCGCAAGGCGCGCACAGAGGACGACGAGGACAGAGACGACCAGGGCGAGGGGGCGGACCCGTGGCGCCTCGCCGTGGGTACCGTGCTCGGGCTGATCGGCGTGTGCGGCCTCGCCGAGCTCGCCAAGCACACCCCGACGTTCTCGAACTCGAACGCGATCAAGGCTGCGGGCGGGTTTCTCGGCGCGCTCGTGGGCCGGCCACTGCACGCCGGCCTCGGTACTGCCGGCGCGGCCGTCTTGCTCGTCGCGGTGGTCCTCGTCGCGATCCTCATCGCGACGGGCGTCTCGATCGCGTCGGCCGGGCGCGCCGTCCGCGCGGCCGCCGTCGCCAGCGGTCGCACGGCTGCCTCGCTGTGGCGTGGCAAGCCCTTCGTCGTGATGCCCGAGCACGACGCGTCCGACATGGAAGAGCCGGCCTCGCCGGTGCCGCCTCCGGCGGTGCCCGAGGACGATGCCTCGGATCTGCCGGAGATGGAGGCCGACGACTCCGACATCGACATCCCGCTCGATCCCGAATCCGAGCCCGAGGCCGTCGCCGAGAGCGCCCCGCCCGCCCCGGCCACCCCACGCGCCCCGGGCGAATGGGTGCTGCCGCCGATGTCGGCCCTGGTCGCGTCCAAGAAGTTGCGCTTCGACCAGCGCCAGGTCGACGCGGCCGGCGAGGAGCTGGTGCGCGCCCTTGCCGCCCACGGCGTGGACACGCGCCTGGTCGGGAGCCGCGTCGGGCCGACCGTCACCCGCTACGAGCTCGAGCTCGGTCCCGGCGTGAAGGTGGCCCGGGTGACCAGCCTGTCCAAGGACATCGCCTACGCCATGGCCTCGCCGGACGTGCGCATCCTGGCGCCCATCCCGGGCAAGTCGGCCATCGGCGTCGAGGTACCGAACCGGACACGCCAGCTGGTCGCGCTCCGCGACATCCTCGACTCCAAAGAGGGGAGGGCGGCCACACACCCCCTCGAGGTCGCCATGGGCCGCGACATCGCGGGGCGTGCCGTCATGGAGAACCTCGCCGAGATGCCCCACATCCTCATCTCGGGTGCGACCGGGTCGGGCAAGTCTTCGTGCATGAACTCGATCATCACGTCGATCCTGATGCGCCAGACGCCGGACCGGGTCAAGATGATCCTCGTCGACCCCAAGCGCGTGGAGCTCGGCCAGTACGACGGGCTGCCCCACCTGCTCAACCCGGTGGTCGTCGACCCGAAACACGCTGCGAACGCGCTCGCGTGGGCGGTCAAGGAGATGGAGCGCCGTTACGGGCTGCTCGCGCAGCACGGCGTGCGGGACATCAACGGCTACAACCAGCTGGTCACGGAGGGGCGCATCGAGTCGCCGGCCTCGGACCGCCGCCAGGTGCGCGACGTGGCGGCCCGCGCGCTCGGTGAGGACCATCCGGCGGTCGAGGGCGAGGACGAGCTCGAGGAGGAGGAGCCGGTCCAGCCCGAGCCCTTCATCCTCGTCATCGTCGACGAGCTGAACGACCTGATGATGGTGGCGGCCCGCGACGTCGAGGACTCCATCGTCCGCATAGCGCAGATGGCTCGTGCCGTCGGCATCCACCTCGTGATCGCCACGCAGCGTCCGTCGGTCGACGTCATCACCGGGGTGATCAAGGCGAACATCCCGAGCCGCATGGCCTTCTCGGTGTCCTCGCTCGCCGACAGCCGGGTCATCCTCGATCAGCCGGGTGCCGAGCGTCTCGTCGGCAAGGGCGACATGCTGCTCCTCACCGCTTCAACCAACATTCCGCGGCGCCTCCAGGCCCCCTGGGTCTCGGAGGAAGAGGTGCGCGAGATCGTGCGCCACTGGCGGGCCCAGGGCGGGCAGAGCGAAGCCATCGTCGGGATCGAGGGGGTCGACGACCGCCTCGGTGGTACGGATGCCATGGACGACGATGACGACGAGCTGCTGGTCCAGGCGCGGGACCTCGTCGTGCGCTCCCAACTAGGGTCCACCTCCATGCTGCAGCGCAAGCTTCGGGTCGGCTTCGCTCGTGCCGGCCGCCTCATGGACCTCCTCGAACGGGCCGGTGTCGTCGGCCCGAGCGAAGGCTCCAAGGCCAGGGCGGTGCTGATGACGCCCGAAGAACTCGATGCCCTGAACCGGCGGTGAACCGAAAAACTCCGGCGCCCCTCATGGTGGCGCCGTTCGGAGTGGAATCGCTGCGCGAGTCGTCGCCCGACGAGGCACCCTCACCCGAGCCGACACCTCCGTCCGACCGGCGCGCTCGCCGGCAGGCCGCGCGGTCAAAACGGCGCCGCCGCCGTTGGCGCGTCATCGTGCCGATCGTCGTCGTCGTCGTGCTGGTGCTCGGAGCCGGCGCGTTCGCCGGCGTCCGGCTCAGAAAGGCCGCGCCGGCGCCGGTGGTGACCCCGGTGTTGTTGCGGTCGGTTGCGTTTCCGTCCCAGGTGCTTCCGCTCCCGTTCCCGACGACGGGCGAAGGGGCCGTCTCCATCCCGTCCGTCGGGGTGGTGGTGGCCTCCAGCGCCGAAAAGCCGGTCCCGGTGGCCAGCCTCACGAAGCTGATGACGGCCTACATCGTTCTGCACGACCACCCCTTGGGCCTCAACCAGCCCGGTCCGAGCGTCACCGCGACCCAGGTGGACGTCCAGGACTTCGACATGGACGCCGTGTCGGACGACTCCAACGCGCAGGTGACGTTGGGCGAGCAGATCACCGAGCAGCAGCTGCTCGGAGGGTTGCTGGTCCACTCGGCGGACAACTACGCGGACCTGCTGGCGCGCTGGGACGCCGGCAGCATTCCCGCCTTCGTGGGGAAGATGAACGCAACGGCTGCCGCTCTCGGCATGAGCCAGACCCACTTTGCGGATGCCAGCGGGATCTCGGCCCAGTCCGTCTCCACCGCCGGCGACATCCTCAAGGTGGCCGCGCCCGACATGGCGTATCCCGTCGTCGCCTCCCTCGTCGACAACAACTCGGTGACGCTGCCGGTTGCCGGCACGCTGTCCACGTATACGCCTCTGCTCGGGCTCGACGGGATCATCGGCATGAAGTCCGGCTACACCGACGCCGCCGGAGGGTGCGACGTCGTCGCCGTCATCCGGCCGGTGCACGGTCATCCCACCTTGCTGCTGGCGGCGATCACGGGGCAGACCGGCGCTCTGGCCCTGGCCCAGGCCGGGTTGCACGGTCTGGCGCTGGTCAACGCGGTGCAGCCGCTCATCGGGACCGCGACGGTTCTTCGAAACGGCGTCGTCGCCGCCCACGCGGCCGCGGCCGGGTCGAGCGTCGCCGCCCAGACAAGCGCGTCGGTGTCGATGCTCACGTGGCCGGGCGCTCATGCCACCCGCGTCTTCCATCCGGTGCACCGCCTCAGCGCACAGGCCAAACGCGGTGCGGTGGTGGGCAGCGTCGTGGTCACGCTCGGCAGCCAGCGGGTGGTCGTCCCCGTGCACCTCAGCGGCGACGTCCCCCAGCGTTCGCTGCTCCAGCGTCTGTTCTGAGCGCGTAGCCTGACCGCCGTGCGCGCGCGGGCCCCTGCTTCTTCGGCCAACCTCGGCCCAGGTTTCGACACCCTGGCCCTAGCCGTGGACCGCTACGTCAGCGTGGAGGTAGAAACGGCCGACTCGCTACGCGTGCATACGGAGGGCGAGGGAGCGGGTCTCTTCGACGATGCCTCCCACCTTGCGGCGCGCGTGGTCGCCGAGGTCCTCGGGCACGACCGTTTCTCCGTGACGGTGCGCTCACAGATCCCGGTCGCGCGCGGCCTGGGCTCCTCGGCCGCCCTGGCGGCCGCCGCGGCCGCCGCCGCTGGGTCCGACGACCCCTTCGCCGTTGCGGCGGCCTACGACGGTCACCCGGAGAACGCCGCCGCCAGCGTGTTCGGCGGGCTCGTCGCGGCCACTTCGGTGGACGGCGATCCGGTGCAGGCGGCTCTGCCGCTGGCCGACGACCTCGAGTTGGTCGCGATCGTCCCGGATCGGAATCTCGCCACGCCAGAGGCCCGCGGGGTGATCCCTGACCGCCTCACGCTCGAGGAGGCGGTCTTCAACCTGGGGCGTATGGGACTGTTGGTGGCGGGGCTGGCCGACTCGGCTGCGTTGCGGCCGGCGGCCACCGAAGACCGGATACACCAAGCGGCGCGGACCGTGCTCTTCCCCGAAGCGCCGAAGCTTCTGGCCGCGCTCGTCGAGGCGGGGGCGCTCGCCGCCTGCTGGTCGGGTGCAGGGCCGACCCTCATCGGGTTCGTCACGCCGTCGTCGGTCGAGGCGGTGCGCGCCGGTGCCGGGGCCGCGCTGGCTGAAGCAGGGATGGAGGGACGGGTGCTGTCGTTGCGCCCCGATCGACGCGGTCTCGTCTACGGCGAGGAGGCCGAGGTGCCCCTCGACGGCGTGGCCTAGCTGTACTCCTAGACGCCCAGCGCGCCGTCCAGCTTCTGCACCTCGCCGCGCAACTGTGCGATCGCCCCGTTCAGGTCGAACGTGTTGAGCACCTGGTTGTAGTTCGCCTGCGTGGGCTGGGCGTCGCCCAGGATCTCGAGACTGTTGGCGAGTGTCTGCGCCGAGTTGCGCGCGTTGACGATGTCGTTCTGCGGGGCGCTGAATCCCTTGCCGACGGCGAGCGTGTTGGCGTAGGCGTGCACCTGGTTGCCGAGCGTGCGGTCGGCCTTCTCCAGGCACACCACGGGGCTCGAGGCCGAATTGCACGCAGAGGCCGTCGACGCGTAGGTCGCCATCTGCGAAATCACCTTGACGCCCTGGCTCTGCAGGCGGGAATTCGGAGACCCCGACCCACCACCCAAAGGGGGACCCGAGCTGCACGCGGCCAGCACGAGCGGCAACGCCAGCAGCGCCAATCCGGCGAAGCGGCGATAAGGCGAGGCGGGGCGGTTCACGGCGGACGATCGTATGCGCTGGGCCTCCCTAGAATCGGGCGGATGCCGCGGCGATATTTCATCCGCACGTTCGGGTGCCAGATGAACGAGCACGACTCGGAGCGCCTGGCCGGGTTGCTCGTGGCCGACGGCATGGAGCCGGCAGCCGCGATGGAAGACGCCGACGTCGTGGTGCTCAACACATGCTGCATCCGCGAGAACGCAGACCAGCGCCTCTACGGGACGCTCGGGCGCCTGAAGGAGCTGGTGGACGCGAAACCGGGCCTGCAGATCGCCGTGGGCGGCTGCCTTGCGCAAAAGGATCGCGAGCGCATCCAGGAGAAAGTGGGCTGGGTGGACGTCGTGTTCGGCACGCACAACCTCAGCCGGGCGCCGGTGTTGCTGCGCCGGGCCCGCGACGACGGCCCGCTCATGGAGATCCTCGACGCGCCCGAGCCCGAGGCGGGGACCGAACCGCTCCTCGGCCCCGGTGCCGTCCGCGAGCTGCCGTACGCGGCCTGGGTGAACATCCAGACCGGTTGCGACAACTCCTGCGCCTTTTGCATCGTGCCGTCGGTGCGGGGCCCCGAGGTGAGCCGGCCGCTGGACGACATCGTCGACGAGGTGGCGTTGCTCGCCGGCCGCGGTGTCAGCGAGGTGACGCTCCTTGGGCAGAACGTCAACTCGTACGGCCGCGACATCACGCGACGACGCCCCCTCTTCGCCGACCTCCTGCGCGCCGTCGGCGCGGTCGAGGGCATCGGCCGCATCCGCTTCACCAGTCCGCATCCCAAGGACCTCCGCCCCGAGACGATCGAGGCGATGGCCGAGACTCCGGAGGTCTGCGAGCACCTGCACCTGCCCCTTCAGTCGGGTAGCGACGCCGTGTTGCGCGCCATGCGCCGCGGCTACACGGCGACGCGTTACCTCGAGCGCCTGGCGGCCGCGCGAGAGGCGATCGACGATTTGGCCGTCACGACCGACATCATCGTGGGCTTTCCGGGCGAGACCGACGACAACTTCGAGGACACGCTGGCCGTCTGTGCGGAGGCCGCGTACGACAGCGCGTACACGTTCGTCTTCTCGCCGCGGCCGGGGACGCGGGCCGCGGCCATGGAGGACGCGTTCGTCCCGCCCGATGTCGTGAGCGAGCGTTTCGAACGTCTGAAGACCGTGGTCGATCGCGGCGCGCTGGCGCGCCATCAGGCGCGCGTCGGGCGCAATGAAGAGGTGTTGGTGGAGGGGGTGAGCCGCCGCAACGAGGCAATGCTCACCGGCCGCACCCGGCAAGGCAAGCTCGCCCACTTTCCCCGCGCCGGCAGTGGCGACCCCGGTCCGGGGGCGCTCGCCCGGGTCACGGTGACCGGCGGGCACCCCCACCACCTCTCGGGCCGCTTCGAGGAGGTGACGGCCCGGCCGCGTCACCGGGTGCGGATCCCGGTCGGGAGCGCTTGAGCGCGGTCGCACTCGTTGGGGTCACGGCTTCGGGCAAGTCGGCGCTGGCGCTCGACCTGGCCGTGCGGCGGGGTGACTGCGAGATCGTCTCGGTCGACTCCATGTGCGTGTACCGCGGCATGGACATCGGCACTTCCAAGCCCGACGCCGCGGCCCGCCGCGCCGTGCCGCACCATCTCTTGGACCTGGTCGACCCCGACGAGGAGTTCACGTTGACCGAGTTCCAACGGGCCGCGCGGGCCGCCCTCGACGACATCGAGCGGCGCAGTCGGCACGCCCTGCTCGTGGGGGGCACCGGCCTCTACCTGCGGTCGGTGGTCGCCGACCTGGACATCCCGGGCCGGTATCCCGAGGTGGCCGCGTCGCTCGAAGCGGAACTCGACGCCGGCGGCGCCGAGACGGCCGACCTCCATGCCCGGCTGGCCGAGCTGGACCCGGTCGGCGCCGCCCGCATGGAGCCGACCAACCGGCGGCGGGTGGTGCGCGCGCTCGAGGTCACGCTCGGAGCGGGCCGGCCCTTCTCCGAGTTCGGGCCGGGCCTCGAGGCCTACCCGGCCTCCGGCGCGCCGCAGGTCGGGCTCGAGGTCGGGGCGGGGGAGATCGATCGGCGCATCGCGGAGCGGTTCTCGGCCATGGTGGAGGCGGGCCTGGTGGACGAGGTCCGCGGCCTGGCCTCCCGGCTCCAGGGCATCTCTCGCACCGCGCGCCAGGCGCTGGGCTACCGGGAGGTGCTCGCGCACGTCGAGGACGGTATGCCGCTCGACGACTGCCTGGAGGAGGCGGTTCGGCGGACCCGCCAGTTCGCCCGCCGCCAGGCCTCCTGGTTCCGCCGCGACCCGCGGATCACCTGGAGCGCCGACCCGGCCGAGGCGTCCGAGCTGCTCGAACGGGCGCTCTGCGTGCACGGCTGAACGGCGCCGCCTGCGAGAATGGAGTCCGTGCACGCCTCCAAACACGAGGGCGCCGGCAACGACTTCCTGGTCGTGCTCGACCCCGACGACGCCATGCGGCTCTCGGTGGCCCAGGTCCGCCTGCTGGCCGACCGCCGCCGCGGGATAGGAGCTGACGGCATCATCCGGGTCGGTCCGGGCCGGGACGGTTGCGACCTCTCCATGCAGCTGACCAACGCGGACGGGAGCGACGCCGAGATGAGCGGGAACGGCATCCGGTGCCTGGCCCAGGCCGCGGTCGACGCCGGGTGGGTCCGGCCCCCACGCTTCACCGTGGCCACCGGCGCCGGCACGCGGACGGTCGAGTACGTCGCCGGTCCGGCTGACGGGTGGGCGTCGGCCCGGGTGGACATGGGCCCCGCCCGTCTGGGGCCCGACCAGGCCCAGGAGTTCGACGACCGACGGGCCAGGACGGTCGACGTGGGCAATCCACACCTCGTGCTCCTCGGCCCGGACACCGCAGGTGTCGATGTCGCCGAGCTGGGCCCGAAGCTGCAAGCAGCCTTCCCCGCGGGGATCAACGTGGAATGGATCACCGTCATGACCGACGGCGAGGGCGACTTCCTCGACTTCCGGGTCTGGGAGCGCGGCGCCGGCGAGACCTTGGCCTGTGGAACCGGCAGTGTGGCGGCCGCGGCGGCCGCCCGGAGTTGGCATGCCGTCCACGGCGGCGACGTGGTCCGCGTGCGGAACCTCGGCGGCATGCTCGAGGTGACACTCGGCACCGACGAAGACGCCACCACCTACCTGGCCGGGCCAGTGCGCAAGGTGGCCGATGTGGAGATCCACCCGGGGATGCTCTCTTGAGCAACGTGCTGCCCGGGACGCTGATCGAGCGCGCCTTTCGGGAACGCATTCTCCTCGTCGGCGTCGTCTTCCCCGGGCTCACCAACGAGATGGTCGATGAAGAGCTCGACGAGCTCGCCCTCTTGGTCGACAGTGCGGGCGCCGACGTTGTCGGGCGCGTGGTGCAGCGACGCGACGCCCCCGATCCCGCCACGTTCGTCGGGCGCGGCAAGGCCGAGGAGATCGCCGAGCTGAGCCGGAGCCTCGACGTCGACACGGTCGTCTTCGACGACGAACTGACCCCGGCCCAGCACCGGAACCTGGAGAAGCTCTTCGGGCGCACGGCCATCGACCGCACG
>DATMMN010000133.1:0-18880 GCA_035569675.1 Acidimicrobiales bacterium | reverse complement strand
CACGGCCGCCTCCTATCTGCTCCGCGGATTTTGTCCTCGGAACATCAATGCCGGTTCCCATGCTTAATCCGCGGGTAGGTCGGTGTCGAGAAGTTTCTCGAAAGACTGGGAGCGCCTTGAGCGCCGGTGGGCGGAGCGAGTGGCGTCTTTCGGCCCGTTCAACCGAACCGTCCACTAACAGCGGAGTGTCTCAATCCGGCGCCATGGGGCAGGCGATTCACGGTGGCGGACCATCCGGTTTCCCTCCGGCAATAGCGGATGGTGCTGTGCTGAACGGCCGGGCAATATTTCTCCGTGAAAGGTAAGGCGCTCCAGGACCAGATGCGGGACAACTACTGCTGGGGATGTGGAGCGGATAACCCAGCAGGCCTCCAGCTCAAGAGCTACTGGGACGGCGAGCTTGCCGTCGCCCAATGGACTCCGAGCGACGAGTTCGCGGCTGGACCTCGGCATTTCCTGAACGGCGGGATCATCGCCACGTTGCTGGACTGTCATGGCGTCTGCACGGCGGTCGCCGATGCCTACCAGCGGGAACAGCGAGAGATCGGAACCGACCCCGAAATCTGGCATGCGACCGTTTCACTGACTATCGATTATCTGCGTCCGACCCCTATCAACGAAGCGGTTCAACTGAGCGCCCGGGTCGCTATCTGTGAGAACAGCGGGACTTCGGTTGAGTGCGTGCTCGGGGCTGGTGGGAAGGACCGAGCCCGAGCGACCGTTCGTACCACCCGCGTCCCGGAAGCATGGCGTCACGGGCCGAAGGGTTAGGAAAGCGGTAAGGGCCGGAACCGAGAAATCCGAGGGTGTACCCATAGCCGGGACTAAGACGTGTCCGACTCTCGCTACATTGAGGTCTTTACGACGAGAGGATCCCGATGTCGTCAATCTCAGGGCCCGAGCATCTCAGCGGACATCATCGAGACACCTTGTTAGCGATCTTTCAGCAAAGGACGAACCACAACGTCGAATGGCACGATGTCGTCTCATTGCTCGGGGCAATCGGATCCATCGAACAAGAGCACGACGACATGTTTCTGTTCCGAATTGGCCAAGAGACCCAGGTTCTCAGGCGTCCGAGTGACAAGGACATCGACGGACAGCAGCTGGTCGACTTGCGCCGATTATTGGCGAGGGCCGGCTATGACACCATGGCCGAGGACCTCGAAGACAAGGGCAAAGAAGTCTGAGCCTGGCCTACGGGTTGGAGCAGTACTGCGGAACTCTTCTGGGCGTCCGTCGAACGCCGGACCTTGACGGCTATTTGGCCGAGCGGTCCTGGTGCTCAAAGATCACGGAGCAAACCAGGTCAGGCCGCTTTGAAATGGAGTGACTTCGGGTTTCGTGCAGCTCGGCAAGCTCGTTGCTTCCCTGGGAAGTCTGGCCGAGAGTGTTTTTGAGCCCGGCTCTCCCGGCAACGAGACAGTGACGGATTTGTAACGCCTGTGCACACACCGTGACGTCACCGTGGGGGGTTCGTCTCCGGCCGCGACCACTACCGACGCTCGGGTGCCCGGATTCAATGTGACGAGTGGAGGCGATATGTCTGGGTTCAGGCCGCCCAGATAGGTGCTCGGAGAGGCAATCGCGGTGACTGATGTCCCATTCCGAGTTGCGATCACCTTCGGGTACCCCTGGAGATAACAGGTCGCAGCGCCCATATTGCGAAACGCGATCAGCATCCCTTCGCTCCCTCCGGCGGCACTCCCTGAGGGAACGGTGACGGCCAAGTTCTTCAATGAGCAGTTGCCCGGCGGCGCGGCGCTTTCCGATGCTCTTGCCCTCGAATTGTCGGACGGCACGAGAAGCCCAGCGAAGACAAGCACTGCTCCCGCGGTCAATGCGATCAACCGTCTTCTCATTGCTCCGCTCCGATTCGCCGGGATAATCGTACGGCGGACCAGACGTGAGAGCCACGCACACACCTTCGGGTGTCCCATCGCCGCACCGAAGATGGTTAAGGCGATCCTTTTCGGTTCCCCCGTTGGAGACTGCCGATATTCCTACCTCTAGGTGACGCGCGGCAGACGGCGCTTCGCAATCAGGCCGGAATCCGGCCAGCGCACATGGTGGACCCACCGAAGGTGTTCCATGGCTCGGATGACCAGCGCGCTCGTGTCGATCTGGTAGCGCCTGACGCCGTGGCGCGCTGAGCCGGGAGCGGCGTGGTGGAAGTTGTGCCATGCCTCACCGAGCGACGGCACCGCCAACCACCAGACGTTGCCGCTCTCGTCCGATGTCTTGAAGGGGTGAGCCCCCGTGATGTGGCACACGGAGTTGATGGCGAAGGTCACGTGGTGAAGCAAGGCGACTCGGACAAGGCTCCCCCAGAAGAAGGCCCAGAACGCTGCCTGCCAGGACCATCCCCAAAGACCGCCAACCGCCGGCGGGATCAACATCGAGAGGGCCACCCAGATCGGGAACGTGCGCGAGATCCCCGAGATGACGGGGTCCTTGCAAAGGTCGGGTGCGAACTTCTGCTGAGAGGTCTGGGCCTCGAACAGCCAACCGATGTGGGAGTGCCAGAAGCCTCGAACGAGCGCTGTCAGGGTGGCCCCGTAGCGCCATGGCGAATGGGGGTCACCCGAGCGGTCGGAGAATCGGTGATGCTTCCGATGATCAGCGACCCAGCGGACGATGGGGCCCTCGATTGCCATGCTTCCGGCGATTGCCATTGTCACTTCCACCCAACGTCTCGCCCGGAAGGCCCTGTGCGTGAAGTAGCGGTGAAATCCAACCGTGATCCCATGGCCGGTTATCAGGTACATGGCAACCGCAATGACCACGTCCGGCCAACTCAGACCCCAACCCCACAGGACCGGTACAGCAACGATCAGGGCGACGAACGGAACTGCGATGAACAAAGCCAGTGCCACCTGCTGCCAAAGCGTCTTGACGTCCGACGAGTCCAAGGGGAGGGGGGCAGCTTCGAGATCAGCAGGCGGATGGATCATGGTCGCACTCATTGTGATTTTGACCTCTCCTCTTTCGACGGGTTCCATCCGAGCGGAGTCCCGATCAGTCTCCGGATGCCTGGACCGCACGAGGGTGCAGCGAGATTCGAGAGCAGACCACCTTCATTGGTTTGTCCCATTGCATAACGCTCTCGCGCGAAGAATACGGCGCCCTTGGAATCATTTGTTGAATGCACGTCGCGCCGTACGGCCTTTCGAGGCCACCCCCGAAAAACCGTCAGACGGTCGCTCGGACAGGTGCGGGGGTCGGGGTTTGTGGGCGCCCCTGCAGTGACGGCAAGGCCGCCGTCCCGGGTCTGGCGGAAAGGCGCGGCGGGCTTCCCGGAAAAGGAGCCGGAAACGCGGAGAAGTAGAGGAGAGGAGGAGCGGGGGAGCGGCGTTAGTCGCGCTCGATGAAGATGCATTCGCCGGGGCACTCCTCGGAGGCCTCGACGACCGCGTCCTCGAGGTCCTCGGGGACCCCCGCCATGCCGGCCGAGCCGCCGGGGTCGTTCTTGATGGAGTCGCCTTCCTTCACGTAGGCGAGGCCGTCGTCGAGAAGGGTGAAGACCGCGGGCGCGATCTCCTCACAGAGGCCGTCGCCCGTGCAGAGATCCTGGTCGATCCAGACCTTCATGCTCCCGATTTCTCCTTGTCGACCCTGTCGTCACCGCCCGACGGACCAGGTGGACCGTAGTGAGGCGTTCCGCGCGCCGTCCAATCCTGCTGCGCAGACCTGTCCCATGCTACCTGCCCTGCGTCGTCCTTCTGGTTCATGCTTGTCGCACTCAAGTTGCTGCCGAATGCCGGCAAAACCGCCCGAGGCGAGGGCTAGGGTTCTGACAGTGACGGCAACGCCCGACGAAGCTGCAGCCCAGCTCGAAGCGATGAAGGCCGAGCTGGCCGACGCCGAGGACGAGATCCACGCGCTCCGCCGGCGGTTGCAGGAGAGCCCGGGCCGGGTGCAGGCGCTCGAAGAGCGGCTGCTCGAGTCCAAGGGCCAGCTCGCCCAGGCGACGTCACAGAACGAGAAGCTGACCTTCACGCTCCAGCAGGCCAAGGAGCAGCTGGCCGCGCTTCGCGAAGAAGTCGAAAAACTCACACAACCGCCCGCGGCCTACGGGACCTTCTTGGGCGTGAACGAGGACGGCACCGTCGACGTCTTCTCCTCAGGGCGCAAGATGCGTGTCAGCCTGCACCCCGACATCGACCCCGGCCAGATCAAGAAGGGCAACGAGGTCGTCCTGAACGAGAGCCTCAACGTCGTGCTCGTGCGCGACGGCGAGCTCGCGGGAGAGGTGGTGACCCTCAAGGAGCAGCTCGAGGACAAGAAGCGCTGCGTCATCTACGCGCGGGCGGACGAGGAACGGGTGGCGGAGCTGTCCGAGGACATGCTCGGCGTGAAGCTCCGGGCCGGCGACTCGTTGCTCATGGACGTCCGGACGCAATTGTTGATCGAGAAGCTGCCGAAGCTCGAGAGCGAGGAACTCGTCCTCGAGGAGGTCCCCGACATCACGTATGCGGACGTGGGGGGCCTCGACACGCAGATAGAGGCGATCACCGACGCCGTCGAGCTGCCGTACATGTACCGCGAGCTCTTCGCCGATTATTCCTTGCCGGCGCCCAAGGGGATCCTCTTGTACGGCCCGCCCGGCTGCGGCAAGACGCTCATCGCGAAGGCGGTGGCCAACTCCTTGGCCAAGAAGGTGGCCGAGAAGACCGGCAACGACAACGTGCGGTCGTTCTTCTTGAACATCAAGGGACCGGAGCTGCTGAACAAGTACGTCGGCGAGACCGAGCGCCAGATCCGCCAGGTCTTCCAACGGGCGCGGGAGAAGGCGGACGAGGGCATGCCGGTCATCGTCTTCTTCGACGAGATGGAGTCGCTGTTCCGCACCCGGGGTACGGGCATTTCGTCCGATATGGAGTCGACGATCGTCCCGCAGCTCCTGGCCGAGATCGACGGCGTCGAGTCGCTACGCGACGTGATCGTCATCGGGGCGTCGAACCGGGAGGACCTCATCGACCCGGCGATCCTGCGTCCCGGGCGCCTGGACGTGAAGATCAAGATCGAGCGCCCCAACGAGGAGGCGGCCGGGCAGATCTTCAGCCGCTACCTGAAGCCGGAGCTGCCGCTGGACGTCGAAGAGGTGCAGAGGTTGGGCGGCGGTGATGCCGCGAAGGCCGTGCAGTCGATGATCGAGCACACCGTGGCCGAGATGTACCGCGAGGACGATCAGAACCGCTTCCTCGAAGTGACCTACCAGAACGGCGACAAAGAGATCCTCTATTACCGCGACTTCGCTTCCGGGGCCATGATCGAGAACATCGTGCGGCGGGCCAAGAAGCTGGCGCTCAAGCGACAGATCGCGGGGGAGCCGGGAGGGATCCGCACCTCGGACATGCTGGAGTCCATCCGCCAGGAGTACAAGGAGAACGAGGACCTGCCCAACACCACCAACCCCGACGACTGGGCGCGGATCTCGGGTAAGAAGGGTGAGCGCATCGTGTATGTCCGCACCCTCCTCACCGAGGACCGTGAGGTGCACGGTGGCCGCTCGATCGAACGGGTGGGCACCGGCCAGTACCTCTAGGGGTTCGAGGCTTGTTCGAGGTTTAGGGTTAGGGTCGGGTCGTGGCCACGATCAAGGTCTGCGGCATCGAGACGGAGTACGGGATCCATTCGCCCGGCCCCGAGCAGAACCCGATTGCCGCTTCCTCTGTGCTGGTGAACGCCTACGCGGCCGACGTCGAGCACCAGATCGGGTGGGACTTCGAGGACGAGACCCCCGGCAACGACGCGCGCGGCTTTGCCCGTGAGGGTGCCATGGCGCCGATGGTCGAGACCCATCTCGCGAACACTGTGCTCACGAACGGTGCCCGTTTCTACGTGGACCATGCGCACCCGGAGTACTCGAGCCCCGAATGCCTCACGCCGCTGGAGTGCCTGCTCTACGACAAGGCGGGGGAGGAGATACTGCGCCGGGCGATGGCGGCGGCGGCGTTACGGATCCCCGACCAGCCCGCCCCCGTGGTGCACAAGAACAACTCGGACGGCAAGGGCAACTCGTACGGCTGCCACGAGAACTACATGATGGACCGGGCGGTGCCCTTCGCGAAGGTGATCGACGGCGTCGTGCCGCACTTCGTGTCGCGGACGCTGTACACGGGGTCGGGCAAGGTGGGGGTGGAGACGCCGGCCCTCGACGTGGAGACGGTCGAGTACCAGATCTCGCAGCGGGCAGAGTTCTTCGAGGAGATCGTCGGGCTCGAGACGACGCTGAAGCGCCCGATCGTCAACACGCGGGACGAGCCGCACGCCGACCCCAAGCGCTTCCGGCGCCTGCACGTGATCGTAGGGGACGCCAACCTGGCGGAGATGGCGACGTTCTTGAAGGTCGGCACGACCGCCATCGTCCTCTCGATGGTGGAGGACGACGCCGGACCGGCCCGGGACCTGTCCCTGTCGGACCCCGTGCGGGCACTGCACCAGGTGTCGGCGGACCTGACGTTGTCTCGCCCGTTGGCGCTCACGGACGGGTCGACGGCGACGGCTTTGGAGCTGCAGTGGGAGCTATTCGGCGCGGCCCGCAAGTACGCCGAGGAGTACGGGCTGACGTCGCTCGGCGACGACGGCACGGTGGGTGCGTCGGTCATGGAGCACTGGGAAGCGGTGCTCGAGGGGCTCGAGTCAGACCCGGCGAGCTTGGCCGACTGCGTGGACTGGGTGGCCAAGCGCGAGCTCCTGTTGGCCTACATGGACCGCCACTCGTGCGGCTGGAAGGACCCGCGGGTGGCCGCACTGGCATTGCAATACCACGACCTGCGGCCCGACAAGTCCGTGTTCCGGCGCCTGGACATGAGGACACTGGTGGATCCATCCGACGTGGCGACCGCGGTGTCGGAGCCGCCCTTGGGGACGCGGGCGTGGTTCCGCGGCAAGTGCCTGGCTCGCTGGCCGGACGCCGTTGTGACCGCCAACTGGGATTCTCTGGTCTTCGACATCGGCGCCGACCCGTTGCGGCGCGTCCCTATGATGGATCCTCTCAAGGGAACAGCCGAGCTGATCGGCGAGCTCCTGGCCATGAGCACAGGGCCGGCCGACTTGCTCCATAGGCTCAACTCATAGGCGAACCAGGTCGAGAAGTCGAGAAACCACGAGGTATTGGCGATGGCAGAACAGGAACAGAAGAAGAAGGGATCGGGGTCCCGGACCACCGAGACCGACACCGAGGTAGAGGAGGCCGCCCCGGCCACTTCGGAGCGGGGCGAGAAGATCAAGGCCGAGCTCGACGACCTCCTCGACGAGATCGACGAGGTGCTCGAGGACAACGCGGAAGAGTTCGTCCGTAACTACGTGCAAAAGGGCGGGCAGTAGCCCCCGGTGGCCCTGCCTCTCTTTCCCCCGGAACGTGATCCGGGTCCTGACTTCGTCGGCCTTCTGCGCCTGACGGCGGAGGGGCCCGCCACGGGTGGCGACAGCGTCGCGGGCGTGGCGCGCGAGCTGGCGTTGCAGGTCCCGCACGGCACAACCGTCGTGGCCATGCGGATCGCGGACGGCGTCATCATGGCGGGCGACCGCCGCGCCACGGCGGGCAACATCATCGCCCACCACGCCATGGAGAAGGTCTTCCCGGCGGACCGGCACTCGGCGGTGGCGATCGCAGGGTCGGCCGGCATGGCCATGGAGATGGTCCGCCTCTTCCAGGTCCAACTCGAGCACTACGAAAAGGTCGAGGGCTCGATCCTCTCGCTCGAGGGCAAGGCGAACCAGCTGGCGCAGATGGTGCGCTCGCAGCTGCCCATGGCGATGCAGGGACTCGCCGTGGTGCCGCTCTTCGCGGGCTACGACGTGGCGCGCGGTACCGGCCGCATCTTCAACTACGACGTCACAGGCGGCCGCTACGAGGACATCGACTTCCAGGCCACCGGGTCCGGCGGGCGCGACGCCCGCAACACGGTGAAGCTCGGCTGGCGCGCCGACCTTCCCCTGGAAGAGGGCCTGGAACTGGCCATCCGCGCCTTGTGGGACGCGGCGGACGAGGACTCGGCGACCGGGGGGCCCGACCCCATCCGGGGCATTTACCCGATCGTGGCCGTGGTCGACGCGCAGGGCTACCGCGAGGTGCCCGAGGCGGACGTGGCCGCGCGCTTCGGTGCGCTCGCAACCAGGCTGCAGGCGGAGCGTGCACGATGAGCATGCCGTTCTACGTGGCGCCCGAGCAGGTCATGAAGGACCGGGCGGAGTACGCCCAGAAGGGGATCGCCCGGGGACGCTCGCTGGTGGCGACGACCTACGACGTCGGCATCGCGATGGTCGCCGAGAACCCCTCGCGCTCGTTGCACAAGATCAGCGAGATCTACGACCGGATCGCGTTCGGCGGCGTCGGCAAGTACAACGAATACGACCAGCTTCGTGTGGCCGGTATCCGCCATGCGGACACCAAGGGGTATGCGTTCTCCCGGGAGGACGTCGACGCACGGTCGCTCGCCAACCTGTACGCCCAGTACCTGGGCAATGTCTTCACCCACGAGATGAAGCCGCTCGAGGTGGAGATCCTCGTCGCCGAGCTCAGCGACACGGAGAACCAGCTCTACCACATCGCCTACGAGGGCACGATCACCGATCAGGACCATTTCGCGGTGCTCGGCGGTGACGCCGAGACCATCACCGAGCGGGTGGCGGGGGCGTGGCAGGAGTCGTGGGACCTGAGCACGGCCATCAAGGCGGCGACCGCCGCGCTGGCGGGCCCCGACCGCACGCTGGACGCCGGCGACCTGGAGGTCGCCACGCTGAGCCGGGGGAACGGGCGCCGCACCTTCCGTCGCATCGACGTCGAGGAGATGGCTCGGCTGCTGGCATAGCCGGCAGTACGGTTGATCCGGTGGAACGGCGCATCTTCGGGGTCGAGAACGAATACGGGGTGACCTTCACCCTGCGCGGGCAGCGGCGCCTGAGCCCCGACGAGGTGGCCCGCTACCTGTTCCGGCGGGTCGTGTCCTGGGGCCGCTCGTCGAACGTGTTCCTGGAGAACGGGGCGCGTCTGTATTTGGACGTCGGGAGCCACCCCGAATACGCGACGCCCGAGTGCGACAAGATCAGCGACGTCGTGGTGCACGACAAGGCGGGAGAGTGGATCTTGGCGCAGCTCGTCACGGGCGCGCAGGCGCGGTTGCGCGAGGAGGGCATCCGCGGCGAGGTCTACCTCTTCAAGAACAACACGGACTCGGTGGGCAACTCGTACGGCTGCCACGAGAACTACCTGACCGAGCGCAACGACGAGTTCAACCGCTACACCGAGGTGCTCATCCCGTTCCTGGTGTCGCGGCAGATCTACGCCGGCGCCGGGAAGGTCCTGCAGACGGCCCGGGGCGCCGTGTTCTGCCTCAGCCAGCGGGCCGAGCACATCTGGGAGGGCGTGTCGTCGGCCACGACCCGGAGCAGGCCGATCATCAACACCCGCGACGAGCCGCACGCGGACGCTGAGCGCTTCCGGCGGTTGCACGTGATCGTGGGCGACTCGAACATGAGCGAATACGCCACGTTCTTGAAGATCGGCACGACGTCGATCCTCCTGGCGATGCTCGAGGACTCCTCGACCGTGCTGCGCGACCTCACGCTGGAGAACCCGATCCGCGCCATCCGCGAGATCAGCCACGACATCACCTGTCAGCGGCGGGTGCGACTGGCGAACGGGCGCGAGATGCGCGCGTTGGATATCCAGGTCGAATACCTAGAGCGCGCCTTGAAGTTCCGCGAGCGGCGCGGCCTGTCGCCCGAGGAGGACCGGGCCCTCGACATGTGGGAGCACTGCCTGAAGGGCCTCGAGGCCGACCCGACGTCGTTGTGGCGCGAGTGCGACTGGGTGTCCAAGTACCGGCTGGTCGAGCAGATGCGCCAGCGCCACGACGTCTCGCTCTCGCACCCGAAGGTGGCGATGATCGACCTGATGTACCACGACGTCGACCGCTCGCGTGGCCTGTTCTACAAGTTGCAGCAGCGCGACCAGATGGAGCGGACATGCACGGACGAGGCCATCACCGAGGCGATGACGAAGCCCCCCGATTCGACCCGGGCCCGGCTGCGGGGGGCCTTCGTCAAGCGGGCCAAGGAGAGGCGGCGGGACTTCACGGTCGACTGGGTCCACCTGAAGCTGAACGACCAGGCCCAGCGCACGGTCCTGCTGAAGGATCCGTTCAAGTCGCACGACGAGCGGGTGGAGCGGCTGATCCAGTCGCTCTGAGGTGTGATCCGGGCGGGGCGGGGGTGCCGAACACCTGGTGCCTGGCCCTTGGGGCCGCGGGAAGGCACCGTAGAGTGAGGGGACATGTTCAACCTCGACCCAGGCAAGCTGATCGTGATCGCCGTGGTCGCGATCATCCTGCTCGGGCCCGACAAGCTGCCCCAGTTCGCCCGCCAGGTCGGGGGCGCCTGGCGGACCTTCAACGACTTCCGCCGCCGCATGGAGTCGGAGGTGCGCTCGACCATGCCCGACCTTCCCCCGACCTCGGAGATCGCCCGCTTGGCCCGTTCGCCCTCGGCCTTGCTGACCCACCTGTCCAACCTTCCCTCCGAGGACGATGAGGCGCCCGACGGGTCCTTTCAGCCTCCGGCGGGCGCGGCCGCCGCGAACGGGGCGGGGGAGGGCGTCAGCGAGACCGGCGCAGGCGGGAGCGACGAGGCCGGCGGGGCCGGCGGGGCCGGCGGGGCCGGCGGGGCCGGCGGAATAGCTCCGGACGGCGGGGCCGAGACCTCTGCGGCGGCGACAAACGGCAAGCCCGCCGTCGCGCCCCAGCCGGCCGACGTCGCGGTGCCGGCTGACCCCACGCTGAACTGACGCCGCCATGGTGACGCTCCCCTTCACGGCCAAGCGCAAGAACAAGCCGTCTCCGGACAACATGACACTCGGGGAGCACCTCGGCGAGCTCCGCCGGCGCGTGATCATCTGCGTCGTCGCCTACCTCGCGGCCGCCATTGTTTGCGTATTCCTCTATGAGCCGATCCTGGACTTCCTGTTGCGGCCACTGTGCAATGTGGTGGCGACGTCGGGTCCGCACCACTCCTACATCGTGAAATCCGGCAATACGTGCAACCTCTTCGTGACATCGCCGCTCGACGGGCTGTCCCTGCGCGTGAAGATCGCGCTGTTCGGCGGACTGGTCTTGGCCTCCCCGGTGATCCTCTTCCAGCTCTGGCGCTTCGTGACGCCGGGCCTGAAGGCATCCGAGCGTCGCTACGCCATTCCGTTCGTTCTGAGCTCTTTCGCACTCTTTCTCGCCGGTGCGGCCACCGCGTACATCGTCCTGCCCCACGCTTTGGGCTGGCTGCACTCGGTCGGTGGCCCCAATCTGCAGGCGATTTACGACCCCATCCCGTACCTCGGCCTCATCCTGCTGATGATGACGATCTTCGGGTTGACCTTCGAGTTCCCGGTCGTGCTTGTCTCGCTGGAGCTGGCGCACGTCATCACACCGGCACAACTCCTCAAATGGTGGCGCTGGGCCGTCATCATCATCGTGGTCGTTGCCGCCGTGTTCACGCCCAGCTCCGACCCCTTCTCCATGTTCGCCCTCGCCATCCCCCTCGTGGCCTTCTACTTCATCTCCATCGCCATCGGGAAGCTGCTCGGGCGTTGACGGCGTTCCAATGGCCCGTCCAGGAGACGGCCGGGGCATCGGAATTCGAGGCCGGCCTGCCGTTTGCGCTGGACGAGTTCCAGCGCGAGGCGTTCGCCGCCCTCGATTCGGGACAGTCGGTGCTCGTCTCGGCACCCACGGGCTCCGGGAAGACGCTCGTGGCGGCCTACGCCGTGCACCGTGCGCTGGCCGCCCGCGGCAAGGCGTTCTACACCACGCCGCTCAAGGCCCTCTCGAATCAGAAGTACGCCGAACTGGTGGCGTCCTACGGCGAGGACCACGTGGGACTGCTCACGGGGGACACGACCGTGCAGCCACGGGCGCCGGTGGTCGTGATGACCACCGAAGTGCTGCGCAACATGCTTTTGGCGGGCTCCGACCTGCTCGAGGGACTGCATACCGTCGTCCTCGACGAGGTCCACTTCATCCAAGACCCCTACCGGGGCGGGGTGTGGGAGGAGGTTCTCGTCATGTCGCCCCCCGAGGTCCGCTTCGTATGCCTCTCGGCGACGGTCAACAACGCGGGCGAGCTGGGTGGCTGGTTGCGCTCGGTGCGGGGCGACACCGCCGTGATCGTGGAGCGGGAACGGCCGATCGTCCTGCGCCACCACTTCGCCGTTCACCGGCGTGAGGACGACGAGCACCTGATGCTCCCGTTGCTGCTCGACAACGGCCGTCCGGGCGGTGAGGGGTTGCGCATCGACCAGGCGGTGCGCCGCGCGCTGCAGGGTGGCCGCGGCACTCATTGGCAACCGCGCGGCCGCGGTCCGCGCCTGCCCTATCGTCCGCCGCACCGGACCGAGATGGTCGAGGAGCTGCGCCAGCTCGACATGCTCCCCGCCATCGTTTTCATCTTCAGCCGCGCCGCGTGCGACGATGCCGTCCGTCAGGTCATGCGCGACGGGGTTCGCCTCACCGACGCACACGAGCGCAAGGCGATCCGCGAGATCACCGAGCGCCGGGTCGAGTCGCTCGACGACGACGACCTGAGGGTCCTGGGTTACGACGAATGGCTCGAGGGGATGGAACGCGGGCTCGCCGCGCACCATGCCGGCTTGGTGCCCGTCTTCCGGGAGACGGTGGAGGAATGTTTCGAGGCAGGACTGCTGAAGGTCGTCTTCGCCACCGAGACGCTGTCGCTCGGCATCAACATGCCGGCGCGCTCGGTCGCGATCGAGCGCTTCAGCAAGTACGGGGGCGCGGGGCGGGCGACGCTCACGTCGGGGGAGTACCTGCAACTGACCGGGCGGGCGGGACGGAGAGGACTCGACGAGGAGGGCCACGCAGTGGTGTCCTGGTCGAACGAGATCACCTTCGCCGAGGTAGCCCGCGTCGCCACCGCCCCGCCGCCCGATCTGCGTTCGGCGTTCCGCCCCACCTACAACCTGGCGGTCAACCTGGTGGCACGCTTCGACCGCGAGACGGCACACGTCGTGCTCCATCGCTCGTTCGCTCAGTGGCAGGCCCGCTCGCCTGACCTGCTGACCCGCCAGTTGGACCACCGTCTCGGCGTGCTCGAGAAGATGGGCTACGTCGAAGGCTGGGCCTTGACGCCCGCGGGTCGCCAGCTGTCACGGATCTACCACGAGTGCGATCTGCTGATCGCGGAAGCGCTGCGCGAGGAGCTCCTGGTGGACGCCGAGCCCTCCGTGCTGGCCGGGGTGCTCTCCTCCGTCGTCTTCGAGCCGCGCCGGGCGCGGCGCACGCCGGGGCACCCCCACGGCCATCGCCGGGGGAAGAAGCGGGACCCGCTGCAGGACAGGCTCGGCGACAAGCGGACCGCAGACCTGAGCCGCCGGTGCGAGGCCCTCTCGGTCTTGGCCGAGCGGATCCGTGCCACCGAGGAGGCTCATGGAGTGCCGCGCACCCGCCAGCCGGCCCCCGGCCTCGCCACGGCGGTGGCGTCGTGGGCCCGCGGGGCGTCGCTGGCGGTGGCCATGGGGGTGGCAGCCCGCGACGTGGGCGAGCTCGCTCCCGGGGACTTCGTGCGCACCATGAAGTCGGTGGCGGACCTGGCCCAGCAGGTCTCCCACACGGCCGCCGATCCCGCCGTGGCGGCGGCCGCCAGGGAGGCGGTAGAGCTGCTGCTCCGCGGCGTCGTGGCGGGCGGGCTCCCAGGCGCCTAGATCGCACCGTCCGGAGCGCTCACACAGGCCCGCGCAGAGCCCGTGGGGCGTCTCTTTTGGGCGACCTCTGCGGCCCGCCGGGCCATCCGCCACCGCCGAGTCACCCTCGTTCTAGGGTTAGCCGGGCAATGTTCCCGTACTCCGAAGAGACCTTCACCGCGGACGAGGAAACGGTCCTCCGCCGGTACTTCACCAACCTCGATCTGCCGGTATTCGCCCTGGTCAACCTGCCCGAAGTGGTCAAGGGCGCCCTCTTCGCGCGTTACTCGCGGTCGCCCAAGAACCTACGCCGACTCTTCCTCGACGAGTTCGTCGGCGACCTCGACGTGTCGGGCGATGCGTCGGTCGACGCCACTGTCGGATTGGCCCGCGCGGAGCAACTCTACGAGCGCGTCTTCGTCGAGTACGGCGACGACTCGGTGGCCCAACTCGGCGGTGTCCACTTGGCGTGCGAGCAAGCGTCGAACGTGTTGTCCAAGGTGCTCGAGTGGGGCCGCCTCATGGCATACCTGGAACAGTCCACGCGCTACATCGCGTACAACCAGCGACTCGACAACGGCCAGTACCGCTATTATCGGCCCCCCGAAATTCTCGAGTCTTCGCACGGCGCGCGGTACGTGGGCGAAATGGACCGGGTCTTCGACACGTACGGCGAGATGTTGCCGGTCATGCAGGCATGGGTCGCCGACAGGTTTCCCCAGCGGGCGGGTGACAGCGACTTCGTCTACCGGCAGGCGACTCGGGCGAAGTCGCTCGACGCGCTGCGCGGCCTTCTGCCCGCGTCGTCGTTGTCGAACATCGGGATCTACGGGACGGGTCAGGCCTACGAACAATTGCTGTTGCGCATGCGGGCGCATCCACTGCCCGAGGCGCGCTCGTATGCGGACTTGATGCTGACCGAGTTGCGCAAGGTGATCCCCTCCTTCTTGCAACGTGTCGACGTCGCCGACCGCGGTGGTGAGTGGTCCGCCTACCTGGCCTCGACCCGCGAGCAGACTCGGCGGGTCGTCGCCACCTTCTGGCCCGACCTGGCCGAGACGTTCCCCGTCGGGCCTTCAGCGGCGCCGGATCCCGACGGGGACGACGAGGAAGTCGTGCTCCTCGACTTCGACCCCGACGGGGAAGAGAAAGTCCTCGTCGCAGCCTGTTTCTCCCAACTCGCCTGTTCGGAACGCGAAGCGGCCCGGCGGGTCCGCCTGCTTGGGCACGACGACCGGGTGGCGCTGCTGCGCGCGTACGTCGGTGAACGCCGGAACCGCCGCCACCGCCCGGGACGCGGCTTCGAACGGACCGACTATCGGTTCGAACTCGTCACCGACTACGGCGCATTCCGCGACCTGCAGCGCCATCGCATGTTGACCGTCGAATGGCAGCGCCTCGGCGTCTCACTCGGCTACGACATGCCGGACCTCGTCGCCGAGGCGGGGCTCGGTGAGCGCTACGACGAAACCATCTCGCGTGCCGAGGAGCTCTACTGGTCGCTGCTTCCTGCCTTTCCCGAACAGGCGTCCTACGCGGCCGCGCTTGCTCATCGCATTCGTTACATCCTGCAACTCAACGCACGCGAGGCGATGCACCTCATCGAACTCCGCTCGGGCACCCAGGGCCACCCGGCCTACCGGCGGGTGGCACAGCAGATGCACCGCGCGATCGCCGAGGTCGCGGGCCACCGCGCACTCGCCGAGGCGATGTCCTTCGTCGACCACGGGGCGACCGACCTCGAGCGCCTCGAGTCGGAGCGCCGGGCGGAACGCCGACGGTCCGAAAAATCTGCAACGCATTGACCAGGAAGTAACCGCGTTCTCCCTGGTGACGACCGTCTCAAACTCAGTTGACGCGCCCACCCCCGCCTTGCCTAATGTACGGCCCAGTCCCCGACGCCCCAAAAGGAACACTGCAGCAGAACAGCTGATGCAGACAGGGGGGGATGTGCTGTGAGAGGCGGTGGTAGGCCCTGGGGGTCGAGTAGAGAACGTGTTGCTTGCCTGGCTACCCCGGGCCAGCAAGATGGCGCCAAAGACCCCAGGGCTTGCCCGCCCGAACTTCCGCACACCCGTTCGTCAACCACTTCTCCCGCGCCGCTCTCACGGCGATTGAACGGTTGCACGGACCGTCTATGCTCCGGCGGCAAATGCCGACCAAGAAGAAGCCCAAAGTCCAAGAGATCGAGGCCGAAAGCCCCGACGCGGGCGAGGAGCAGGACGTTGACGAGGAAGAACTCGACCTCGACGCCGACGAGCTCGAGGATATCGAGGACGAGGACGAGGCCCTCGACGAGGACGACGACGTGGCGGACGTCGACGAGGAAGAGGAGGAGGACGAAGTCGAGGAGATCCTGACCGCCTCGCCGGCGGCGGTAGTGGAGCGCTCGGGAGAGGGCGAGGACGAGGAGGAAGAAGAGGAGCCCGACGACGAGGACGTCGAGGCCAGCCTGGACGTCATCCTCAAGGAACGCCTCGTCGTGGAGGACGAACCCGAGGACGAGGAGGCGACCGACCAGGAGGACAAGACCGAGGGCAACGAGCGGGTCCTGCCCAAGCAACCCGACGAGTTCGTGTGCCGCTCGTGCTTCCTGGTGAAGCACCCCAGCCAACTGGCAGACAAGAAGAAGATGCTCTGCCGGGATTGTGTCTGACGAGACGGGCGCGGACGATGCGGCGGCCCAGAGCGGACTCTGGCGCCGCCCACTCGACCTCTGCATTTTCGCTCCGGTCGGTTTGGCGATGAACGTCAAGGAAGATCTGCCCGGTCTGATCGGCAAGGGACGGGACCGCGTCGAGCAGGAGATCAGCAACGCCCGCGTGGCGGGGGAGTACGTGGTTGGCCGCTTCCAGCGGCGCGTGTCGGCGAGACTCGAGAACCTGCTGCACACCGGCGACGGCGCCACACCCGACGCGCCGGACGAGCCGGGCCCGACCGCCCCGCGGGCCGCTCCGCCCGCCGCCAGGCCGGCTCCCGACGCTGCCGACGCAGCCACACTCGGCGCAGCGTTGGCCGACTACGACACGTTGAGCGCGTCGCAGGTCGTCCGCCGGCTGGAGGGACTGGGTCCCGACGAGCTGCGGGCGGTCCAACGCTACGAATCAGCCACGCGCCACCGCCGCACCATCTTGAACCGTGCCAGCCAGCTCCTCGAAGAGGGGCCGGCGGCGGCGTCATCCGGCTGAACGCGGTGGAGCTGGCCCGTCCGGCAACAGATGCGGACCGCGCGTCGTATGTGCAGGTGCTGGGAGAGGCGCTGGAGCACGCAAGGTCGATGCGCGGCGGCCCGGCCCTGGTCGGCGACGCGACCGCTGAGGACCTTCTCGCCCGCTGGGCTGACGAGAACGACGCGGCCGGATTGTTCGTGGGCGAGTACGAGGGTGCCGTCGTCGGAGTGCTCGCCCTGACGGCACAGGTCGTCGACGGCCAGCGTCGTGGACGGATCGACTGTTGCTACGTGGACCAGGATGCCCGCGGAGTCGGGGTGGGCACCGCGCTCATGGAGGCGGCGGTCGCATGGTGTGAGGCGTCGGGGTGTGTGGAAATCGATGCCTTGGCGCTCCCCGGCGACCGGGCCACGAAACAACGCCTCGAGGCGGCCGGTTTCACGGCGCGCCTCTTGACGCTCAGCCGCCGGTTGGGCTGAAGCGCCGCTCCGCGTCGACGCGGCGCGGCGGTGGCGGCGGAATGCGCAGGCCGAGCAACTTGGCCAGTGCGGGCACCGCGCCGGCGGCGTGCCGGGCGGCTTGACGCGCCACCTCGTCATCGGGGATCCCCGCGGGCTTGACGTTGCGACGCACCGGCGACGCGACGACCGCATCGAGCAGCTGCATCCACTCTTCGGGTGCCTTCTCGGCCGACAGCGCCTCGCCGGCGGCGCCCGCCAGCCGCACGGCCAACTCGGCGGGGCAGCGCGTGCCGGGCTCGGGCGGCCGAATGGACGCCTCGACGGCTTGCTGCACCCGCCCGTCGTTCAACGCGTTGGTGATGCGGGAGAGCCATTCCTCGCGCAGCGCCGTGGTGCGTTGGTCGAGAGCCTCCTGCAACGCCTTCGCCATCGCCCGGCCGTCCTCGTCGAGGTTCAGCGTGCGCGAGGCCGCGACGACGGCGCGCAGCTCGCGTAGCCGGTAGTCCTTGCCCGCGGTCTGGGCGACCGAGGCCCGGTCCTTCCATTCGGCGAGGCGCACGACGGGGTTGAGCTCGTCCGCCATGGCAAGCAACGCATCGCCCGCGACCGGCGGCTTGCCGGCCGCCTTGGCCGCTGTGTTCTGGGCCTCGATGGCCTGGCGTACCGCCTGCAGGCCGCCCCGCAAGAGCTGTTCGGCCACCGGGATCTGCTCAGGACGGAGCGTGCCGAGCATGGCGTTGCGGTGCACGGTGGACGTCGGCACACCCGGGCGTTCGCCGCGGGCAGGTCGCCCGTCGCGTTCGCCGGGACGCCGGCCACCCGGCCGGCGCGGCCCGCTCGAGGCGCGCGGGCGGTCACCACGTTCGCCCCCGCGCTCGTCCGGCGCGGCTGCGTCACCCTCCCCGCGGCCGCGCTTGTCGCGCCGCTCGCGCCGGTCCCGACCTTCACCGTCGTCGCGACGCCTCTTCGACGACCCGGGGGCAAGGATCACGGAAACGTCGGGTGCACGCTTGGGAGTTCCGCGCACTTCGATGCGGCCTTCGACCCTCTCCGGGGAGCGCAGCGGCTTGGCCGCGGACAGCGCCAAAACCTCGATCCCCTCGAGGCCCACTTCGACGTCAGCGCGCAAGACAGAACCGACCTTTTCGCCGGAAGGCACGAGCGCGGCCTCCACGATGCCCTTGGGTTGGCGCGCGCCTGCCGCGCGCCAGGTCCAGGACCCGTCTGCGCTTCGGCTGGTCAACTCGATGTCGATCCGGCGTGACATGCGGCGGACACGCTACCGCGCCCGGAACAAGGCGCCGATGCCAGGATCCCGCGGGCATCCCATAACATGGGTCCGGACGTCCGCAGGAGGGCGGGAACCGCCGGGACGGGCGACCACCCACCGCAAAGCGGTGCGGCGGACCCGGCCCCTTCAGGAGGATCCAGATGAGTGACGACCCCGAGCAGCGAGAGCCTGCGCCCGCTGCCGGCGAGCCCGAAGAGGCAACGCCCCCGAGGCCGAGTGTCGAGGAGCCGACCGTCGAAGGGCAGGTGAGCGACACTCCCGC
>DATMMN010000132.1:0-6052 GCA_035569675.1 Acidimicrobiales bacterium | reverse complement strand
CGATGCGCGTGTGGAGATCTCGGGCCGACTTCACGGTGGACTCGGTCTCGTGCGCCTGCGCGGGGGAGACCTCGAGCGAGACGAAGCCGTCCTCGTGGTCACTCTCGTCATAGAGGGGCCGCAGCATCGCCAACGCGTCGTTGATGTCGGTGATCGCCATCTCCCAATAGGCGCCCTCGACGGTGTGGTCCTTCATCAGCGCGCGGAACTGGTCGTCGTAGGTGTCCTGCCCGGAGATCGCCTTGGCCAGGATGGTCGGGTTGGACGTGATGCCGCGCACGCCGGTCTCGATCCACTTCGCCAGCTGGCCGTCGTGGATCCAGTCGCGGCGCAGGTTGTCGAGCCAGGGGCTCTGGCCGCCGATGTTGTAAAGGTCCTGGAGTCGGGTCACTGGTGCAACTCCCTTCGCATAGCGCTCGATCTCTTCTTTGCTGCTCACGCCGTCCGGCGTCGTCAGCTGGCGCGACGCGCCAACAGCGCACGCGCGCGCTCGACGACGTGTTCCGCCGTGAAGCCGAACTTCTCCATCACGACATCACCGGGTGCCGACGCACCGAAGTGGTCGATGCCGATGGCGTCGTCGGCGTAACGCTCCCAGCCGAGCGTGACGCCGGCCTCGATGCTGAGCACCGGCACGCCCGGCGGGAACACGCCGACGCGGTAGTCCTCGGGCTGTCGCTCGAAGAGGTACCACGACGGGAAGGACACCACCCGGGCCCGGACGCCCTCAGTCGCGAGGGTCGAAGCGGCCGCAAGGCAATGTTGTACCTCGCTGCCGGTCCCGAGGAGAACGACGTCGGGACGGGCGCCGCCATCGGCCAGCACGTAGGCGCCGCGTGGGACGCCCTCGGCCGCCCCGCTGGCCGTCTCGGCCAGCACGGGGACGTTCTGACGCGTCAGGCACAGGCCGACGGGGCCGTCCGCCTCGACGGCGAGCTTCCAGGCCTGGGCCGTCTCGTTGGCGTCGGCGGGCCGGATGAGACACAGGCCCGGCATGGCGCGCAACGACATCAGGTGTTCGACGGGTTGGTGGGTGGGGCCGTCCTGGCCGAGCCCGATGGAATCGTGTGTCCAGGAATACATGACGTGGCTGCCCGAGAGGGAGGCCAGCCGCACCGATGGGCGCATGTAGTCAGTGAAGACGAAGAAAGTGCCGCCTAGAGGCAGCACGCCTCCGTGCTGCGCCATGCCGTTCATGACGGCACCCATACCGAACTCGCGGATGCCGAAGTGCACCTGGATCCCGCCGGGGGACTCCTTGGCTTGGATCACTGCGTCCTTCACCTTGACCCCGTTGTTGCCGGTCAGGTCGGCGGAGCCCGCCAGTAGGCCCGGAATGCGGTCGACGGTCGCGTCGAGGACCTGGTTCAGGGCGCGGCGCGTGGCCAGTTGGGTACCTGTCTCGAACGTGGGCAGGTCGTCGGCGAACCCTGGCAGCCCGTGCCCGGCCTGTGCGGCGTCCCAGCGGGCGCGATCGCCGGACCAGGCCTCAAATCGCGCTGTCCACTCGGCGTGCTCCTTTGCTCCCCGGGCGACCTCGAGTTCGTAGAAGTCGCGCACTTCGTCGGGCACCCAGAAGGTCTGGTCCGTCGGAAGCCCGAGGAGCTCCTTCGTGAGGCGGACCTCGTCCGGTGGGAAGGGATCGCCGTGCGCCTTGGCGGTATCGGTCAGATGCGGGGAAGGCCAGCCGATGTGGCTGCGCAGGACGAGCAGGTTCGGCCTGGCGTCGGGTGTGTCGGAGGGGTACTCGAGGGCTTCGCGTACGGCGGCCTCGAGGGCGTCGACGTCGTTGGCGATCTCACCGAGATAGTGCACCCTCCAGCCGTAAGCCTCGAACCGCTTGACCGGGTCGTCGTTGTACGCCAGCTCGGTGGGGCCGTCGATCGTGATGTGGTTGTCGTCGTAGAAGGCGAACAGGCGCCCCAGTCCGAGGTGCCCGGCGAGCGAGGCCGCCTCGTGCGAGACGCCCTCCATCATGCAGCCGTCACCCAAGAACACGTAGGTGCGGTGGTCGCAGACCTCACTCCCGAACGTCGTGCGTACCCAGCGCTCGGCGAGGGCCATGCCGACCGAATTGGCGAAGCCCTGCCCGAGGGGCCCCGTCGTCACCTCGATCCCCGGCGTGTCGCGAGACTCGGGGTGGCCCGGGGTCCGGCTGCCCCATTGGCGGAATTGACGCAGGTCGTCCAGCGACAGGTCGTAGCCGGTGAGGTGGAGCATGGCGTACTGCAAGATGCACGCGTGCCCGTTCGACAGGATGAACCGGTCGCGGTCGGGCCACGCCGGGTCGAGGGGGTCGTAGCGCATGATCCGGGTCCAGAGCACGTGCGCCAGAGGAGCGAGCGCCATGGCGGTTCCGGGGTGGCCCGACTGGGCTGCCACCGGTGCATCCATGGCGATGCCACGGATGACGTTGATGCCCAGCTCGACGAGCCGGGGGTCCTGCACCACAGGAGGAGATGTCTGCACCGTCACGTTGGTCACCCTAACCCTCCGTCCACGGCCGTTGGCAGGGCCTTCACCTACTATTCACCCTCCATGGCTTCCCGCATGCAGGTACCGCCAAACAGCGACCTCACGCTCGGCATGACGTGCGTGGACAAGACGACCCCGGGCCGCTGTGTCTGGCGCATGAAAGCGGACGAGCGGTTCGCGAACCCGGCCGGGATCATGCAAGGGGGCTTCATCGGCGCCTTCACCGACTCGTCCATGGGCGCAGCGGCCGTCACCTACGCCGAGGGCCGCAAAGTGTTCTGTTCCAACGCGGAGATGAAGATCAGCTTCCTCGCCGCGGTGGACCCGGGTTCCGAGCTCGAGTGCACCGCCGAGGTGGTCTCAGGCGGCCGCCGCGTCGCCTTCGTCGAGGCGAGCGTGGTGGCGCGCCCGCCCGGAGACGCCGCCGAGCGCCTCGTCGCCCGAGCCTCCTCGACATACATCTTCAAGGAGCGGGAGTGAGCGTGAAACATGCGGCCACCCGAACACGCGCTCGGGGTTGTTGCACCGCGCCGGTCCAGGCACAAGGATTGTCCGCCACATGACACCACCGTCTGACAACGGCAGCCACGGGCTGCGCAACGCCGGCGACGATGCGTTCCAGCTGACGGTCGACTACGTCAAGCAGGAGACCGTCGAGCCGCTCAGGGGCCTGGGCCGGTTCCTGGGCTACGGGATCGTCGGTTCCTTCGCCCTCGCCTTTGGCATCCTGTTGATCCTGCTCGGCGTCCTGCGCCTTCTGCAGACCGAGACGGGCACCACCTTGACGGGGCATTGGTCCTGGGTGCCGTACGCTGTCGTGATCCTGCTGGGCTTGGGCGTTATCGGCGTCGCCGTCTGGCGGATCACCGCGGGACCGGGGAAAGCGAAGCTGCCCGCGGCCGTGGCGAGGCGCCAAGCGAGAGAGCACGAGTCACAGGAGGGAGCCAGCTGATGCCGGGAACGACCACCAAGGCCGGGAGCAACGGGCGGCTGATCACCCGCGAGGACCTGCAGGCGGCGTACGCGCAGGTCATGGGTGAGGGCGAGGCGACGGTCCGAGCCGCAGCCCCCCGCGGGCTCGCCGTCGGTGGCGCCATCGCCATCGTGATCATCGCACTTGCCTTCCTCGCCGGCCGACGTCGTGGACGGGCACGTTCCGCCGTCGTCGAGATCCGGCGGCTCTGACGTGGACTTCCTGCTGCGGCGCTTTCTGCGCGCCGGAGTACGCCGGGGCATCGGAGGCAACTGGTACTGGTTCTTCCTGGCCGGCGCGACCTGGTTCTTGCGTCGCGTGTTGAACGACCGCACGAGCGCCGTGTCGAGGGTCAACGTCGCGCCCGGTGAGCAGGTGCTCATCACCGTGCGCGACCCCAAGGCAACTCCCGCCGCCGTCGACGCCTGACGCGCAATGCCCGGGCCCTTGGAGGCAGGGGAGCGCGTCCTGCTGGTCGACCCCAAGGACCGTCGTTACCTCATCACGCTGGTGGCTGGAGCCACGTTCCACACACACGCCGGCATCGTCGCCCACGACGATCTGATCGGCAGCTGCGAGGGACGGACGATCACGGGTTCCACCGGCCGCTCCTTCCTCGTTCTGCGTCCCACACTGAGCGACGTGGTCCTGAAGATGCCCCGCGGGGCGCAGGTGATCTACCCCAAGGACCTCGGAGCGATCCTCATTGCGGCGGACATCGGACCGGGCCAGCGCGTGCTCGAAGCGGGCGTCGGCTCCGGGGCACTCTCCATGACGGCGTTGCGGGCCGGCGCATCGGTGGTCGGCTACGAGCTCCGAGAGGATTTCGCCGAGCGGGCGCGGGCCAATGTCGCGGCGACCCTGGGGCCCGATGCGCCGTACCGGGTGGAGATCCGCGACGTGACGCAGGGGATCGATGAACACGAGCTGGACCGGGTCCTGCTCGACATGCCCGAGCCCCACAAGGTGGTCGCCGCTGCGGGCGCGGCGCTACGACCGGGCGGCATCCTTCTTGCCTATCTGCCCACCATCAACCAGACGGCGTTGCTACGACAGGCCCTCGCCCAAGCGGACGCGCCCTTCGGCCTGGCCGAGACCCAGGAGATCATGCGCCGCACCTGGCACGTCGAAGCCCGCTCGGTGCGCCCCGACCACCGCATGGTCGGGCACACAGGGTTCCTCACGACCGCACGCCGGATCGAGGCCGGTCAGACGGAGAGCTTCAACGCCTTGAAAGCCGACGAAGAAGACGAGCCGGCGGAGGGGGAGTAGCGGCCCGTGGACGCGAACTTCCGGGCATACGTCGAGGGGATCGCCCCGGAGTTCCGGGCTCTTTTCGACCGGCTGCACGGCATCGTCGTGGCGGCCCACCCTGAGGCACAGCTCGAGCTGGCCTACGGAATGCCCACCTATCGCGTCGGAAAGCGCCGGCTGAACCTGGGGGTGTGGAAACACGGGGTTTCGGTCTATGGATGGCGGCGTGACAACGACGGAGGGTTCGCGAGCAAGCATCCTGAACTCTTGAGCAGCAAGAGCACCATCCGTATCCGGCCAGACGACGCCGAAAACATCTCGGACGAGGAGTTCGTCGGCCTCCTCGGTGGGGCGCTCGAACCTTGAGCCCGGAGCCGCGTTCAGGCGTCGGCAGATGTCGCGGCGGCCTCTTCCATTTCAGCGATGAGATCCGCCGCCCAGCGGCCGCCACAAAAGGCGGTGTCCATCGCGACCCGATCATCAACCACCCGCAGAATGTGCGCCTGATGAACCCGATGGGTTACGCCGTCCTCCACCCACGAAAGCGTGAATTCCACGAGCTCACCGTCCGGAATGGGCGTGCGTTTCAGATCGAGGAACCGGCCGGGGTCGGCGTACCAGCTGGCAAGTTGGGAGCGGACCGCGTCCCCGCCTCGGACCCCGAAGCGCCAATTCGGCACGGTTGCGTCGAGACCGGCGTCGTCGGCAAAGACGTCTGGCGGCATGTCGCCGGCTTCGACGCCCGCCAAGAAGCGGTCGACAACAGATTCGGCTACTGAATGGTTGGTCTGTGCCACGGTCACCCCTTCACGTACGACAGTTTTTCTGCGACCTTGCCGTCTCGCACTTTGAACACGTCGACGCCGCGGACATGGCCGCCGTCCCACGCGTAGCGCCAACGCTGGACGACCCGGTCGCCCGCGACGATGGTTTCTTCCGGCTCGAACTGAGAGCCGGCATCGTCGAAGATGTCACGCCAGGCGGTTCGGATCGCCTCTGTCCCGACGTGACGGACGCCGTCGGGCGCCGGCCCGGTGGACTCGAAAACGCAGTCGTCGGTGATCAACGCCAGCGTCGCCTCGAGGTTGTGCGCCCCCCACGCCTCTCCAAATGCATCGACCACGGCGAGGGGGGAGTGGTGCTCTGTCTGTTGAGCCACGGCCGCCTCCTCTCTGCTCCGCGGATTTCGTCCTTGGAACATGAATACCGGCTCCCATGCTTAATCCGTGAGTAGGAGGGTGTCGAGACGCCTTTCTTGACGGACTGTGTGTCTCTCGGCATTCATGGGCCAGGTCATTGTCGCCTGTGCCAGTCCAGGCAAGTCTCTCGAGTTCCCGGCACGCCGGACCG
>DATMMN010000131.1:0-11227 GCA_035569675.1 Acidimicrobiales bacterium | reverse complement strand
CGCGTACTGCATCGCGGCTTCGTAAATGGAGGTCTGCGCCCCGTCGGGCAGGTGCTCGGTCACACCGCCCTCGGTGCCGGGCGCGAGCTGGTTGCGCAAGCGCACGTTGGCGAAGGTCCCGCGCATCATGACCTCGTGGTTGCCGCGCCGCGCGCCGTACGAGTTGAAGTCCCGTCGCTCGACGCCGTGGTCCACGAGGTACTGGCCCGCCGGCGTCGTGGGGCCGATGGAGCCAGCCGGTGAGATGTGGTCCGTCGTGACGCTGTCGCCCACCATCACCAGGACCCGCGCGTCGGTGATGTCGGCAACCGGTGACGGCGTCATCGTCATCGTCTCGAAGAAGGGCGGGTTCTTCACGTAGGTGGAGGAGTCCTGCCACGAGTAGGTCTCGCCGGACTCCACCTGCATCTCGCGCCAGTATTCGTCCCCGTCGAAGACCGCGCTGTAGCGCGAACGGAACATGTCCGAGGTGAGCGACGTCCGGATCGTGTCGCTGACCTCGTCGAGCGAAGGCCACAAGTCCGCGAGCATGACCGGGCTGCCCTCCGTGTCGTGGCCGATCGGCTCGTTTTCCAGGTCGATGTCCATCGTCCCCGCCAGCGCGTACGCGACGACCAGCGGCGGCGAGGCGAGATAGTTCAGGCGCACGTCCGGGTGGATGCGGCCCTCAAAATTGCGGTTGCCCGAGAGGACCGCCGCGACCGCAAGGTCGGCTGCGTTGACGACGTCACTGACGCCATCGAGGAGCGGGCCCGAATTGCCGATGCAGGTGGTGCAGCCGAAGCCGACCAGGTAGAAGCCGAGCTGCTGCAGCGGCTCTATCAGGCGCGCGCTCTCGAGGTAGTCGACCACGACCCGCGATCCCGGTGCGAGCGACGTCTTCACCCATGGCTTCGAACGCAGCCCGAGCTCCACGGCCTTCTTGGCAAGCAGGCCGGCGCCGACCATCACCTGCGGGTTCGACGTGTTGGTGCAGCTCGTGATCGCCGCGATCACCACGTCGCCGTCTGCCATCTGGTGGTGTGGCGCCGCTGCGGGCTCGCCTTCTGCCGTGACGGGCGCGTGGTCGAGCGCGGCGCGGTATGAGTCTCTCGCCGCGGAGAGGGGCACGCGGTCCTGCGGCCGCTTGGGGCCGGCGAGCGACGGCTCCACGTCACCCAGGTCGAGGCTGAGGTGCTCGGAGTACACCGGCTCGGCGGCGCCGGGGTCGTGCCAGAGGCCCTGGGCCTTGGCGTAGGCCTCCACCAGGGCCAGGTGGGGCTCGTCGCGCCCCGTGAACCGCAGATAGTCGAGCGTCACTTGGTCGATCGGGAACATCGTGCAGGTGGCGCCGTATTCGGGGCTCATGTTGCCGATCGTGGCCCGCGTCTCGACCGAGAGCGCCGCGATGTCGGGGCCGTAACACTCGACAAACGCGCCGACGACTCCGTGGTCGCGCAACAACTCGGTCACGGTGAGCACAACGTCGGTCGCGGTGATGCCGGGCTTCGGCTCGCCGGAGATACGCAGGCCGACGACGGGCGGGAGGAGCATGGAAAGCGGCTGGCCCAACATGGCCGCCTCCGCCTCGATACCGCCGACACCCCAGCCGAGTACGCCGAGCCCGTTGACCATGGTGGTGTGTGAGTCGGTACCGACGAGGGTGTCGCAGAACGCACGTCCGTCTTCGGTCGCAAACACGAGGCGCGACAGGTACTCGAGGTTCACTTGATGACAGATCCCAGTCCCGGGCGGTACGACGCGGAAGCCACTGAAGGCGCCTTGCGCCCAGCGCAACAGCTGGTAGCGCTCCAAGTTCCGCTGGTACTCGATGCTGACGTTGCGGTCATAGGACTCGGCGTCGCCCGAGCGCTCGATGATGACGGAGTGGTCGATGACCAGCTCGACGGGCACGAGCGGGTTGACGAGCGAGGCGCTGCCACCGAGCCGCGCCAGCGCGTCGCGCATGGCAGCGAGGTCGACGACGCCCGGCACGCCGGTGAAGTCCTGCATGAGGACGCGCTCGGGGGTGAGGGCGATCTCATAGGCGGCGTCGCCGGCTCCCTGGCCGTGGCCCTCGGGATTCTCGCCCCACCCGGCGACGGCGACGATGTCGTCGGCGGAGACGTGGGGGCCGTCCTCGTGGCGCAACAGGTTCTCGAGGATGACCTTGATTGAGTAGGGCAGCCGGTCGATGTCGTGGCGCTCGGCCAGCGACGGGGCCTTGATGTTGAAGATCTCGTACGTGCGGTCGCCGACGATCAGGTCGGTCCGGGCGCCGAAGGTGTTCGGGTGGGCGTCCGTCGTGGATTCGGGGCTCATGCACCCATTCTGCCGTGGGTCCCGTGGAGCCGCCCATTGGCGTACGGAGAGGGGGACTCTCGGGTTGAACCCGCGTTGAACTGGCAATTCGTAACGACTTCGTAACCCCACGTGCCGGTCGCGCGCGTAGCGCAGCGTGCAGACTCTTGAGTCGTGCGCCGACGGGGTTCAGGGGGAGAGGCGAAAACAGCGAACGGGCGCCGCCGGAGGCCGCGCTCAGCTGTCTCGCTGGCGGTTGTCACCGTCGCCACCCTGGTCGCACCGGCGGTACTCACACTCGGCGGCAGCGGCGTCGCGCCGGCGCCCGCGGGAGCGGTGTACAACGATCCCGGCATGATCGGGTTCGGGAGCGTGACCCAGACCGCTCCCGACATGCCACAGCCTCTCAACTCGCCGGTCTTTTCCGGCACGGCCACACCCGACGGCAACGGCTACATACTCGCCAGTGCGGACGGCGGTGTCTTCGCCTACGGCGACGCGACGTTCGAAGGATCCGCGGGCGCCTTGCCCTTGCAGGGACCGATCGTCGCCGAGGCCACCACGCGCGACGCCAAGGGGTACTGGCTCGGCGCGCTCGATGGCGGCGTGTTCGCCTACGGCGACGCCCAGTTCTCCGGCTCCATGGGCGGTCAGCACCTGAACGAACCGATCGTCGGCATGGCGGCGACGCCGGACGGCAAGGGCTATTGGCTCGTGGCCGCGGACGGCGGGATCTTCGCCTATGGCGACGCGCAGTTCTACGGGAGCACGGGCGCCATCAGGCTCAACTCACCCATCGTCGGCATGGCGACGACACAAGACGGCAAGGGGTACTGGCTGGTCGCGGCAGACGGCGGCATCTTCAATTACGGCGACGCCCTCTTCGAAGGCTCCGCCGGCAACGCCAACCTGCCCGACCCCGCCGTCGGCATGGTGGCGTCCCCGGACGGTGCCGGCTACCTGATCGCGACCGAGAACGGCGTCGTGCTCCCTTACGGCGACGCCCAGGCCTTCGGCGGCCTCAGCCTCGACCCGACGGCGACACAGATCTCCGCCATCATCGGCAACAACCACGGCACGGGCTACTGGCTGCTCGATCCGCAGGCCTGGCAGTACAGCTTCACGACCGCGACGACCGAACCCGAATTCCCGGGGTCGGCCGCCATTGCCGCGGCGGTCGCGAGCCAGATCCAGCCGGATCCGGACATCCAGGGCGCGTACTGCAATCCCTACGGGCCGTGCGAGGAGTGGTGCGCGCTGTTCGCCACCTGGGCCTGGGAGCAGGCCGGGATCGGCATTCCCCGGTATGCCTTCACCGGCGACATCTGGGGTTGGGCCGCAGCCCACGGCGCCGTCCTGCCGCCGACGGCGATGCCCGCCGTGGGCGACGCGGTGCTCTACGGCACCGGACCGCAGAGCACGTACACGTCGGTGCATGTGGCCATCGTGACGCAGGTCTGGCCCGACGACGCGATCATGACCGTCGGCGGCGACTCGGGCCCGGGCCGCGACGGTTACCTGTCGGTCGCGCTCAACGGTCCCTTCCTGCCGCTCGACTCGAACGATTACAACGGCACGCCGATCTACGCCTTCGCCCAGCCGTAGGCACACCGGCCGGCGTTGCCTTAGGCTCCCTCCCCGGAGGTCTCACCGTGCCCGTCTACGACTACCGCTGCTCGACCTGTCACGCCGTCTTCGACGAGCGGCGGGCCATGGCCGACGCCGATGCGCCTGCCGCGTGTCCCGAAGGCCACGTCGGGGCGCGCCGTCTGCTTCCCGTTTTCGCCACCACCGGCCGCGCCACCGAGCCCGCGGGTGGGATGTGCGGTGCGCCCGTCGCCGGCGGGTGCGGCGCGGGCTGCGCCTGCTGCTGAGCCCGTCCGTCATGTCGCTCAGCTCGGGGGACGACTACCCGCTTCACCAGGCGTCGGAGTTCATTGCGCACCCCGCCACCAGCGATCGCAACTTCTACGACCGCTACTACTTCAACATGCATCCGTGCGACGACGACTGGTTCGCCATCTTCGGGATGGGCCAGTACCCGAACCTCGGTGTCGTCGACGCGTTCATCGACGTGCGGCTGGGGGAGTCCCAGCACATCGTGCGATCTTCCGCACCCCTGCGCGACCGGGGTGACATCTCTGTGGGGCCGTTCCGGATCGAGGTGCTCGAGCCCCTGCGCAAGCTGCGCGTGATCGTCGAACCGACCGAGGACCGCGTCGCGATGGACGTCACGTGGGAGGGCCACATCCCCGCGGTCGAGGAGCCCCGCCAGTACCTGCGTTCCAAGGGCAGGGTCGTCTTCGACACCCAGCGCCTGGCGCAGACGGGCTTCTGGTCGGGGACCCTGTCCGCCGGCGGCAACGACCTCGCGGTGACGCCCGACCGTTGCTGGGGGACCCGCGACCGCTCGTGGGGGGTGCGGCCCGTCGGAGAGCCCGAGAGCGACGGCATCCGCCAGGGCGAGCTGGTGCTGGGCGGGATGTGGAACTACTTCCCGATGCAGTTCGACGACCACGCCATCATGTACATCTGCCACGAGCGCGACGACGGGGAGCGTCCGCTCGTCCAGTCCGAGCGGGTGTGGACGGACCCGGCCAAGGGGATCGAGGACCTCGGTCCCGCCCTGCACGAGCACCACCTGATCCCCGGCACCCGCATCATCGACCGCTCGGTCGTGCGTTTCCCGGAAGTGGACATCGAGATCGCCTGCCGGTCCATCCTGCCCAACTTCGTGTCGGTCGGTACCGGCTACGGCATCGACGCCGACTGGCGCCACGGGATGTACCACGGCCCCGAGACCGTGACCCAGGGCCTCGTTCTGTCGGTCGAGGAGATCAGGGGGCTGGCCCAGTACGGCATCGTCGACCACGTCGCAGAGTTCTCCTACAACGACCAGGTGGGCTACGGCCTGCTGGAGCACGGCTTCTTCGGGCCCTACCGCCGCTACGGCCTCATGGACGGGGCCATGGGCGCGCCCGCGAACTAGACGCGCACGAGCGGCCTCCACGGGCTGGTGGTCGCTGAGCGCATGCGAAGATGAGGGATGCCCGCCGCCGTCAGCGTGCTCGCCGACAGGCTCCAGGCCGCCTTCGACGCGGTGTCGCCAGGGGCCGATCCCGTCCTGCGCCCGTCCGACCGCGCCGACTTCCAGGCCAACGGCGCCCTGCCACTGGGTAAGGAGCTGAGCCGGCCGCCCCGCGAGGTGGCGGAACAGGTGGTACTGGCGGCCGACCTCGAGGGCGTCGTCTCCGTGGTGGAAGTCAGCGGGCCCGGGTTCATCAACCTGACGCTGTCCAACGACTTCATCGCGTCGCAGGTGGCCGAGGTCTCGGGCGACCCCCGCCTCGGGGTCGCCGTCGTCACGTCGCCGCAGACGGTGCTCATCGACTACTCGTCGCCCAATGTGGCCAAGGAGATGCACGTCGGCCACCTGCGCACCACGGTCATCGGCGACGCCCTGGCGCGTGTGCTCGCCTTCCAGGGCAACACCGTTCTGCGCGAGAACCACATCGGCGACTGGGGAACGCCCTTCGGGATGCTCATCGAGCACCTGCTCGATGTCGACGGCGCGGCGGACGCTGAGTCCTTCAGCGTCCGCGACCTGAACGAGTTCTACGCCGCCGCACGCGTCCAGTTCGACAGCGATCCCGAGTTCGCCGAGCGCAGCCGCCGCCGCGTCGTGCTGCTCCAGAGCGGCGATCCCGAGACGATGCGGCTGTGGCACATCTTCGTGACCGAGAGCATGCGCCACGCCCGCGAGGTGTACACAATGCTCGGCGTGCTCCTCAGGGAGGAGGATGCCGTCGGCGAGAGTTTCTACAACCCATTGCTGCCGGTCGTCGTCGACGAGCTGACGGAAAAGGGCCTGCTGGTCGAGGACCACGGCGCGCTGTGCGTGTTCCCCGACGGGTTCTCCAATCGCCAGGGCGACCCGCTGCCGCTCATCGTCCGCAAGTCAGACGGCGGCTACGGGTACCAGGCGACCGACCTCGCGGCGGTGCGTGACCGGACGGGCCGACTGGGCGCCGAGCGCCTGCTCTACGTGGTCGGCGCCGAGCAGTCGCTGCACCTGCGGATGGTGTTCGCGGTGTCTGCGCTGGCCGGCTACCTGCACGACGTCTCGGACGCCTCCCATGTTGCCTTCGGGCTGGTCCTCGGCACGGACGGAAAGAAGCTCGCCAGCCGGGGTGGCGGCTCGGAGCGTCTGGTCGACCTGTTGGCGGAGGGGGTCGAGCGGGCGGCGAACGCGTTGAAGGACCGCGACCGCGAGAACGACCTCTCGCCCGAGCAGCAGGCCGCCGTGGCGCGGGCGCTCGGCATCGGCGCCATCAAGTACGCCGACCTGTCCACCGAGCCGATGCGTGACTATGTCTTCGATTGGGACCGCATGCTCGCTTTCGAGGGCAACACCGGCCCGTACCTCCAGTACGCACACGCCCGCATCCGCTCGATCTTCCGCCGTGCCGAGGCGGATCCTCCTCCGGCCGGCACAACGCCGCGGCTCGACGAGGTGCCCGAGCGCGCCCTGGCGTTGCACCTCCTGCGCTTCGGCGAGGCGGTCGAGTCCACGGCCGACAACCTCAACCCGTCCAAGCTCTGCATGTATCTCTTCGATCTGGCGACCGTGTTCACCACGTTCTACGAGGCCTGCCGGGTGCTCGTGGCCGACGAGGACGTGCGGACCTCGCGGCTCGCGCTGTGCGACCTCACGGCGAGGGTGCTCGAGCAGGGCCTCTCGCTGCTGGGCATGGAGGCCCCCGCTCAAATGTGACCGGAGCCGGTCCGGACCGTATCCTCTGGCCCGCACAACACGACCCTCAAGGAGCGGCAGAGAGATGGATCTGAACGGCACGTCGGCAATCGTCACTGGGGGCGCCTCGGGGCTGGGTGAGGCCACGGCACGCCTGCTGGCCGAGCGCGGCGTCCACGTCGTCGTCGCCGACCTCCAGGCGGACAGAGGAGAGCCGCTCGCCAAGGAGCTCGGTGGGCTCTTCGTCCAGACGGACGTCACCAACACCGAGCAGGTCATCTCCGCGGTCGAGGCGGCCATCGAGATGGCGCCGCTCAAGTCGCTCGTCAACTGTGCCGGCATCGGTTGGGCCACCCGCACCATCGGCAAGGACGGCGACTACGCGTCGGCGCACGACCTCGACCTCTACCGCCGGGTGATCGAGATCAACCTCATCGGCACGTTCAACTGCGTCCGCCTGGCGGCGACAAAGATGAGCCTGAACTCGCCAGACGCCGACGGCGCCCGTGGCGCCATCGTCAACACCTCTTCTGTGGCGGGAGAGGACGGCCAGATCGGCCAGGCCGCCTACTCGTCGTCGAAGGGTGGCGTGATCGGGATGACACTGCCGGTCGCACGTGACCTCGCCGTGGTCGGCATCCGGGTCAACACGATCCTCCCGGGGCTCATCGACACGCCGATCTACGGCGCGGGCGAAGGCTCCGATGCGTTCAAGAGCAAGCTGGCCCAGGACGTCCTGTTCCCGCACCGACTGGGCTACCCGAGCGAGTTCGCCACGCTTGCGGTCGAACTTCTGAGCAATTCGTACATGAACGCGGAGTCGATCCGGCTCGACGCCGGCATCAGGATGCAGCCGAAATAACCACGGAGCGGGGGAGGGCAGGACGATGATCGACCCGGAGCTGGAGGCGGTCCTCGACTTCATGCCGGTCATCGACCTCGACGACCCGGTGGCTGCGCGTCGCGAGTTCGAGAAGCTGCTCGTCGCGATGCGGACGCCGCTGCCCGAAGCGGAGCTGCTCGAGATCGAGGACCGGCAGATCCCGGGGTGGGAGGGCGACCCCGAGGTGTCCGTGCGCGTCTACCGGCCCAAGACGGTCGCCGCCGACCCCGGCACTACCGTGCCGGGCGTCCTCCTCATCCACGGCGGGGGCTTCGTCGTCGGCAACGTCGAGTCCGAGCACGCGGGCGCAGTGTTGACGGCGGTCGACCTCGGTGCGGTGCTCGTCTCGGTCGACTACCGGTTGGCACCCGAGCATCCGTACCCCGCGGGGCTGCACGATTGCTACGCGGCACTCTCGTTCCTCCATGCCGAGTCAGCGGCGCTCGGTGTGGACCCAGCGCGTATCGCGCTGCTCGGTGCGAGCGCGGGAGGCGGGCTGGCTGCGGCTACGGCGCTGCTGGCCCGGGACCGCGGCGGTCCTCCGGTCTGCTTCCAGATGCTGCACATCCCCGAGCTCGATGACCGGCTCGAGACGCCGTCGATGCGAAAGTTCGTGGATTCTCCGCTCTGGAACCGGCCGCTGGCGGTGAAGAGCTGGCAGTTCTATCTCGGGGATCTGGCCGGGACGGACGAAGTCCCGATGTACGCCGCCCCGGCGCGGGCGATGGACCTCAGCGGGTTGCCGCCCGCCTACGTCTCGACCGCGGAGAACGACCCGCTGCGCGACGAGGGCATTGCGTATGCGCAGGAGATGCTTCGGGCCGGCGTCTCGGTCGAGTTGCACCAATTCCCCGGCACATTCCACGGCTCCGCTCTCGTGACGAGTGCGGCCGTTTCGCGCCGGGCGGCGCAGGAGGCGTCCGTTGTCTTGAAGCGAGCGCTCGGGGTTGCAGGGGCGTAACGGCGCCTGCACGTTCAATCCCGCGGCAGCATTCCGGGACTCGGCGGGTTGCACGAGCACGTCCTCAGTGTGTGCCGGTGGCCAGCAGGGCGAGTACCGCAACGCCAAGAGCCGGCGGGACGCTGAGCAATCCGAGCCGGCTGGCGTGTGCGACGTCCGGCTGTGCGCCGGCGTCACGCGCGGCCCGCAGCCACAGCACCCAAGCCAGGGAGCCAGTGGCGAACAGGTTCGGGCCGACGTTCAGCCCCACCAAGAGGGTGTAGGGATGTGGCGGTGCGTGCGCGGCGAGAAGTGACGCCGCCGGCAGGTTGTTCACGAGGACGCTGACGACGGCGGCGACCGGCGCGGTCGCCCACGAGCTCAGGTGCTCCAACATCGTGGAAGGCCCCGACCAGACGCGGCCCAAACTCCCGAGCGCGACGGCGAGCCCGAACAAACCGACGAGCACCGGGAGACCCAGAACGCGCACGGCGGCCTCGGGAGCGGTCGTGCGAGAAAGGCACCGCCAAACGACGGCCACGAGGCCCACCCCTGCCACGGGAAGAGCGGGAGATCGCAGGACCACCACGAGCACCGTCACCGCGAGCACGGCGACGAGCCCGACGCCCAGGACCGGGCGTTCGGGCGCGCCGCCTGGCGCGATCGTCGCCCGGAGCTCACCGCGGTGGACTAAGGCGACGACGAGTGCCGTGACGCCAGCGGCGGAGAGGCCGGCGAGCGCCATGTGCTCGAGGAACGCCCGGCCCGACAGGTGAAGGTGTCCGAGGACGATCACATTGGTGAGGTTCGACCCGGGCAGCAGGAGCGAGCCCGCGTTGGCCATCAGCAGGCAGCCGTAGAGCAGGGGAGCCTCGCCCTCGCCTCGGCTGCGTGCCGCGTAGACGAGCACCGGCGTGAGGAAGGTGACCGCGGTGTCAAGGTTCAGCAGCGTGGTCACCGCGACGACGAGCACAGCGGTTCCCGCGTACAGCGCCCAACCGTTCGGCGCGAGGCGCGCCAACGCGTGGCCGCCGGAGGCGAACAGGCCGTCCTGGTCGGCGACGAACCCGACAAGCAGCAGGCCCGCCACCAAGACGAAGGCCGGCCAGCATTGGGCTGCGGCGCCGCGGGCGTCGTGCGGGACGGCGACGATCGCAGCCAGCGCAGCGGAGACACCAAGCGCGGCGAGGACCCATTGGGGCCGCGGCAGCGCGCGGCGCTCGGCTGCGAGATCTGTCACCGGCACGACCGCATCCTGCCCGGCCGGTGCGCGCCTGAAACCCCTGGAGCGGGTTGCCCAGCACAACGACGCATGGGCTTCGACGGGGTGCTGCTGGAGCGCCACGCCACGCGTGACGGGCGAGGCCTACCAGCCCGTGGCCGCGATGATCGAACCGTTGAGAGAGGTACCAAGCATGGAGCCGTCATTGGGAGCGTCGCCGTAGTTCGCTACGGCACCGTCGGCCGCCGCCACCCAGTACCCGCTCCCGTCGGTGGTGGTGAAGATCGCACTGGCGGGGTTGAAGCCGCCCATCTGACCGGACGGGTTCCCGAAGTTGCCGGCGTCGCCGTAGCCGGCGATGTTCCCGTCCGCGAAGAGGATCCAGTACCCCTGTCCGTCCGGCGCGCGCACGGCGGAAGTCACCGGCGAGCTCCGGGGTCCGGGTGCGCCGTAATACGGGGCGTCACCGAACGTGTAGAGGTGCCCGCTCTGGGTCACGAGCCAGTAGCCGTTGCCACTGGCGTCGGGCATGACGGCCACTGCGGCGCCGTCGCACCCGCCGATCCCCGGGCAGCTGCCAGCGAAGCGGGCGTCGCCGAACGCGAAGACGCCGCCGTCGGAGGCGACCATGAAGTAGCCCCCGCCGTCGCTTGAAGGCACCATGCCCACGATGGGTGCGTTCAGCCGGTTGGGGAATGGTGTCCCGGCCGGATGAAGGCCGAGCCCGGGGATCGACCCGTAGAAACCAGCGTCACCGAAGGCGAAGATCCCTCCGTCGGACGCGTCGAGCCAGTACCCGCCGCGGTCGGCGGTCGGCACGATGCCCACAACGGGCCGCTGCAGACGTAGCGAGCCCGTTGAGCCGTGGAACTGCGCCGACCCGAACGTGAAGATCCCGCCGTCCGAGCCGACCAGCCAATACCCATGGGTCGGCTGCGGTGGCAGGGGCGGACTGTTGACTGCGAGTGTCGTCGAGCCGGTCGAACCGACGAAGACGGTGTCGCCGGTATAGGTCCCCGTAATCGTGTCGCTTCCGACCGGAGCGGCGGTTGAAGGGCACGAAGCAGTGCCGTCGCTCAACAACGTCGCCGTGCAGAGCTGGGTCGACCCGCTGGTGAAGGTGACCGACCCTGTCGGGGTGGGCAAGCC
>DATMMN010000130.1:0-2738 GCA_035569675.1 Acidimicrobiales bacterium | reverse complement strand
CGCAGAAACACAGCAGGAAGAATCCGATGTAGAAGAGGTCCGCGGCGGAGGGGGGAGTGACGTTAGGCCCGCCGAGACCGGTGAGGACCAAGTCCCCGATGCCCCACGACGCCGAGGCGGCGCCCAGCGCGAGCGGGAACGTGCGGCCGATCGGGTTGCTGCCGTGCCATGACCGCTCGAAGTAGCGACCGATGCACACGAAGCCGACCGCCACCTCGAGCAGCGAGATGCCCCAACCGTCGATCGGTTGGAAGTACGACCCGACCGGTCGGACGATGAGCGAGATGACGAACGTAACGACCAGCGCCAAGGTGATGCCGAAGAACCACCGGATCTGCGTCGGTACCCTGTACGAAGCCGGCGTTCCCCAGCCCTGGCCGAGTCCGGCTCCGTGTCCATTCGTCGCGACAATGCCGGCGACTGGTCGCGCCGCGGCCTTAGACAAAACGTCTATTTCCCCCATCCCCTCATTGACGGCGCGAACCGCCTCAGGATTGAGTCCTCTTTTGCCCTTGGGGCCCACAACGGACGCACAACACAGTCGGTCGCACTGTCAGAAGTTGCGCCGTCACGAGTGACCGCCCAACCAGCCGGAGACGACGCCCCTAGGGGATAAGCGCGACCTTTCCCACCACCCGGCGCCCCAGCAGGTCCTCGAGGGCCCCGACGACATCCTCGAGCGGGTACTCGTTCGGTCGCACGGGGTCGATGTGCCCGCCCGCGACCATTTCGAGCAGGTCACCCAACAACGCACGCTGTGCCTCTCCGTGCTGCAAGGCCCAGATGCCCCAGTCGATGCCAATCACCGTCCGGTTGCGCAACAGCACCTGGTTCAGCGGGATGGACGGGATCTCCCCCGCGGCGAAACCGATGACGCAATAGCGCCCGCGGTCGCCGAGCGCCCGCAGCGATGGCTCCGCCAGCAAGCCCCCCACCGGGTCGATCACCACGTCGACACCCGTGCCGCCCGCCCACGACCGGGCCGCGTCCTTCACCGCCTCGGCCCCCGGGTCGATGACGGCCTCGGCGCCTGCGACCAGCGCGGCCGCTCGCTTCTCCTCGCTCGAGGCAACGCCGAGCACCCGACAGCCGAGCGCCCGGGCCACGCCGATCGCCGCGAGTCCGATCCCCCCACCGGCGCCGAGCACGAGCACGCCCTCGCCGGCCTGGGCCGAGGCCCGGTCGCGCAGCGCGTACAAGCACGTCGAGTAGCTCTGGTTGAACGTCGCCGCCCGCGCCGAGTCGAGCACGTCGGGCAGCACTGTCACCGCCGACCTTGCGGCCGCCACCTTGCTCGCGAAGCCACCCAATCCCGCCGACACGAGAACCCGTTGACCCACCGCCAGGCCTTCGACACCGTCACCCAAACGCGACACCGTTCCGGCGGACTCGGTCCCCGGCACGAACGGCACCGCAGGCTTGATCTGGTACTGCCCCGCCACGAACAGCGCGTCGACGTAGTTGACGCCCGCCGCCTCCACGTCGACGACGACCTGGCCCGGCCGAGGCTCGGGGTCGGGGAGTTCCTCGACGCGTAGGAGCGACGGGGGACCGAGCTCGTTGCAGACGACGGCGCGCACGGGCGGTCACGCTACCGTCGGATGCGTGCGCGCCGACAGCTCCATCCGGCCGGTGCGTGCGGACGAGCTCGGCCTGCTCCCAGCCGTCGAAGCCGCCGCCGACACCAGGTTCGCACCCTTCGATCGCGGCACCTTCCCCGGTCCGGGCACGGCCGAAGAGTTCGGCGCCGCGCTCATCGTTCTCGTCGCCGACGACCCGCCGGTCGGCCTGTGCCGCATCGATGCGCTCGACGGTGGTGCGCACCTCGAACAGCTCTCCGTGCATCCCGAGCACGGCCGGCGCGGCCTCGGCCGCGCGCTGCTCCGGGCCGGAATCGGTTGGGCCGAATCCCGCGGCTACCCCGAGCTCACGCTCACGACCTACCGCGACGTGCCGTGGAACGGCCCGTTCTACGGCTCGGAGGGCTTTGTCGAGATCGGCTCCGCCGACGACTGGCTGGTCGCTCACGGCTTGACCCCGGAGGAGCCGGTGCTCGCCCGCTACGGCACCCGCATCGTCATGGCGCGGCCCCTGCGGCCCCTCAACTCCCTGTGAGCTCGGAGTAGCGGAAGCAGCTCACGATGTGGTCGTTGACCAAACCGGCGGCCTGGAGGTGGGCATAACAGACGGTGGGGCCGACGAAGCCGAAGCCGCGCCGCTTCAGGTCCTTGCTCAGGGCCTCGGACTCCGCCGAGGTCGGCGGCAGCTGCCCCAGTCGCCGCCACTTGTTTACGATCGGACGTCCCCCGACGAAGCCCCAGATGTAGTCGTCGAAGGAGCCGAACTCCTCCTGCACGGCCAGGAAACCGCGTGCGTTGCGCACGGTCGACTCGACCTTGGCCCGGTTGCGGATGATGCCGGTGTCGGTGAGCAGCTTGTTCACCTTGGCCGGCGTGAAGCGAGCGACCTTGGCCGCGTCGAAGCCGGCAAAGGCCTTGCGGTAACCAGCGCGGCGCTTGAGGATCGTCGACCAGCTCAGCCCGGCCTGCGCACCCTCGAGCACGAGGAACTCGAAATGGACCGTGTCGTCGTGGACGGGCACCCCCCACTCGATGTCGTGGTACGCCACCATCTCGGGGTCCGTCCCGGCCCACTCGCAACGCCGCACCCCGTTGTCCCCAGCAGCCTTCGCACTCATGGCCTCACCGTAGGGGCCGACTGTGACCTCGCGACCGCCC
>DATMMN010000129.1:0-24577 GCA_035569675.1 Acidimicrobiales bacterium | reverse complement strand
TCTTCGCCACCGCCGCCCACGCCGCCGCCACCAACCCGCAGCTGCTGACGCACAGCGCGAACAACGGTAACGGAGACCCGCTCTTCTACTTCGGCCTCAACTGGGAGGTCTGGCTGATCGTCATCATCAAGTGCCTCGTCGCGTTCGTGGCGCTGCTGGTGGCGACGGCGCTCATGATCTGGTTCGAGCGCAAGGTGATCTCGGACATGCAGAGCCGGATCGGGCCGAACCGCGCCGGGCCCTGGGGCCTCCTCCAGACCCTGGCCGACGGGACCAAGCTCGTCTTCAAGGAGGACCTGCTCCCCGACCGGGCCGACGCGTTCGTCTTCAAGCTGGCGCCCTACCTCTCGGTGATCCCCGCCGTTCTCGTCTTCACGGTCGTGCCGGTCGGCGGTGTGATCACGATCGGCAGCCACACGTTCGAGCTGCAGGTGGCCGACCCGCCGATGGGCATCTTGCTGGTGCTCGCCATGTCGGGCATCGCCGTCTACGGCGTGATGCTGGCCGGGTGGTCGTCGGGCTCGAAGTACCCGTTGCTCGGCTCGGTGCGCGCGTCGGCGCAGGTGATCTCCTACGAGGCGGCGCTGGGCATGACGACGGTCATGGTGGTGCTCGTCACCGGGTCGCTGTCGACCCGGGCGATTGTGTCCTCGCAGGCGGACGGGTTCTGGAACTGGAACCTGATCCGGCTGGGCATCTTCCCGTTCATCTTCTTCATGATCGCCATCACGGCCGAGCTGACGCGTCCGCCCTTCGACCTGACCGAGGCCGAGCAGGAGCTGGTCGGCGGGTTCCACACCGAGTACTCCTCGATCCGCTTCGGACTCTTCTTCCTGGCGGAGTTCATGAACACGATCACCATGTCGGCCATCGTGGTGACCCTCTTCTTCGGCGGCCCCAACGGCTACATCTTCCACATCCCCGGGGCGAGCATCTACATGCCGATCATCTACTTCCTGCTGAAGACTGCGGCCTTCTGCTTCATCTACGTCTGGTTCCGCGCCGCGCTGCCGCGCCTGCGCTACGACCAGCTGATGGACCTCGGCTGGAAGCGCCTCATCCCGGTCACGCTGGGGTGGCTGCTCCTCGTGGCCGCGATCATCGCCTGGCACTGGGGCGGCCTCATTCTCGTGCCGGTGATGCTGCTCGCCGCCGGGCTGCTGTTCCGGGCCACTCAACTGGGCGCACACCGCAGCGAGGAAGACGTGATCATCCCCGCCATCGGCAGCCGGGTCACGCGCCCGACCCGGGCCCCCGTGCACCCGTTCCGGCCGGTTCCGGGGGGTGATGCGTAGTGGGAGTGGGCGACGAGATGAAGGACCAGCTGTCGTTCCTGGGTGGCTTCAAGCTGACCTTCCAACACCTGACACGGCCCCGGGTCACGACCATGTACCCGGAGGAGAAGAAGCCCAAGCAGCCGCGCCAACACGGCCGGCACGTCCTCAACCGCTACGAGGACGGCATGGAGAAGTGCATCGGCTGCGAGCTGTGTGCCGGGGTGTGCCCGGCCGACTGCATCTACGTGCGCGGGCTCGACAACCCGCCAGACCACCCGGTATCGCCCGGCGAGCGCTACGGCTTCGTCTACGAGATCAACTATCTGCGCTGCATCCACTGCGACCTGTGCGTCGAGGCCTGCCCCACGGAGGCGATCACCGAGTCCAAGCTCTTCGAGTTCTCCTTCACGAACCGCTCGGACGCCATCTACACCAAGGACGAGTTGGTGGTGAACGACGACGGCACCCCGAAGAAGCTGCCGTGGGAGGACTGGCGCGAGGGCGACGACCTCATGACGTCGGGCTGGATGCGCGCCACCTCTCCCTCGGGCAACGCGGCCTACGAGGGGGAGGTGCAGTGGTCGGGCGAGCTCGGCTACGGCGTGCGCGCCCCTGAGGGCGGCCAATCGGGCCGTCGCAACGACGACGCGACCGGCATGAAGCCGTTGCGCGAGGTGCTCGAAGCGCACCTGCTCGACGAGGACATCCCGCTCGCGCACCGCGGCATGCAGGGCCGCATCTGGCGCGCCCGCAAGGGCGCCGAGCGCAACCGCAAGAAGATCGAGGCGATGCGCGCCCGCATGAAGGAGGCGCGCGCGGACCGCAAGGCAGCGAAGGCCGACGCCAAGGCCGCGCAGGCCGACGCTCAGGCGAAGGTGGCGGCCCACCTCGCGCACGAGGCCGACGAGGCGATCTACCGGGAGAGCGACTGAGCCATGCCCCACGCCTTTCTCTTTGCCTCGAGCGCCACCGCGCCCGACGTCATCGTGTTCGCGGCTTCCGCCGTCGTGATCCTCATGGGTGCGGTCGGCGTCGTGACGTCGAGCAACCCGGTGCACGCCGCGCTCAGCCTCGTGATGACGCTTTTCGGCGTGGCCGTCCTCTTCATCGAGCAGGAGGCAGACTTCCTGGCCGCCGTCCAGATCATCGTCTACGCCGGCGCCATCGTCGTGCTGTTCCTCTTCGTCATCATGTTCCTGGGGGTCGACCGCGCCGAGGACGTCACCACCGAACCGCTGGTCGGCCAGCGACCCCTGGCCTACTTCTTTGCCGCCATCACGCTCGGGAGCCTGATCGCCATGGGTGTCACCGCCCATTGGGTCACCGGCGCCCACCAGGTCGTCGGTCCCATCCAGGGCCACGTGACCAAGAGCCTGTCGTCGCCGGCGGGTGAGCCGGCCCAGCTGGGCAAGCAGCTGTTCACGACCTATCTGTTCGCGTTCGAGGCCACGGCGGCGCTGTTGGTCATCGCTGTCGTGGGCGCCGTCGTGCTGGCCCGGCGCCCGCCGACCGTGCACGCCGATCAGGATGAGCCCACCCAGAGCGAGCTGAGCGCGTGAGTCTCTCGGGAGCCTGGTACCTGGGCCTGGCGGCCCTCGTCTTCACCATCGGCGCCGTCGGCCTGTTGGTGCGGCGCAACGTCCTGATCATGTTCATGTGCATCGAGCTGATGCTCAACGCGGCGAACCTCACCTTCGTCACCTTCTCGCGCATGCTCAACGACATCGGGGGGCAGGCGTTGGTCTTCTTCGTGCTCGTCGTGGCGGCGGCCGAGGTCGTGGTCGGCCTCGGCATCGTCGTGACCAACTACCGACGCCGTGCCACGACAGTGGCGGACGACCTGGACTCGCTCAAGGGCTGACCCGTGGTCCATCTCGCGTACCTCATGCTGCTGTTGCCCCTCGCCGGGTTTGCGGTGCTCGTCGTGGGCGGGCGTCGCCTCGGGGACCCCGTCGCGGGCTGGGTCGGCACCGCCGCGGTGGGCGGCGCGTTCGTCGTCGCCTGCCTTGTGCTGGCCGGGCTCATGCAGCTGCCCGCCGACCACCGAGTGGTGGTGCAGCAGTACTTCACCTGGTTCAGCGCGGGCGGCCTCAGCGTGCCGGTGGGCACGCTGGTGGACCCGTTGTCGATGACGATGTGCATGTTCGTCACCGGGGTCAGCGCGCTCATCCACCTGTACTCCATCGGCTACATGAAGAAGGACAGGGACTACTCCAAGTTCTTCATCTACCTGAACCTGTTCGTCTTCTCCATGCTGCTCTTGGTGCTGGCGAACAACCTCTTGCTGACGTTCGTGGGCTGGGAGGGTGTGGGAGTCTGCTCGTACTTCCTGGTCGCGTTCTGGTTCGAGCGCGAGTCGGCGGCCTCGGCCGGCAAGAAGGCCTTCATCTACAACCGGATCGGTGACGCCGGCTTCCTGATCGCCATCTTCCTCATCTTCGAGAAGACGGGGACGCTGCAGTACGAGAGTGGCCCGGGCGGGGGCATCTTCGGGCAGCTCTCCCACCTGGGCGGCGGGACGGCCACTGCCGTGGTCCTGTTGCTCCTGTTCGCCGCGACGGGCAAGTCGGCGCAGATCCCGCTTTTCAACTGGCTGCCCGACGCCATGGAGGGCCCGACTCCCGTCTCCGCCCTCATCCACGCCGCCACCATGGTGACGGCGGGGGTCTACCTGCTGTGCCGCATGAACCCGGTCCTGCACCTGACCGCCCACGGGACGGAGGTCATTGCAATCATCGGCGCGGCGACGGCGTTCGTCGCGGCGACCATCGCCTGCGCGCAGCAGGACATCAAGAAGGTGCTCGCGTTTTCGACCGTCTCGCAGATCGGCTACATGGTGCTGGCGGTCGGCTCGGGCGCGTACGTCGCCGCCATCTTCCTGATGGTGATGCACGCCTTCTTCAAGGGCCTCCTCTTCCTCGGCGCGGGTTCGGTCATCCACGGGCTCGAGGACGAGCAGGACCTCAAGCGCATGGGCGCGCTGCGCCGGTACATGAAGTGGACCACGGTCACCTTCACTGTCGGCTTCCTGGCCATCGCCGGCATCCCCCCGTTGTCGGGGTTCTGGGCCAAGGGCGACGTGCTCGACAACGTGTTCGCCCACTCCATGGTGCTCTACAAGGTTCTCTGGGCCATCGGCCTGCTGACGGCGGTGCTCACGGCGTACTACATGAGCCGGCTCGAGGTCCTCGCTTTCGGTGGCGAGCCACGTTTCGACAAGGTCGGGCCGCAGGGGCAGCCCGCCCTGCACGAGCCGCACGAGTCGCCCTGGGTCATGCGCGTCCCCCTGGTGGTCCTCGCCTTCTTCGCCTTCTTCGGCGGCGTGCTGAACCTGCCCTGGGTGCACACCCACGACCTCGAGAGCTGGCTCGCGCCCGTCTTCTCGGGCACCCTCTACAACAACACCCTCAGTGACTCGAGCCAGTGGGCGCTCGCGGTGACCGACATCGCGGCGGCGTTGATCGGCGTGATCGTCGCGTACAACCTGTGGCGCGGCGCCCAGGTGGACAAGCCGGCGCTCGAGCCCGCGTTCCTCCAGCGGGTCTGGTACTGGGACGACTTCTACGACACCATCATCGGCAGGCCGAGCCAGCGCATAGCCACCTTCTTCGCCTGGGTGGTGGACGTGCGGGTCATCGACGGTGCGGTCAACGGCGCGGCGCACCTGGCCAAGGTCGGCGGCACGGCGGCCCGGCGGCTGCAGACGGGCTACGCCCGGAACTACGCGCTGGGCATCGCCATCGGCCTGGCTCTCCTGCTCGCCTTCATGTTGAGCAGGACGTGGTGGGGATGACGCACATCGTCCCCTACCTCACGCTGCTGGTCCTCGTCCCGGCCATCGGCGCGGCCGTCCTCGGCCTGCTCGGACTGGACCGCCGGCTGCCGCGCGAGGTGCCGTACGCGCTCGCGCTCATCACGTCGCTCCTAACGCTCGGGCTCGCCGTCGCCGCCCTGGTCACCATGAAGGTGCACGACGGCGGATTCCAGCTCGTCTCGAACCACGACTACACGGGCAGCTCACTCGGGGTCCACTGGTATCTCGGCGTCGACGGCATCTCCGTGTTCCTGGTGCTGCTGACGGCGATCCTGTTCCCGCTCACCATCGTGCTGGGACGGAACCGGCAGAACGCGCGGGCCTACTTCGCCTGGATCCTGCTGCTCGAGGCGTCGGTGCTGGGGAGCTTCCTTTCGCTCGACCTCCTCGTCTTCTTCTTCATGTTCGAGCTCACGCTGGTGCCCTCGTACTTCATCATCGCCGGCTGGGGGCACCAACGCCGGGCCTACGCGGCCATCAAGTTCTTCCTCTACACGTTTTTGGGATCGGCGTTCCTGCTGGTCGGGATCCTCGCCCTGGCCTTCCTCCACCAGTCGCAGTACCACTACCTGACGTTCTCGCTCGGCCCGCTCATGCAGACGCACCTCACCGGGACCGAAGGGGTGCTGCTCTTCCTGGCCTTCACCGCCGCCTTCGCCGTGAAAGCCCCGCTGTTCCCGTTTCACACGTGGTCGCCGGACGCGTACACCGAGGCACCCGAGGAGGGCTCGGTGGTGCTGTCCGGCGTGCTGGCCAAGCTCGGGACGTACGGCATCATCCGCTTCGACCTGAGCCTCTTCCCCCAGGCCACGCGCACACTCGCCCCCCTCGTCCTCACGTTGGCGGTCATCGGCATCATCTACGGCGCCGTCGTCGCCTGCGCGCAGCGCGACCTCAAGCGACTGGTCACCTACTCGTCGTTGGCACAGATCGGCTTCATCGCGCTAGGCACCATCGCGCTGAGCAGCCAGGGACTCGCGGGCGGCGTACTGCTGATGTTGAACCACGGCCTCATCGTCGGGGCCCTGTTCATCCTCATCGGGTTCATCTACCAGCGTCGCGGGACGTGGCAGACCGGCGAGATGCGCGGATTGCAGAAGGCCGCGCCGGTCCTGGCCGGTGTGTTCACGGTAGTCATGTTGGCGTCGGTCGGGGTGCCGGGGCTGAACGGCTTCGTCAGCGAGTTTCTCGTGCTGTCCGGCACCTTCCTCACGCACCGCTGGTGGGCCGTGGTGGCGGTGCTGGGCGTCATCGTGGCGGTCGTCTACCTGTTGTGGGCGTACCAGCAGGTGTTCCACGGCAAGCCGCGTGAGGCCGACGAGAAGACGCGTGACCTCGCACTCCTCGAGCGTGCCGTCATGGCACCGCTGATCATCCTGATCGTGTTCCTGGGTGTCTATCCCAAGCCCGTGCTCGACCGGATCAATCCCTCGGTGAACCAGCTGATCGCCCACGTCGAATCGAGCACCGGGCAGCATCAGCCGTCGGTCGCGGTCAAGGGCGTGGAGGGCGTGAAGTGATCGCGACCCTCCTCGCCGCGACGACGCGCGTCCCGTCGGACACCATCGCGGTACCCCCGATCCGGTGGCTCGCCATCATGCCGCCCGTCATCATGATCGGCGGCGCGGTGCTGCTACTCGCGCTCGCATCCCTCGTGGCGCGGCCACTGCGGGTGGCCGTCTCGACGGTTGCGACCGTGGCGATCTCGGGTGGTGCGCTCGGCGTGGCCATCTGGCAGTGGACCGACGTGCAGGACCACGGAGCGCACACCTACATCAAACAGGCCGTCGTCATGGACGGCTTCAGCGTCTTTGTGATGATCCTCGTCTCGATCGCCATGCTGCTCACCGCGCTGGTCGCCGACGGGTATCTGCGCCGCGAAGGCGTACAAGGGGCGGAATTCCACGTGCTGGCGATGGTGTCTGCGTCGGGCGCCATGTTGATGGCGATGGCCAACGACCTGATCATCGTGTTCCTCGGACTCGAGATCCTCTCGATCGCGCTGTACGTGCTGACCGCGTTCAACTACCGGCGAGCGTCGTCGGGCGAGGCTGCGCTCAAGTACTTCATCCTTGGCGGCTTCTCCTCGGCCATCTTCGTCTACGGGATCGCGCTCACCTACGGCGCCACCGGCTCGACGAACCTGACCCAGATCGCGGACTTCCTCTCCAAGAACGTCGTGCTCTCCAACGGGCTGTTGCTCGCCGGGCTGGCGCTCCTGCTGGTGGGCTTCGCGTTCAAGGTGGCGGCGGTGCCGTTCCACATGTGGACCCCCGACGTCTACCAGGGTGCCCCCTCACCGGTCACGGGGTTCATGGCCGCCGTCGCCAAGGCGGGCGCGTTCGCGGCCATGCTGCGCGTCCTGTTCTCGGCCATGGGTGTGGTCACGACCGACTGGCGGCCGATCGTCTACGCCCTGGCCGTCCTGTCCCTCGTGCTCGGCGCCTTCGTCGCGCTCCGCCAGCGTGATGTGAAGCGCATGCTGGCGTACTCGTCGATCAACCACGCCGGTTTCATCCTTCTCGGCGTCGCCGCCGGCACGGCGCGCGGGGCCAGCGCGGCCCTCTACTACCTCTTCGCCTACATGCTCATGACGATCGGCAGCTTCGCCATCGTGACGTTGCTCGGTCGCGCCGGGGACGGCGACCACGACCTGTCTCGTTACCGCGGTCTGGCCGGTCGCCAACCTCTGGTGGCGCTCGCCTTCGCGGTGCTCCTCCTCGCCCAGGCGGGTGCTCCCTTCACGACGGGCCTGTGGGCCAAGGTGCAGGTGGTCTTCGCGGCCATCGACGCCGGCTACGTGCCGCTCGGCGCCATCGCCATGGTGACGGCCGCCGTGGCGGCGTACTTCTACCTACGGGTGGCGGTGCTCATGTACGCGGGCGGCGGGCTCGGGGAGACCGAGGGCGCGGCGGCCGGCGGCTCGGCCGAGCTCGCCTACGACGAGTCCATGGTGGGAGGCGGCACCATCGCCGCGACCGCGCCGCCGGAGATCCCCGACGAGGGCGTGGCCGTGCCCGTCGCCGAGCGCCCTCCGGGTGGCGGGCTCGAGTGGGCCACCCCGGCGTCCGCTGCCGGGGCGGTGACGACGCTCAACGAGCAGATCCTGCTGGCCGACGAGGACACCCAGGAGGAGGACACCGAGCCAGAGCCCGTCGACGTGCCGGTGCTCGGTGCCCTCGCCATCGGGGTGTGCACCGGGGTGACGGTGCTCTTCGGCGTCTGGCCGCAGCCGCTCATCGACTTCGCCAACCACGCCACCCTGCTCTTCCTGCCGCATTAGGCGTTTCGGGTCCCGCCGACTCACGTCCAAGCGGCGTGGCCCGTGACCAGGGGTGACGGGCCGCCGGGGCCAGCCCGGATGTGCCGCCGTAAGCTCACCGCTCCGCAGCGGTTTTCCTCAGGTGGGAACCGCCGGCACGACCGGTGGACGAGGAACGGATCGAGGATGGACGAGGAATTGACCGGGCCTGTGTCCGGTGAGGCGGCGGCGCCCGAAGAGTCCCGCATGGCCGCGCGCCTCATCCGCGAGGAGTTCGGTGAGCACACATCCGTCCTCGACAAGACCGCGCCGGTCCCTGTAGTCGGAGCCGCTGCACCTGCCGGTGAGGGCCTGGTGGCGACCGGAGCTGCCATCCACGAGGAGTTCGCGGCGCCGGTTCGGCCTCCCCGATCGCGATCCCACCGCACCGGGATGCTGGCGGGGCTGGGCGTGGTCGGCGCCCTGTTGGCCGTGCTCGTCCTACTCTCGCCGGGCAGCAGCCAGCCGCGGTTGCCGCAACAAAGCGTGCACGACGTGAGTCCCATCGCCGCCAGCGGACCGAAGACCGCTGCGGCCACCGTGCTGCCAACGGCCGTACCGTCGACCACCACGTCGACGTCCGGTCCGAGCACGCCTACGACCCAGCCACACCGGAGCCAGACGGTGCCGACGGCCGTGACCGACGTGTACCTGCCCGGGACGACGACGCCGCCACCGACCCCGACGACCAGCGCTCCGGCCCCGGCGCCGTCCACGGCACCCCCACCACCGCCGACAACCACGACGACCGCGCCGCCGACGACGACGACCACCGCGAAGCACTGCATCCTCGGACTGATCTGCTGAGGGGCGCCCGGCCGCTCGCTCAGCCGTATTGCTTGGCGTAGTCCGCCGACCGCCAGCGTTCGGGCGCCAGGCGGAACATGGCCTGCTCGGGCGCATCGTCCTCGGTGGCGGCGAGGTAGAGATCGCCGAACTCGGGGCCGAGGTAGCGATAGGCCATGGCGCGCAGGACCTCGGGTGCGACAGGGTGCACGATGTCGGCGATCCGGCCTTCGACGCTGACATAGCCGTAGGGAGGGGTCTCGTTCTGCGCACACAGCGAGAAACGGCCCGCCGCGCGCAGACACCGGGCCTTGCGACTGCCGCGTCCCGTGACGACGTCCACCGTCCCGCCCGGCTCGTAGGCGTACCAGACCGGCACGGTCAGGGGACCGTGTCCGGGATCATCCACGCTGAGAACCCCGACATGGACGCCGGCCAGGAACGTCTCGCGCTCGGTCGGGGACATGGCGAACGTCATGGCCTCACACCCGGGGACCGGTCGCCTCGGCCTCCCGCGTCGTGGCGGCGCCGTTCTCGTGCTCCATGGCGGCCACGACCTCTTCGGGTACCGCCGGACCCGCGCGCTTGGCCACGCCCGTGGTGAGGAGCCGCCCGATCACGGGTACCTCGGTGAGTGACTCGGCCCGCATGATCTGGACCGCCACCGGCACGAATTGCTCGGCGGAGTCGAAGACGATGTAGCGCGGCAGCCAATGCGGCTCGTACTTCGAGTTGAAGCGCCAGAGCGTCTCGATCTGGAGGACGCCGGACAGCCGGCGTATCGCCCAGCGTTCGACGCGCTGGGTCACACCGTCGCCCGAATCGCCTTCCAAGATCGACCGCATCGCCGCAAAGTTCAGGCTGAGACCGCTCATCCCCCGCTCCTTGAGGTGGGCGATCGTCGAGCAGAGCGCGAAGTCGAGCAGTCCGTTGGGATGATCGCCCGGGTCCCGGCGCATGAGGTCCAGTGAGTAGCCGCCGATGGCCGGCGAGGGGACGAACTGGCACATCGCGACCGGATCCCCGTCCGGTCCCTCCACCAGTGTCAGCAACAGGTCGGCATCGCGCGGGTCGAATAGCCGCCCCAACATCATGGAGAAGCCGCGTTCCTGCTCGCCACGGCGGCTCTTGGCCATCAATTCGGCCATGCAAGCGGCGTCGCGCGGGGCGAGATGGGCCGGATCGAGGAAGCGAACGGTGTAGCCGTAGCGGCCGACGCGATTGACCGCCTGGCGTAACCCCTTCATCTTTCCACCCTCTAGAGAGAACACGCGCGGATCGACGACCGCCTCGTCACCGATGTAGAGGAAGCGCATCCCCGACGCCTGGTACGTGGGGAGCCACTCCTCGCCGGCACCCATCACCCCGAGCCCCCAACCGTGGCGGTCGACATAGCGACGGAACGCGTCCCACACGTGCGCCCGTTCGGAGAACGGTCCGATCGGATCGGGTGAGACGAGGCAGACCCCGCCAAAGACTGCGTACGCCACCAGCGAGTCGCGATGGAAGAACCATTGCTTGTCGTCACGCAGCGCGAAGTAGTCGAGGGTGCCGGTGCCGTGGCGCCGGACGATGTCGCGTGCCCGCAATTCCGCGGCACGCCGGCCGACGGCGGCGCGCCCCGAGGACAGGCTCCGATCGACCACCGGCCGCGTAAGAAGGTACAGGGCCACCACGATGAGGCTGATCCCGACGGCGAGCAGGCTCCGGGATGCGAAGCGGTCGATCGTGGGTGGGAATTTGACCCACTCGACGCCGACGAGCCGCTCCGCCGAGCCGGCGAGGACGTTGGGCCAGCCCGGGAGCGGATGGTGGTGCACGTTGCCCGCCAATTCGACACCGATGAAACCACCGAGCGTCGCGAACAGACCGCCAATGGCGAGGATGGCGAACGCACCGACCAAGGTCGCGGGCTCGGAAACGGCCCGGAAGAGGTCGCGCCGCACGACGAGCAGCACGAGGACGGCGGCGCACACCAGCAGCGTCACGACATCCGCCGCGTGCACGAGGTGCAGGGCGAGCGACCCGGTGAGCAACAGCACCGCCACCGCCCAAGAGCGGCGTTGGCCCCGCAAGATGCCCCGCGACAGCATGATCATCCCGATGCCGGCGATGGCCACCAGGGCCCCGGCCGCCTGGACGAGTGCCACCGGCAGGTACTGCGCAATCAGGTGCAGATGCGTGCGGAGCGGCGCCGTGACCGCCGAGAGCAGGTCGATGGCGCCCGCGACGAAGAGCGACACGGCGGCGAGCCGGCGAATCCGGCGCACCCGGACGCGGTCGGCGGCGACCTCGGGTGCAGGCGGCCAGGACGCTCCGGTCGGCCACCCGGCCACCAGCTCAGCGTGGACCTCGGCGGCCTTGGTGCGTCCTTTGACGACCGAGTCCGACGTCACCAGCCGCTCGCCCAGCGTGGCCATAGGAAGGTCGGCCGTGGCCAGGATGAGACGGACGTGCAGCTCGGCCCCGGTCTCGATCTCGATCGTGGACTCCTGGCGGTGGTGCAGGAAGGTGGGGGGCAACCCCAGGCGGCCGCGGTGCTCGTGCACGACCTCCGATGTCGCTCCGGGGCACGCGAAGAACCCCACGTCCAGGTGGCTGAGCTCCGCGGCGACGGCGCCGCCTGCGATGACGCCGGCCGCGCCGTTCTCGACGGCGCGGCGGGTCATGTCGAGCGCGTCCTCGCCGTCGATCTCCAGCTGGGCGTGCGCGATCGGGCCGGCGGCCGATCGTTCGCGAGCCCACGGAGCCGGTAGGCCCTCCCCACCGAGGGCACGCCAGATGCCACGAGACGTGATCGCGACCACGACGGCGAGCACCGCGAGCAGTGCGACCGCGATCACGACCGTGACCATGAAGCGGGAGAACCAGGAGGCGTTGTAGGCGCGCTGCAGAGCGTCCTGTTGGCGCGGTGAGCGGAAGAGGTGCCCGAGTCCGTCGACGATCCACTCGATCCGTAGCGCCAATGCGACCGCGGCGAGCGCGAGGGGAGGTGCCCACAGGTAGCGCCTGAGACGCCGGTAGAGGAGCCGAGATGTCACGAAGCGCCGGGACTCGAGCGGGTCGTCGAGTCGCTCCATGCCGACGAGCCACGGGCGGTCGTCCCGTGGCGTCGCATCGATGGGGTTGGCGTCCGCGCGCATCGACCCGGTGCGCACCAATACCGTACGCGGCCCCGATCCGGTCTCACATTGGAGGTCGACGCCACCGACGACCCGGACACCGAACCCGGTCAGGGCGCCGACGAGTTCACTGTCCCTGCTTCCCGGCGCCATCACGACGAGGACCGACGAGTCCGGTCGGGCGGCGAACGCACTCAACGCAGCGGTGAGATCTGCATGGTTGTCGAGCGCCTGGAGCGCAGAACCCTCGGGACACCCCTGTGCGACCAGGCGCCCACAGACGATCAGGATCCCGGGTCCCTGCCATTCCTCGAGGCGGCGCGCGATATCCCGGCTCACGGCAGAGGACGAGGCCGACGGCTCGGTCGGGAGCAGGAGGTCGCCGATCACTTCGACGCGCCGGCCCAAGGCGACGTCGACGCGGCAAACCTCACCTTGCGGCTGAGACTCGGTGCCAGCCGCAGCGGTGTCGACGTCGCCCTTCATGCGCTGTCCATCGTGTCACTTCTCGGCAGTTCGAACCCTCCCCATAAAGGAGGAGTCCGTCCGCCCGAAGAAGGAGGTCAGGCCGTTAAGCTGGGGTTTCGTGCCCGGTCCCCGTCCCGACACCAGACGGACGAACTGGGCCTGGCGCGAAGGCCGGCCGGCCGCGGGACCCGCCGTCGTCTTCGACATCGATGGCGTGCTCTCCGATGCAGCCGGGCGCCAGCACTTCATCGAGCGCGGCAGACGGGACTGGACCGCCTTCTTCGAGGCCTGCGGAGACGACCCGGTGATCGAGGAGATCGCGCGGCTCCTCGAGCTCCTGGACGCGTCGCTGCACGTCGTCCTCCTCACCGGACGCCCGCTGCGTGTGCAGCCCCAGACGGTGGCCTGGCTCCGGCGCTACGGCCTGCGTTGGGACCTCCTGGTGATGCGCGCCCAGGGGGACTACGCACACGTCACCGACTTCAAGCAGGCGGTCGTCGAAGAGCTGCGCGACTTCGGCTTCGACCTCCGGCTCGCGTTCGAAGACGACCCGTCCAACCACGCGATGTACGTCGCGGCGGGAGTGCCGTGCGTATACATCCATTCTGGCTATTACGAGTAGCGGAGCTGACGGACCCACCCCAGGACGAGGGCGAGCGCCGAAAGGATCAACACGGGGAGGTCGCCCCAGTGGTCGTACGGTGTCATGCCCCGGCGCAGCGCGACCGTGGCAAAGATCGCCTGGCGCTTCCCGAGGACGCTCCGTGCGACGACCACCCCGCGCTGGGTCACGACTGTGCTGAACCCGGTGGGAGCGGCCTGCACCAGGTCACGTCCCGTTTCGATCGTCTGGACGACGGCGGCGGCGATCTCCTGTGTCGGCACCTGCGACGTGCTGTAGGACGACGTGTTGGTCGGCACGGTGAGCAACTCTGCGCCCGCCCGAACCGATTCGTGGCTGCGACCCGCGTAGAAGATCTCGAAGGAGACCATCAGGCCGAGCGGACCTGCTGGTGTGCGCATGAGACCGGTACCGTCACCGGGTACGGCGTCGGTGGGCACGCCGGAGAGGTCGGCGAAGTGCGCAAAGAAGGAGCGGAAGGGCACGTATTCGCCGAATGGCACGCGGTGCACCTTCTCGAAGACGCCGACGACATGTCCGGTCGGACCCCACGCCACGACTTCGTTGCGGAACGTCGTCGCGGACGCCGGTTCGGTGACGCCGACCACAAGCGTCGTCCGGAGACCCTTGGCCAGGCGGCTGAGCGTCGCCGCTTCGGGGGATCCGGCCAACGGCCGGTCGAGGGCGACGACGTTCTCCGGCCACACCACGAGCTCGGGGTGCGGGCGCGCCGTGGCCACGGAGTACATCGCCGAGAGCTGTGCGTCGTACACCGTCGTGGGTGACACCTGCTCCTTGCTGAGACCCCTCTGTCCTCCGCCCTGCACCAGCGCGACCCGGACCGTCCCGACCGGAGAGCCGCCGTCAGGGACCACGGCGCCGGCCAAGGACAGCGCCGCCAGACCCGCCGCGATCACGACCGCGCCAACCACCGACGGCGCGTCCGTCGCCGACCGACGCGCCCAGAGCCAGCTGACGATGGTTGCCGCGGCCACGCCGCCGGCCCACACGCCCGCCGTGATGAGCAGCGGTCCGCCGAGGCGCGCCAGCTGGACGAGGGGGCCGCCTGCCTGCCCCAGGAACACGCCACCGAGTGGGAGCCCGCCGAACGGCCACGTCATACGCAGCGCCTCGGCCAGAGTGCACGCTGCCACGAAGGCCGGAGCACGTCCGCGGACGGGCGGTGTGAGGGCGGCGGCCGCAGCAAAGAAGAGCGCTTCGAAGAGGATCAGCACGACCGCGCCGTACCAGTTGAAGGCGCGAGCCCAGAAGAGGCCGAGGGCATAACAGCCGAGCCCGGCGAGCCACCCGGACCACACGCGGGTCCACAGCGCGAGCCCGGCAAGGCGCCAGTACAGCACTCCGGCCCCGACCAGCCCGAGGGGCCACCACCCCCACGGCGGCAGGGAGAGCGCGAGCAGCACGCCGGCCACGACCGCTGGAACGGCGACGCGGCCCCGGCGCGGCGGCCAGGTCACGACACGGCGCGAGCCGCCGCACGGCCGCTGGCGATGCAGGCGGGAATGCCGACGCCGCGATACGCCGACCCGGCCACGGCCAGGCCGCCGAGGCGCGCGACCGCGGCCTCGACCCCGGCCGTGCGCAGGAGGTGATGCACGCGGTATTGCGGGAACGCCTGCGGGTGGCGCACGACGGTCCACTCGGTCGGTTGTCCGGTCACTCCGGCCAGCGCGCCGAGCTCTTCCCAGGCCCTCGCCGCGCAATCCGCGTCCGACCACTCGTCGGCGCGGGTGTCGTCGATGCGCCCCAGAGAGGCTCGAAGCAAGACCTCGCCTTCTCGCGCCAGGTGCGGCCACTTGCGGTCGAGATAGGTGCAGGCGGTCACGGCCCACGGCTCGCGACCTTTGGGCACACTGCGGCGCGGCACGAGGAAACCCGTGCCGAAGAGCTGGGCGGGAACACAGTCGTCCGGGGCACGAAACGTCACCACCGTGACCGAGGCGTAGTCGATGGCTGTGAGCAAGGCCGCGGCTTCGTCGTCGTGCGGTTGCAACAGCCGCGCGGCGACTGGCGCGGCCAGCGCGAGCACGACGGCATCGGCCCGAACCGGGTGCGCACCCGTGAGCGCCCACGAGTTGCCGTCCCGCTGCAAACTCTCGACCGAGCTCGATACGACCAGCTTCACGCCCCGGCGCTCGAGAGCGGCGGAGAGCGCGCCGACCAACGCGACCATTCCTCCTTTGATCGCCCAGAAGAGAGGCGGGCCGTCAGGGTCCGGTTCGGGGGTCTCGGCCCGGAGCGCCCGCATGAGACTGCCTCGCCGATGCGCTGCTGCGAGGAGGGGCGGGAACACGGCCGCCGCCGACATGTCGTCCACCAAACCCGCGTGGATCCCGCCGATCAGGGGATCGGCCAGCTGATCAACGACCCTTCGGCCGAGCTTGCGTGCGACGAGGGGGCCGATGGCGCGGTCGCCGATGGGGCCGCGCACGTCAGGCCGAGGGAGCAGGGCGTCACGAGCGAGGCCGATGGAACCGCCGACTCCGAGGATGCCACTACGGGCCGTCGGCCAGAACCTGGTCGGGATGCCCATCGCGTGCCCCGCGGGCAGGACGCGCAGCCGTCCGCGGGACCACACCGAAGCGCCACGGGCTGCGATGGGGACGAGCATGTCCTCCAGCCCGACCTCCCGGCACAACTCGATCGCCTCGGGCCGGCGCCCCAGGAAGCCGTCGGCACCCATGTCGACGACGCGCCCGGCGAGTTCGTCGCTGCGCAACATGCCGCCGAGCCGGTCCGACCCCTCGAGCACGAAGATCTCGAGCGGATCCGTGGGCGAGTGCACCGCGCCACTGAGCTCCCAGGCCGCGGCCAACCCGCTGATACCCCCGCCGACGACCGCGACCCGCCTGGTCATGTCAGGACGCGGCGACCGTGATCAGATCGGCCAGGAGATTGATGAACGCAGGGTCATCGTTGAGCGATGCGGTGCGCACGTATTCGAGGCCAGCCTCTGCCGCGACGTGAGCCACCTCGACGTCGAGGTCGTAGAGCACCTCGAGGTGGTCGGCGACGAAGCCGATGGGACACACGACCACCGTGTCGGTGTCGGCGCCGGCACCCAACCGACGGACCACGTCGCGAACGTCGGGGCCCAACCACGGTTCGGGCGTACGGCCGGCGCTCTGCCAGGCGACCAACCACTCGTCCAGGCCCGCCCTCCGCGCCACGAGCTCCGCGGATTCGGCCACTTGCTCGGGGTAGGTGTCGCCGGATTCGCGGATGCGCTCGGGGAGCGAGTGGGCCGTGAAGATGACCTGAGCCCTCCCGCTCCGCGCCCCGAGCGCGGAGGTGACACGAGATGCCTGGAGCTCGACCAGCGCGGGTTGGGCGTACCACGCCCCGATCGCCACGAAGGGCGTCGCGCCGAGCTCTTTGGCCGCCCGGTCGAGGTATTCCTGAGAGCCCATCGAAGAGGCATGCGGCGTCAGAACGAGGCCGACCACTTGTGCATGGCCGGCCGCAGCGAGCTCTGCCGCGGCCTTCTCGATCGACGGGTCGGTGTGCTTGGCTCCGAAAGCGACCGCGTACCGTCCCGGTGCGCGGCGCTCGAGCTCGGCGCGCACGGAGGCGACCTGGGCCCGGGTGCGCTCCGCCAGGGGCGACGCGCCGCCGATCGCCCGGTACCGTCCCTCCAGTTCGGCCAGCTGCGCGGCATCGGGGGGACGGCCCCGACGGATCCGGGTGTAGAAGGCGGCGATCTGGTCGGGGCTGGCCGGAGTGCCGTGCGCCATGATGAGGACGCCGGTGGTCACCCCCGCACGGTCTCCCGGTGCACCAGATCGACGATCGCCGCCAGGACGGCGGGATCGGTCTCGGGCAGGACCCCGTGGCCCAAGTTGAAGACGTGCCCGGTGCCCGTCCCGTCGTCGGCCCGCTCGATTACTTCCCGGACCGCACGTTCGACGACCGCCGACGGCGCCAGGCAAAGCGCTGGGTCGAGATTCCCCTGCACCGCGTGTTCCCCACCGACGCGGCGGCGCGCCTCGTCGAGCGGCACCCTCCAATCGACGCCGACGACGTCGCACCCGGAGCCGGCCATCTGGGCCAACAACTCCCCGGTGCCGACACCGAACAGGATGCTCGGGACACCGAGGTCCGCAATGCCGTCGAAGACGACGCGGGTGGCCGGCAGTGCAAACCGCTCGTACTCGTCGGGCGAGAGCGAGCCGGCCCAGCTGTCGAAGAGCTGGACCGCCTGCGCGCCGGCCGCGACCTGCGCCCGGAGCGAGGCGACGGCCATCGCGGCCAGGCGTTGCGTGAGCCGCTCCCACAGAGCGGGCTCGCCGTGCATCAAGGACTTCACCCGGGCGAAGGTGCGCGTGGGGCCACCTTCGACCGCGTAGCTGGCCACCGTGAAGGGTGCGCCGGCGAATCCGATCAACGCGATGCCGGTGCCGGCGAGCTCTTTGGCCACCAACCTTGCGGCTTCGGCGACGTAAGGAGCGTCGGAGTCAGGTTCGAAGGGACGCAGGCGCGCGAGATCCGACTCGCTGCGGAAGGGCCGGGCCACGACGGGCCCGCGGCCCTGTTCGATGTCGACGCCAAAGCCGATCGCGTGCAATGGCACGACGATGTCGGAGAACAGGATGGCGGCATCCACCCCGTAACGCCGGACCGGTTGGAGGGTGAGCTCGGCGGAGAGAGGGGCATCCTCGATGGCCGCCAGGATCGGACCGTCGCCCCGGGCGGCGCGGTACTCGGGGAGCGAGCGCCCCGCTTGCCGCATGAACCACACCGGCGTGCGGGCAACCGGCTCTCGTCGGCAGGCCCGCACCAGGTCGGGCACGGCGTCTGCCGAAAGATTCACCCGAGCGGCTCTATGACGACAGCGGTCCCGTACGCGCATATCTCGGTCCAGTTGCCGCCCATCTCTGAGGTGTCGAACCGCATCGCCAGAACAGCGTTGCCTCCGCGGGCTTCCGCCTCCCCGACCATGCGGTTGGTCACGTCCTCTCTGCTCAGCTGAAGGTTCTTGGTCATCCCTTTGAGCTCGCCGCCGGCCAGCGACTTGAAGGCGGCCCCGAATTGGGAGCCGACGTTCCGCGAGCGGACCGTAAGGCCGAATACCTCCCCGAGCACCGTGGTCACCTTGTATCCGGGCACGTCGTTCATGGTCGAAATCAGCATGGCAATCCTTTCGGTCCGGCTCATCGTATGCGTCACCATGCCGCCATCCCGGGCCTACGAGGGCGTCTAAACTGAACCGTTTCACCGTGGACAGGGCGAAAGGGGAGAGGTGCCCGAACATCCGGATCTACAGGATGAGCAGGAGTTCCTCAACCGGGCCTACGACGGACTCGAGTTCATGCGAGGCGAAGCCCGCCAGATGCTGCAAGGGGTCTTGGACCTCGGCCGCGGCGGGACGTTCCAGTCGCGTACCGAGCGCGACATCGTCGTGCGTACGAGCCTCGCCCGGCTCGATCAGCTCGACATAGGCGACCAGGCTCTCTACTTCGGCCGCATCGACCGCCTGCCTGAGCCCGGGAACGGAACCGCCAACGGGGCCCTGGGCGAGTCGTTCCACATCGGCCGCCTGGCCGTGTCCGGACCGGACCACGAGCCCTTGGTGGTCGACTGGCGTGCCCCGGTGGCAGAGCCCTTCTACCGGGCGACAGGGCTCGATCCACAGGGCCTGGCCCGGCGCCGCCATCTCGCGGTGCGCGGCCGGGAGGTGCTCGGGCTGGAAGACGAGTACTTCGTCGATCCGGCCGGCAGGCCGGAAGGTCCGGCCGGCGGCGAAGGGAACCAGAGTGGCGAGCGTCTGTTGTCCGACGGCATGGTCCTCGGCGGGCCTGGCGCGCTCCTGTCGGCGCTCGGTCAGGCTCGGACGGGCCGCATGGGCGACATCGTGGCGACGATCCAACGCGAGCAGGACGAGATCATCCGCTCGCCGCTGCCCGGCTTGCTCATCGTCCAGGGCGGTCCCGGCACCGGAAAGACGGCGGTCGCCCTCCACCGGGCGGCGTATCTGCTCTACACGCACCGCTTCCCGCTGGAGCGCCAGGGCGTGCTGGTGGTCGGACCCAATCCGCTGTTCCTTCGCTACATCGAACAGGTCCTCCCCTCGTTGGGCGAGACCGGCGTCAGCCTTTCGACCGTGGCGGGCCTCGTCCCTGAGGTCCGGGTCCGTGGCGTCGACGATCCTGCGGTCGCAAAGCTGAAGGGCGACGTGCGGATGGTGAAAGTGTTGGCCAAGGCCATCCGTACGCGTCAGCGCCCCCTGCGTCGCGACGCGGAGATCCCGTTCGGTGCCGGAGTGCTCCGGTTGCGCGCCGGTGCGACCGAGGAGATCGTCGCTCTCGCCCGTCGGCGGCCGGGTACCCACAATGCGCGCCGCCGCTATGTCGAGGCGCAAGTGGTCCGGGAGCTCTCCGACGACTACCGGGCACGCCTCGAGCGAGGCGGGGTCACGTCGGCCGACGATGCGCCGAGCCAGGAGGAACAGAACAACCTCGCGCAGCGTCTACGTCGTGTACCCGAGGTGATCGAGGTGTTCGACCGGATGTGGCCACGCCTGTCGCCGCACGAGTTCCTCCACGACCTGTTGGGCGCGCGCCCGCTTCTGGCGGCGGCGGGTAAGGGGATTCTCAGCGCGACGGAGGTGCAGTGGTTGTACCGACCCCGTAGCGACTCCCTGGATGTCGTGCCGTGGACCCTCGGCGACACCGCCTTGATCGACGAGGCAAGGACCCTCCTCGGCCCGCGCCGGGGCCGTCCGGCCCGGGCGCGCGTGCAGCGCACCAACGAAGGGAACCCGCAGGAGGTTGGATTCTGGCCCCAGGGGTTGGCCGCGTCGCCCGCTCCGGCATTGGTTGCGTCAGCCGGTGCCGACGACGAGATCCGCTCCTTCGGCCACATCGTGGTCGACGAGGTGCAGGATCTCTCGCCGATGCAACTGCGCATGTTGGCGCGGCGCTCCCTTTCGGGTTCCATGACCGTCGTCGGGGACATTGCCCAAGCCACAGGTCCGTGGGCGCCACGAGATTGGGACGACGTCACACGTCACCTCAGCCCCCAGCGTCCGCCCCGGCTCGTGGAGCTCACAGTGAGCTACCGGACGCCCGCTGAGGTCGTCGCGCTCGCCGCGCGGGTGTTGGCCGTTGCGGCCCCGTCGATCGCGCCACCGCGGCCCGTCCGGGAGTCCGGGCAGAAGCCGCGCATCGTGGCCTCGGGGCGCCTCGAGCTCGCGGCGCGGTTGGCGCAACTGGCCCGTGAAGAGCTGGCGGCCGTAGCGTCCGGACGCGTTGCGGTCCTCGGCCCTGCGGTCATGCTCCCCGAGCTCGCTCGGGCGATGTCGGACGCGGGGCTCGATGCCACGGACCCGCGCGACCCGGCGGGGGAGGGCCTGGCGGCAGGCCTCGTCCTCCTCCCGGCCGACGAGACGAACGGGCTCGAGTTCGACTCTGTCATCGTCGTCGAACCGTCCCTGATCGCTTCGGTGGGGGACGAGCCGGTCGGCGAGGCCCCTCCGGTGGCCACCACACGGGGATTGCGAACGCTCTATGTCGCGCTCACCAGACCGACCAGGAGACTCACGATCCTGCACGCGGATCCGCTGCCGGTCGAGGTCCTTTGACCTGGGAATTCAGCCCCGGCGCTGGGGCGGCGGTGTCATCACCTGCAAGTTGGCGATTTCAGCATCCTGTCGACTAGAAAAAGCGCTGTGACCCAGGCAGTTTCGGCGGAGGTTCCCGCGGCACAAGGGAAGATCGTCCACGACCGCCCGCCCATGCTCGCAGTCGGGGTCATGATCTGGCTCGGCTCCGAGCTGATGTTCTTCAGCGGCCTCTTCGCCGCCTTCTTCACCATCAGAGCGAACACAGTGGGGCCCTGGCCCCCGGCGGGGACCGACCTCGACGTCGTCCGCGCGGGCATCTTCACGCTGATCCTGGTGGCGTCGAGTTTCACCATGCAGTACGCCGTCTTCCAGGCCGAGTGGCGGCGTCGGCGGTCGGCCCGCATCTGGGTCGTCGCCACCATCATCTTGGGCACGGCCTTCCTCGCGAACCAGGTGTTCGAGTGGCTGTTCATGTCGACCCGCTGGTACACGAACTCGTACGGCTCGCTCTTCTACATCATGTCGGGCTTGCATGGATTGCACGTCTTCATCGGACTGCTCGCAATGATCTTCTTCCTGGGCCGCATGCGCGGGGACAAGGGTGGCGACCCCGGTGAACTCTCAGCCATGCAAGGGGTCTCCTACTACTGGCACTTCGTCGACATCGTCTGGGTCGGTCTCTACAGTTGCCTGTTCCTTCTCAAGTAGGCATGCGAGGCGTGCGCGCACCACTCAAAGGCAAGTTCCGAACGCAGTTCCTCCTGCCGGCCGGTCTCCTGTCCGTCGCCGCCATGGCGTCGCTGGCGGTCTTCTTCCCGGGCACCGGGGCCGGGGCGAGCGGACACGCCGACGCGTCACAGGTGTCCACGAACGCCAAGGACGTCTTGAAGGCGTGCGGCACGGTGAACACGAAGGGCGTGAGCCCCACACCCAATTCCGGGAACCCATTCACGAGCACCAACCTGATCTGCCACGGCGGCCACCTGATCGCCTACGGCAACCACGCCATCACCTACGCCAACCCGCCCGCGTCCTACATCACGGCGGGACGCGATCTCTTCGCAACCACTTGTTCGAGCTGCCACGGCAACACGGCCAACGGCACGACGATCGTCAACGGCAAGACGGAGGCGACCATCGGCCCGAACCTCCAGGGCGTGGGTGCCGCCACCGTCGACTTCTGGGTCAGCTCGGGAAGAATGCCGGCCACAGACGTGAAGGCGGTCGAGGCAGAGCGCCGACCGACTCGGCTGACGCCGCAGCAGGCGCTCGAGATCGCGGCCTGGGTCAACTCGCTGGACCCGGCGGTCCCAGCGGTGCCCTATCCGCACTTGAACGGGGCGAACCAATCGGTCGGAGCGGACCTCTTCTCGCTCAACTGCGCGGCCTGCCACACCATCACCGGTTCGGGGGACGCGCTCGCGTACGGCACGAACGCGCCGTCCCTGCAGAACAAACAGGTCACGTCGCAACAAGTCGTCGAGGCCATCCGCACCGGCCCGGCCAACATGCCCCGGTTCTCCGGCAACCTGAGCGACGCCCAGGTCCGTGACATCACGTCGTACGTAACCGGTCGGCTCCAGCACCCCACCAACCCCGGCGGTTTCGACCTGGGAGGCGTCGGCCCGGTGGCCGAAGGATTCGTGGCGCTGCTGATCGGCGTGGGCGGGCTGGCCCTCGTTGCCTTCTGGATCGGAGACCGCTCGTGAGCGACGCCGACCACCAGCCCTCGCGCACCCGGGTGCCCATGCCGATCGCTGCCTTGAGCGATCCGCACATGAGCGACGCGGCGCGCCACCCGAAGCGCGCCGAGGGCGTGATCGCGCTCGTCCTCTTTGCCTCGATGGTGCTGTTCGCCATCGCGGGCGCCGCCTACTGGCAGAACTGGAGTCCGTGGGTCTTCGGTGGAGCGCTCGGTGGGGGCATGTTCGCGTTGGGATTCGGTCTGACCGCCTGGGGCAAGTACCTTATGCCGCAAGGGCCTTTCGTCGAAGAGCGTCACACGTTGGCCGGGACCGACGAAGAGCGCGACGCGCTCTCGGCCGCGCTCTACGAGCGCACGACCGTGGTGGTCAAGCGCCGCAAACTGCTGGGTGGCATGTTCGCAGGGGGTGCGGGGCTCTTCGGGATCGTCGCGCTCTTCCCCCTGATCCGTTCCCTCGGCCCGCTGCCGAAAGACGAGCTCGACGTGAGCAACTGGAAGGCGGGCACCGTCCTGGTGGACTCCAACGGCCGCCCCATCCGCAGGGAAACGCTCCAGGCAGGCGGCATCATGACCGTCTACCCGCGCAACCAGAAGATCGTCAAAGACGGCGAAGTGACGTTCACTCAACAGGGTCTCTCCACGGACCAAACCGTCCTGATCCGGCTCTCGGACGGGCCGTTGCCGCAGCCGACGATGCCCGGGCGCGAGGGATGGGCGCCCGACGGCTATGTCGCCTACTCCAAGGTCTGCACCCACCTCGGTTGCCCGGTCGGGCTCTACGAGCGCGAGCTCGAGGTCCTGGTGTGCCCGTGCCACCAGTCGATGTTCAACGTCCGCAACGGGGCGGTCCCTCAATTCGGGCCGGCGCCGCGGCCGCTGCCCCAGCTTCCCCTCGGCTACAACGACCAGGGGTATCTCATCGCCACCGCGCCGTATGATCAGGCTCTCGGACCGGCCTTCTTCGAGCGGACGACATGAGCGACACCGGAAACAGGACGAAGCGCAGCACACGGCAGGCGATGGGCCCCTTCGGCCCCGTCAGCAAGGTCGTCGACGAGCTCGACGAGCGGTTCGGCGTCGCCAAGGGCGGCCGGGTTCTCCTCGACAAGATCTTCCCGGACCACTGGTCCTTCATGCTGGGCGAGATCGCCCTGTACTCCTTCGTCGTGCTGATCGCGACGGGCATCTTCTTGTCGCTCTTCTTCGTGCCTTCGGCCTCTGATGTCATCTATCACGGCGCTTACGCGCCGCTGCGTGGTCAGCATGTGTCGGAGGCGTACCAGTCGACGGTGAACATCTCGTTCAGCGTGCGCGGTGGTCTCCTCATCCGCCAGATGCACCACTGGGCGGCCGACATCTTCGTCGGCTCGATCATCGTGCACATGGCCCGCATCTTCTTCACCGGCGCGTTCCGCAAACCGCGCGAACTCAACTGGACCATCGGGATCTTCATGCTCGTCTTGGCGGTCCTCGAGGGCTTCATCGGGTATTCCCTCCCCGACGACCTCATCTCCGGCACGGGGCTCCGCATCGGCTACTCCATCGCCGAGTCCCAACCCTTCATCGGGAGTTACATGGTCTCGTTCCTGTGGGGCGGCCAGTTCCCCGGCGACGGCAGCATCATCCCGCGGTTCTTCATCATCCACGTCCTGATCATCCCGCTCGCTCTGTTGGGCCTGATCACGGTGCACCTGATGCTGCTGGTGCGCCAGAAGCACACGCAGTTCGCCGGGGAGGGCCGCACCGAGCACAACGTGGTGGGCTCGCCCATGTTCCCCAGCTTCGCCGCGAAGACCACCGGCTTCCTCTTCATGATTGCCGGCGCCACCGCGCTGCTGGGAGCGTTCGCCCAGATCAACCCGATCTGGCAGTTCGGGTCGTACTACGACCCGTCGAAGAT
>DATMMN010000128.1:0-6559 GCA_035569675.1 Acidimicrobiales bacterium | reverse complement strand
GAGGTCGAGCCCGGCGAAAGGCTCGTCCAGCAGCACGAGCTCGGGGTCGCTCATGAGCGCACGCGCGAGGAGCACCTGCTGGCGCTCGCCCTCGGAGATCACTCCAAAGGATCGGTCGGCGATCCCACCGACGCCTCCCTGGGCCAGGAGCACGTCCGCCTTCTCCCAGTCCGCAGCACCGTAGGTGTGCCACCACGTCTCGAGGGCGCCGTAGCGGCCACTGGCAACGACCTCGCGCGCTGTGACGTCGGTGCGCAGCTGCCGCGTCACTGCACCACTGACCAGCGCGACCCGCGGGCGCAGCATGCGCACATCGACACGGCCGAGCGTTGACCCGAGCACCTCGACCCGCCCTGAGGTCTGCCACAACCGCGCTCCGGCCACCTGCAGCATGGTGGTCTTGCCAGAACCGTTCGGCCCGAGCACGACCCAGCGCTCGCCCGGATTCACTTGCCAGTCGATCCCGTCGAGCACTGGCACGCCTTCGCGCCGCACCGTCACGCCGTGCAGCGCCACGGCAGGGCCGTCGCTCACCCCACGGGGTGATCAGAGGCAAGCCGCCGGCCGATCCGGCCGATCAGGCCCGAGCAACACTGAGCCCAGGTGCGTTCGCCGGCCAGCCACAGCCAGATCTCTCGCCGGTAGCCGAGAACGACACGTGCCAATTCGTCCTCGCTCATGCCGGCCGAGGCCAGCGCTCGCCAGCGTGACCAGAGCCACGGCACCAGGCCGTCAGCTGCGGTCAGGACCGACTCGAGGTCACGGCCCTCAACGATTACCGCGCCGGTCCAGGCCTCGGCGAGAGCCACCGGTTCGTCGGGCAGGTGCAGATCCGGGACGTCGGCCACGCTCAATGGCGGATGTACACGGGCTGGCGGTTCGTGCCGTCGTAGCCACGCACGTGCTCTTCGAAGTCGATGAAGAGTGGCGCGTCAGGATCGAGCTTGCGCTGCAACGAGCGGTTGGCGATCTTCTTGTCCAGTGCATCCAGTCGGAGCAGGGCGGCCGGGTCGTCCAACCCGCGCACGTCGAGTTTGGACCTCGCTGCCTGGAAGGCGAGCCGCCCCCGCTCGGTCCGGATCAGCACGCTGGTCCAGCCGGTCATCGAGCCGACGCTGCCGACCGAGATGTCTGCGGAGCGGCCGAGGAAGTCGGCGCACTCGTCGCACCCCTTCAGTGCGGCCCCATGGAAGTCCCTCACCGGTTCGTCGACTGCCAGTTCGCCGTCGCGATACTCGACGATCATGCGGCCGTGGATCACGTCCATCTTCGACACGCGGTCGAGGTCCACGCCCCGCTTGTCACGCAGCTCGCGCAGCGTCAGCGCCTCGTAGTCGAAGTTCTTCGTGCACATGAGGGCGATGGACAGCACGACCGCATCGATCCGGTGCGCGCCCGTGGGCCAGCGGCGGGCTTGCATCGCCCGGAGCCCCTGCACCTCGCAAGGCGTGCCGACGACCGCGATGCGCGGCTTGGGCGGAAGGCTGTACCGCGAGAGATCCAGCTCGGCCAGAGCCATCGTCTGGTTGTAGAAGCTTCCCGAGGCCGCACGGATCTCCTCCGCGCTCGTCGCAATCGTGGCGATGCCCTTCCACTGCTCGTCTGGGTCTGGGCTCGGCTTCGACACGAGGGCGCCGTCGATCTCTCCCGCTGCGAGCAATCCGATCAGGAGCGCGCTCACGGCGCCTCCATCCTGGGCGTCGTCGTTCTGTGCGCCGGCACGCACGGCGTACGACTCGACCACGGCGCCGAGGCCGTCCCCCGGCGGGCCACCGCTGATCTTGAAGTAGGTGTCCGACGAGTCCGAGCGGACCTGCGCCGGCTGGACCGCGGCCTCTTCGTCGCCATCGACGGTCGACGGCGGCCACAGCGCCTCGTAGCGGAGGCCACCACGAGGGCAGAAGTCCCAGCAGAGCGAGCAGCCGGTGCACATCTTGACCAACTCGGGCAGGTTGGTGTCCTCGTCGATGCCGATGGAGTTCGAGGGGCAGACGGCCACGCACGTCCCGCACTGGATGCAGCGGTCCGCGTGGATGACACCCGCCTCGAGCTCCCAGAACCAGACCTTGCCGGGCGGCTCGACGATCCCGTTCATCTCCTCGCGGAGGCGATAGCGCTTCACGATGGCACCGCCTCGGTCGCACTGCTCAGGAGCGACTGCAAGGCGGCGGGGGGCGTGCGCCGGGCCCAGAGGTGGAAGGGCTCGTCGGGACGGCGGCCCTCGCGATAGCTCGAAACGACGCGGAGGAGCGCGTCGGGCACCCGGTCGACGGGCACGGCGCCGGCCAGCCAATCGATGAACGCGGCATCGGGCCCGAGCGAGCCGCCGAGCCCGATGTCGACCGCCTCTTCGATGTGCTCGCCAACGTGCGCGATGTCACCACGGAAACCGATGTCCGCGATCTGTGGCTGCGCGCATCCGGCGGAGCACCCCGAGAAGTGCATTCGGATGACCCCGGCATGGGCGGCGGGGTCGTGCGTGCCGTTGCCGTCTTCCTGCCCCGACGAGAATTGGGCGTCCAATTGGCGCGCCCACTTGACGGCCCGCTCTTTCGTTTCGACCACCGCGAAGCGGCAGAACTCCGAGCCCGTGCAGGCGACGACGCCGCGCTCGAACGGGCCGGGGAACGGTGAGTACTTCTGCATGAGCGGTTCGGCCAGCAGGTCGTCGAGCCGGTCCTCGGGGACGCCCGAGACGATGAAATTCTGGTCGGTGCCGATCCGCACACCGCCGTCGCCATAGGTGTCGGCCACTCGCGCCAGCTCGACCAGGTCGATGCCGTGCATGCGCCCCACCGGCACGCAACAGCCGACGTAGAAGAGGCCCGGCTGTTTTTGCGGGTGCACGCCCACGTGGTCGCCGCGGAAGGCCGTGGTCAGCTCGCGGCCGGCCGGCTCCAACGTGAGGTTGGTCCGTTCGTCCAGGGCGGCGCGGAAGCCTTCCGGCCCGAGTTCCTGGGTCAGGTAGCGCATGCGGGCGAGTCCCCGGTTCTCACGGTTCCCCAACTCGCCGAAGACCACGGCGACGCCGCGGCACAATTCGACCGCCTGGTCGGGCCGGATGAACACGTCGATGTCCGACGCCATCCGCTCGCCGTCGGACAGCCCGCCACCGATGAGCACGTTGAACCCCACCGTGCCGTCCGGCTGTTCTGCCGGCCACAGCCCGACGTCGTTGATCTCGATCCGGGCACAGTCCTCGGTGCACCCACTAATGGCGATCTTCCACTTGCGGGGCAGGTTGGCGTACTCGCGGTTGCCCGTGAAGAAGGCCGATATCGCCTGCGCCACCGGATACGCCTCGACGATCTCTTTGGCGTCGATGCCCGAGACGGGGCACGAGCACACGTTCCGCGCCGAGTCGCCGCACGCCTGCACCGTGGTGAGGCCGACCTCCCAGAAACGCTGCCAAATTCGGGGCACGTCGGCGATGCGGATCCAGTGCAGCTGGATGTCCTGGCGTGTCGTAAGGTCGGCGTAGCGGTTCCCGAACACCGGGCTGTCATCGGGCCCCTCGGCGAACGCGTCGGCCGCCACACCGACCTCGCGGACCTGGGCAGACGTCATCACCCCGCCCGGAACCTTGATGCGCATCATGAAGGCGTCACCACCCTGGCGTTGGGGGTACATGCCCACCCACTTCAACCGCTCCTGCTCGCCGGGCACCTTGTTGATCGAGTCAGGCCCCTGCTTGGAGTACGTGTCGATCACCGCCTGGGCCACCTCGAAGGGATGGCGCGCCAGCTTCAACTGTTCGACTGTGTTCAGTTCGCCGATGTTGCGATACGGCCGCACGAACTTGAGACCGCGGTCACGCCGGCCCCTGAACTCCATGCCATAGGGATTGTCGAGGTCGCGCGGCACTAGACGTGCAGGCCACACTCGGTCTTGTCGAGACCGGACCAGCGTCCGGCGCGCGGATCCTCGCCCACAGCAACGGGACGTGTCGTCGGAGCGCACCCGATGGATCGGTAGCCCTGCGACCAGAGTGGGTGCACCGGCAGATCGTGATCGGCGATATACGACGCGACGTCGTCGTCCGTCCAGGTCGCTAGAGGGTTGACCTTGACCAGCCCGAAGTTGGCGTCCCAACTGACAATGGGGGTATCGGCGCGCGTCGGGCCGTCCGTGCGTTTCAGCGACGTCAGCCATGCCGCCTTACCCGCCACGGCCTTCTTGAGGGGTTCGACCTTGCGGAACTGGCAGCACTGCGCGCTGCCACAGGGGTAGGCGGCCGCCTCCGGTCCGGGCTTGGTGACGGTGAGGTTCAGCCTGTAGCGCTCCCGCACCTCGTCGACGAACGCGAGTGTCTCGGGGAAATGCGCCTCGGTGTCGAGGAAGACGACCTCTATGTCGGGTACGACCTTTGTGACGAGGTCGATGAGCACGATGTCCTCGAACGAAGCGGCCAACACGAGCGAGTCTCCGAACTCCCCCGCGGCCCAGCGGATGGCGGTGCTGGCCGGGGCGGTCTCGAACTCCTTGCTCACCAGGGCCAGGTCTTCGGTGCTCATCGGCTGCTCGCTTACGCTGATTTCGGTCACCGAACCTCACGTTTCTCCGAAGCGATCGAGCCGTCGCCTGGGGCCCGCTGGCGGCGCTTGACGCATTCTGGAATGCGAGCGTTAGTATACATGACCAAAATGGTCATGTTTCGGAGAGGCCCCATGGAAACCGCCGCCGCTCTCAGTACCCAACCCGACAGCGCCAAGACGCCCCGGCCAACGGCCGGCGCGGGCGCGTCAGTGACCGCCCTGGTCAGACCGGTTGAACACCCCCTCGGCCACCTGGATCTCTTGGAGTCGCTGGCGATCTTCATCATCCGCGAGGTGGCCGCCGAGTCGGAGCGGCCGGTCCTTCTCTTCAGTGGCGGCAAGGACTCGGCGGTTCTGCTCCACCTGGCCTCCAAGGCCTTCCGGCCGGGCCGGATCCCCTTCCCGGTGCTCCACGTCGACACCGGTCACAACTTCACCGAGGTGCTCGCCTACCGCGACTCGCAGGTCGAGGCGGAGGGGGCTCGCCTCTTGGTGGCGATGGTGCAGGACTCCATCGACCAGGGCCGCGTGGCTGATCCGGGCGACGGTGCCTCACGGAACCGCCTGCAGACCACGACCCTGCTCGACGCCATCAACGCCCACGGGTTCGACGCCGCCTTCGGCGGTGCGCGCCGCGACGAGGACAAGGCGCGCGCCAAGGAGCGCGTCCTTTCGTTCCGGGACTCGTTCGGGCAGTGGGACCCCAAGCGGCAGCGACCCGAGTTGTGGCAGCTGTACCAAGGCACCGTGCGGCCCGGTGAGCACCTGCGCGCCTTCCCGCTGTCGGACTGGACGGAGCTCGACATCTGGCAGTACATCCGCCGTGAACGCATCGATCTCCCGTCCATCTACTACGCGCATGAGCGCGAGGTCGTCGAGCGTGACGGCATGCTGCTCGCGTTGAGCGAGTGGGTGACTCCCCGGGACAGCGAGGAGGTGCGTAAGGAGACCGTTCGCTTCCGCACTGTCGGCGACGCGACGTGCACGGGAGCCGTGCGCTCCGAGGCCGACACGGTGGAGGAGATCATCCGCGAGGTGTCGGCGGCGCGCATCTCGGAACGTGGAGCCACGCGCGCCGACGACCGGTTCTCGGAGACGGCCATGGAGGATCGCAAGCGCGAGGGCTACTTCTAGATCATGACGACGTTGCCCGGCTCGCCGCCGGTCGGCGGCGCCGGGATCGGCGTCGACACGATGGACCTCCTCCGGTTCGCCACGATCGGATCGGTCGACGACGGCAAGAGCACGCTCATCGGGCGACTTCTCTACGACACCCGCCAGCTCTTCGACGACCAGGTCGCCGCGATCGAAACGGCATCGGAACGCCGGGGCCTCGGCGAGGTTGACCTCTCCTTCGTCACGGACGGGCTGCGCGCCGAACGCGAGCAGGGCATCACCATCGACGTCGCGTACCGGTACGCGGCCACGCCGCACCGAAAGTTCGTCATCGCGGACTGCCCGGGCCATGTGCAGTACACGCGCAACATGGCGACCGGCGCTTCCACCGCCGACCTCGCCCTCGTCCTCGTCGATGCGACGTCCGGCCTGCGCGAGCAGTCTCGGCGGCACATCTGTATCGCCGCCCTCCTCGGCGTCGATCAACTCGTCGTCTGCGCCAACAAAATGGACCTGGTCGAGTGGGACCGATCGGCCTATCAACGGATCGCAGACGAAATGGACGCGCTCGCGCATCGCCTCGGGGTCGCTTCGTGCATCGTGATACCGATCTCCGCCCTCCACGGCGACAACGTGGTCGAGCGCTCAGACGAGGCGAAGTGGTACGACGGGCCGACCGTGCTCGATGCGCTCGAATCGGCCCAGGCGGGCGGTTGGGCCGCCCGGCACGGGGTTCACAGTGGGAGCGGTGCGCGGTTGCCCGTCCAGTGGGTGCTGCGCCAGCCGGGCGGAGGGCGCACCTACGCCGGCATGGTTAACGGTGGGCCTCTGCGGGTGGGCGACCGCGTGACCGTGCTCCCCGGCGGCAGCCTGACCACGGTGCGGGGGATTGAAACGGCAGACGGGCC
>DATMMN010000127.1:0-4066 GCA_035569675.1 Acidimicrobiales bacterium | reverse complement strand
TTGGCCACGGGGGGCGACGACATCCCGGTCGTGGCCTTCCTCCTCTTGGCCATGGTGTTGGCGCAGCGCCGCCAGCCGTTCGCGTCGGGCATCGTGCTCGGCATCGCGTCGGCCATGAAGTTCACCGCTTGGCCGCTGGCGCTGCTCGCGCTGTTCGCCGCCCGTAACCGCAAGGGCGAACGCAAGCCGCTCACCATGCTGGCGGGCCTGCTCGTCGTCGCCATCCCGACGATCTTCCCGTTCGCGCTGCGCGGTCCGATCGCGCTCATCGATGACGTCGTGCTCTTCCCGTTGGGGTTGAGCGCGATCCCGTCGACCGCGGCGAGCGCGCTCCCCGGGCACGAGCTCGTCCTCGCGTTCCCGGCCCTGAGCCGCGTGCTGCCGGTCTCGGTTGGGTTGATTCTGACGGTGGTTCTCGCCCGGTACCTCTACAAGCACAGGCCCAGCACCGTGTCGCAGGTGTGCAACATCACCGCCGTCGTCATGTGCGCACTCATCCTGCTCGCGCCCAACCCGCGCGTTGGCTACCTCCTGTATCCGATCAACTTCTTCGTTTGGGCCTACCTGCTGGCGCCGCGCTCGGAGGATCTGGAGCTGCTGCCGACCGGGGGCACGGAAGACGAGGCCGCGCCCGCGGCGATCGCCGCCTGACGTTCCTCGCTCGAATCAGCTCTGGTCGTCGTTCTGCTGGAGCAGGCGGATCGTGAAATCTGTCTCGCCCGACGGCGGCGCACCGTGCCCGAACGTCGTCGGTGGGATGGTCGCTCCCAGCTCCCAGTAATAGCCGTCGGTCCCCGCGAGTTTCCCGAGGACCTCCAGCGCGCCGGGATTGTTGGCCGCTGCTCCCTTGTCGAAGACCTGCCAGCCCTGCTGGTGCATGGTCGCTGCGAAAAACGCCAGCAGCGCGCCCTGTGAATCAGTTGAGCGCAGCGTCACCTGTGCGTCGAATTGCCCGGCGCCCGCGGCGTTGTTCTGGTGCGAGATCCGCACCGATCCCACCGGCACCGTGACCGCGTTGATGATGTTCGAGGGAGGCTCGCCCGGCCCGACGATCGGCTTCAGCGCGTCGCCGGCCGGTTCCGCTCGGAGGGGGCTCCCCGGCACGGCGCTCGGTGCACCCGTCGTCTTGACCGGGGCGGGGGAGTGCGAGGAGAGGATGCCCAGGGTGACGAACACGGCCAGGATCAGCACCGCGAGACCGAGCACGACCATGGCCGGCCTGATGGAGAACCCGCCGGGGGTCGGCGGCCGCTGCGGTTCGGCCTGCGCCGGCTCCGCCAGCCGGGTATCGGCGTCGTGCAGTGTCATGGCGCGTCCAGCCTACGGCCGGGCCGACCACCCGAAATGGTCGACCGGTCCGTGTCCAGCGCCGAGGCGCCAGTCGGCTGCCCCGGCGAGGGCCCGGTGCACGAAGTCCTTGGCCGTGGCGATGGCGTCGAGCACGTCGTCCCCCTGGGCGAGTCGCGCCGCCACCGCCGCCGACAGCGAGCAGCCGGTGCCGTGGTCGTTGCCCGTCTCCACCCGCGCGCTCGGCAACACCGTGACCCCTTCGGGACCGACCACGACGTCATCCGCCGAATCGGTGAGGTGGCCTCCCTTCACGACCACCCAACGGGTGCCCCGTTGCCGGATCTGCTCAGCAACTGCGACCCGCGCGTCGAGCGAGACGAGCGCATCCACCGTGGTGCCGCCGAGGACGGCGGCCTCTCGCAAGTTGGGGGTCGCGACCAGCGCCTGGGGGAGCAGCCGTTCGAGGTAGGCAGCGATCCCCTCCGCCTCCAGAAGCGGATGGCCCGTCGACGAGACGAGCACGGGGTCGACGACGAGGCCCGGGAGGCGACCCTGTTCGGCGAGGCAGGCCACCTCGGCCACGATGCCGCCGTTGGCGAGCATGCCCGTCTTCACGCTGCGGACCTCGAAATCGTCCAGGACCGTCTCCACCTGCAGCCGCACGAATGCCGGCTCCAGAGCGACGACGCCCCGCACTCCCGTTGTGTTCTGCGCCGTCACCGCGGTGAGCGCGCTGGTGCCGTGGACGCGCAACGCCGCGAAGGTCTTGAGATCCGCCTGCGCGCCCGCGCCGCCGCCCGAGTCCGAACCCGCGATCGTCAACGCAGTCGGCGGGGTGGAGAACTGCGACATCCGAGCCACGATAGGCGGGCACCGGGGTAGGGTCGTTCGGGTGACGACACCGCCGCGCACTGATGTGACCAGCACCGATGCGCCCGATCCCCTCTGCATCGCCGGGGAGGTGCTGGATTCCCGCCTGCTGCTCGGCACGGGCGGCATGACGAGCCTCCGCGCCTTGCGCGCTGCGCTCGTGGAGTCGGGCACGAGCCTGGCGACCGTGGCGGTACGACGGGTCGAACCCTCGCGGCAGGGCTCCCTGCTGAGCCTTTTCGACGATCTGGGCATCCGGGTCCTCCCGAACACCGCCGGATGTGCCACCGCGTCGGAGGCAGTGCTCACGGCCAAGTTGGCCCGCGAGGCCTTCGGGACCGACTGGGTGAAGCTCGAAGTCATCGGGAACGACCGCACGCTGATGCCTGATGCCGTGGAGCTGCTGCTCGCGGCAGAGCAGCTCGCCGAGGACGGGTTCGTGGTCCTGCCGTACACGACCGACGACCCCATCCTGGCCTTCCGCCTCCAGCAGGTCGGTTGTGCGGCGGTCATGCCTCTCGGATCGCCCATCGGCAGCGGCCTCGGCATTCGGAACCCGCACAACATCGCGCTGCTGCGCGAATCGGTCGAGGTCCCCGTCATCCTCGACGCCGGCATCGGGACGGCGTCCGACGCCGCCCTGGCGATGGAGTTGGGTTGTGACGGCGTCCTCGTGGCTACCTCGGTCAACCGGGCGCACGACCCCGCCACCATGGCTCGGAGCATGCGCCTGGCCGTGGAGGCGGGCTGGCTGGCCCGCCGTGCCGGGCGCATCCCCGTGCGGTTCCATGCCGAGCCCTCCAGCCCGCACGAAGGCCGGGCCGACCTGGGCGGACCTGTTTGACCGGCAACTGAGGTCAGCCTAAAGTTAGGCTACCCTAACTTTCGGTAGTGCAGGTCAGCGAGGTGCAGCGGTCCGATGCAAGGTGCGAGGTGGCGGTGGCCGGGTCGGCGGGTCCTGCGCATCTCCGTCGCCTGCACAGCGCCGTTGGCCTTCGTTCTCGCCGGCTGCGCCCAGGGTGGGGGAGCGGGTTCGGCCGGGAGCCTGACCATCTACAGCGGCCAACACGTGCAGACGACGCAGGCGCTGGTAGCCGCATTTGAACACGAGAGCGGCATCTCCGTGAGCCTCCGGTCGGACGACGAAGATGTCCTGGCGGACCAGATCGTGACGGAGGGGCAGCGATCGCCCGCTGACGTCTTCTACACGGAGAACTCGCCACCGCTGCAGTACCTCGATTCGAAAGGCTTGCTCGCCCCGGTCGACGCAGCCACGCTCGGTAATACGCCGTCTCGATTCAATTCGCCCGATCGGCGATGGGTCGGCGTGTCGGCCCGCGTCAGCGTGATGGTCTACAACACCAACCTGCTCACACGTCGGGACCTGCCGGCTTCGGCGATGGAACTGGCGGACCCCAACTGGAGCGGTCGCGTCGGCATCGCCGGCAGTGAAACCGACTTCCAGCCCATCGTCACGAGCGTCGCACGGACCTACGGCGACCATGCAGCCCTCAACTGGCTCAACGCGCTCAAGGCCAATGCAAGCGGGCACACCTACCCGTCCAACGAGTCGCTGATAGCCGCAGTGAACAACGGCCAGGTCGCGGTGGGGATCATCAACCAGTACTACTGGTACCGGGAACGGGCACAAGTCGGGACGTCCGGCACGCACTCGGCGATCGCGTACTTCGCGCCGCACGATGTCGGATACGTCCTGAACGTCTCCGGGGCGGGGGTGCTCCGCTCCTCGACGCATCAAAAGGCGGCGCAGCGGTTCCTCGCCTTTCTCACCTCTGCACAGGGGCAGGAGATCATCGCCCACAGCAACAGTTTCGAGTATCCCATCGCTTCTGGCGTCACGACAGCCCAGCACGAGACCCCGTTCGCGGCACTGCAGCCCAACGAC
>DATMMN010000126.1:0-12405 GCA_035569675.1 Acidimicrobiales bacterium | reverse complement strand
GCGCGATCTGGCGGAACAGGTCACGGGCGGGCACGGTGCGGACGACCGAGCCGTCGGTCCGGGCCGTCAGGTTCCAGTCGCGCCCGTCCAGCACGGCCTCCATGAACTCGTCGGTCACCCGCACCGAGTTGTTGGCGTTCTGGTACTGCGTCGAGTGGCTGTCGGCACCGTCGAGGTCCATGTCGAAGCCCGAGTCGCGCAGCACGCGCGCCTTGCGCTCCTCGATGGCCTTGCACCAGATGAAGTCCTCCACGTCGGGGTGGTCGGCGTCGAGGATCACCATCTTGGCGGCGCGCCGGGTCTTGCCCCCGGACTTGATCGTCCCCGCCGAGGCGTCGGCGCCCCGCATGAAGCTCACCGGGCCCGAGGCGGTGCCGCCGCCCTTCAGCAGCTCCTGCGACGAGCGGATACGCGAGAGGTTGACGCCGGCGCCCGATCCGCCCTTGAAGATGATGCCCTCCTCCACGTACCAGTTGAGGATGGAGTCCATCGTGTCGTCCACGGCGAGGATGAAGCAGGCCGAGCCCTGTTGCGGCACCCCGTGCACGCCGATGTTGAACCAGACCGGCGAGTTGAACGCGGCCCTCTGGTGCACGATGAGGAACTTGAGCTCGTGGTTGAAGATGCGCGCCTCTTCGTCGTCGACGAAGTAGCCGTCCTTGAGGCCCCACGCGGTCAGCGTGTCCGCCACCCGGTCGGCCACCTGCATGAGCGACGACTCGCGCTCGGGGGTGCCGAGCGTCCCGCGGAAGTACTTCTGCGCCAGGATGTTGGTGGCGTTGACGCTCCAGGACTCGGGCACCTCGACGCCCAGCTGTTCGAAGGCCACCGTGCCGTCGCGGAAGTTCGTGATGCGCGCGTCGCGCCGCTCCCACTTCACCTGGTCGTAGGGGTGCACGCCCTCGGTGGTGAAGTGGCGGCGGATACCGATCTCGGATCGCTGGGGGGCGATGGCCATGGCGCTGAGGTCCTCCTGGGGGCTAGGTCCTTGGGGGCTCGCCGGCCCCCCTTCTGACTGGGTACTCACTGCGTTCCGACTGCGTTCTGACTCGGTGCTGCCTGCGGTTTCGGGCGCCCACCGGGCCACCCATTTCAGCCGGGCGGTGTTCGCAGGACGCCTGAAGCCGATTCCTCCCCATCAGGCGCCCGAGTAGGACCAGACTCGCCTAACCACAATATATAGTGGTCGGCCCGCCCCCGAGACACGAGATGCTGTGGTCATTACAGCACTGTAGTTACGCCGTTGTCAACCAATGTCGTCCCGCGTCCCCGCAGGTCACGGACTGTTCGCGATGGTTTGCGCGCGGAGCTCCCGACCCGCCCCGGTGACACGGGGTTAGCGTCGGCCGTCCATGGCCAAGCTGGTCGCCATCGATGCGGGCACGACCGGCGTCCGCGCCCTGGTCGTCGACGAGCATGCCCGCGTCGTCGACGTCGCCTACCGCGAGCTGACCCAGCACTTCCCCCGGCCGGGCTGGGTGGAGCACGACCCCGACGAGATCTGGGCGGCCGTCCGCGCCACCCTCGCCGAGGTCGCCGCCCGCCTCGCCACCTCGCAGCCCATCCCCGAGCCCGTCGCCGCCATCGGCATCACCAACCAGCGCGAGACCCTCGTCGCCTTCGACCGCCGCACCGGCCGCCCGCTCCACTCCGCCATCGTGTGGCAGGACCGGCGCACCGCGCCCCTCTGCGCGCGGCTCGTCGCCGACGGCCATCTCCCCCTCGTCCGCGCCACGACCGGCCTCGTCCTCGACCCGTACTTCAGCGCCACCAAAGCGGCGTGGCTCCTCCAGAACGGCGATCTCGCCCTCGGCCCCGACGACCCGAACCTCTCCTTCTGCACCGTCGACACCTGGGTGCTGTGGAACCTCACCGGCGGAGCGAACGGCGGCACCTACGCCACCGACCCCTCCAACGCGAGCCGCACGCTCCTCCTCGACACCCACTCGCTCGCCTGGTCCCACGAGCTGTCCGAACTCTTCGGCGTGCCGCTCCACACGCTGCCCGAGGTGCGCCCCTCCGCCGGCCGCTTCGGCACCGTCGCGCTCGATGACGTCGGTCCCGCCGCCCGCGTCCTCGACGGCGTCCCGGTCTCGGGTGTCCTCGGCGACCAGCAGGCCGCACTCTTCGGCCAGGCCTGCTTTCAACCGGGCATGGTCAAGGTCACCTACGGCACGGGCAGTTTCGCGCTGGCCAACGCCGGCCCCGACCGTCCGCCTCCCCCCGACGGTCTCGTCGTCAGCGTGGCGTGGGACCTCGGCGCACACGCCGACGCGACGCACGGCCCCGTCGCCTACGCGCTCGAGGGTTCGGCGTTCGTCTCCGGCGCCGCCATCCAGTGGCTGCGCGACGGCCTCGGCATCATCAAAGAGGCCGCCGAGGTCGGCCCGCTCGCCGCATCGGTCCCCGACAGCGGCGGCGTGACGTTCGTGCCCGCGCTCACCGGCCTCGGCAGCCCGCAGTGGGACCCCGCCGCCCGCGGCATCATCACCGGCTTAACGCGAGGCGCCGGCCGCGCCCAGCTCGCCCGCGCCTGCGTCGAGGCGATGGCGTTCCAGGTGCGTGACATGACCGATGCCATCGCCGCCGCGTCGTCCCACCCACTCTCCGCGCTGCGGGCTGACGGGGGCGCCGCCGCCATGGACCTCCTCCTCGAGCTGCAGGCGGAACAGAGCCGCATGCCCGTGGCGCGACCGCGCTCCCTCGAGTCGACTGCGCTCGGCGCTGCGACCCTCGCCGGCCTGGCCGAGGGCGTGTGGTCCTCGCTCGACGACCTCGACGCGCTCTGGCAGGCCGACACCGTCTTCGAACCCCAGCTCCCCGTCGAGCTGGCCGACGCGACCTATGCCATCTGGGGCCGGGCGGTCGAGAAGTCCAAGGGCTGGGCGGCCACTGAACCGACCTGACTGCATCGCTCAGCCGCTTTGTTTGGAAGCTCCCTGCTCGCGGACGGGCGGAGAGCAGGACAGAGCTGGTGCGGCGCACGAATGCTGCGCCACTGGCCTGTGTTTTGCTCTACCGGTTCGCAGCCCGGGGGAGCAGACTGAAAGAGGGAACATTGCACGGCCTCGACGAATAGTCGTCGCCACGCAGCACCGACGCTGGGAGGGCATCGTGGCACCTCGCCACCCGACTCTGCTGGGCCCACGCCGCTGGGCTCACCGACGGTCGATCCGCAGTCTCGGCGCAGCCGTGGCCGGACTTGGCGTCGTCGCCGGGGGCCTCATCATCTCGGGCGTCACCGGTATCGGTATCGCGCCCGCCGCCGACACCGTGCTCAGCTGTACGGACACCTGGACGGGCGGCACAGGGACGACCGATTGGGGCACCGCGGGCAACTGGAGCACGGGCGTTCCCGACGCCGCCGCCATCGACGCGTGCATCCCGGGCGGCGCCACGGTCGTCGACCAGAACGCCGCCATCATCGTCGGAGAGCTCACCGTTGCGAAGGGAAGTTCGCTGACCGTCGGCTCAGGGAGCGCCGCCATGACCGGGTACGCCGGCGCGACGCTGTCGATCACCTCGGGGCTGGTCAACGACGGGACACTGACAGCCGGACCTTCGGGCCCCGGCACGGCCACGCTCGCCCTCGACGGGCCCGTCACCAACACTGGTGCGCTCGAGGTGTTCGGCACACTCACCATCGGCACCACGGCCGGGACGAACCTGACCAATGCAGGCACCGTCGGGATCGCAGCAGGCGGCGTGATCGATCTCGAGAAGGCATCCACACTCACGAACGAATCGAACGGATTGCTCGCCTTCGGGATCGGCGGTCCACCCTCCTCCGCGTTGGACTACGGCAGGATTTTGAACGGGACGCTCTCGCTCGACGGGAGTGTTGCTCCGGTGTTCGAGGGCGGGTTCACCGCCTCGTCGGGTGTCGAGTATGTCGTGGCAACCGGTTCCTACAGCGGAACGTTCGCCACCGTCGGCCACGATGCGACAGCCGATTACTCGCACCCCGACGCCCTCGGCCTCGTCGGCGGTGTGCCGGCCACCGCCACGGCAGTCGCCGTCACGAGCACTGTTCCGACGTCGGTGTACGGACAGGACGTGCGCTTCACGGCCACGGTGACGCCCGCGTCAGGGTCCGCGCCAACGGGCTCGGTGTCGTTCAGCAGCGGTGGTGTCCCACTCGGCAGCACACCGGTGGCCACCACAAGCGGAGTGACCACGGCCACCATCGACACCGCGAGCCTTCCGGTCGGAGCGCAGCCGGTCACCGCGACGTACAGCGGGGACGTCCTCTTCGGCCCGAGCACCTCCTCGGTGGATGGGCTGACCGTCCACGCCGATAGCTCGAACGTCTCGATCGCCGCCACACCCGCCAACGCCGTCCCGGGTCAGCAGGTCGCCTACACCGTGTCGGTATCGGCCGCCGCACCCGGAGCCGGGCGGGCCGGCGGCACCGTGTCGCTGGGCGACGACGGGAACCTCGTTGCGGGCTGCCAGGCGCTCACCCTCTCGTCGACCGACCCGCCACACGTCACCTGCAGTGAGACCTATGAGGCCGATGCAACCCACTCCATCGTCGCCACTTACACCGGCAGCGCCGACTTCCTGCCGTCCACGGCGGGCCTCACCGAGACTGTCGCGCCGCAGCCCACCATCACCTCGCTCACGGCGTCGTCCAGCGCGTTGACCACGGGCGAACCAGTCTCGTTCACGGCGACCGTGGCCGCGAGCGCCGGGACTGCGAACCCCTCGGGGAGCGTCACCTTCACCGACAATGGCGCGCCGATCGGCGCATCGACGCTCACGACGACCGGCGGGGTGACCTCCACCAGCATGCTCGTCACCACGCTCCCGTTGGGCGTCAATTCCATCAGGGCCTCGTTCGGCGGGGACGCCGACTTCGGCGCCAGCACGTCGGGTACCCCCGCGCGGGTCACGATGAGCCCCGCCACCACCGTCCTGAGCATCGGCGGCTCGGACGACCCGTCCACCCGGGGACAGCCGATCACCTTCACCGCCAGCGTGTTCCCGGCCACAGGCTCGGAAGTGACAGGCACGGTCACGTTCTCCTACAACGGCACCGTGATCGGCACCGCCGACGTGTCGAGCGGCCAGGCAACTCTCACCACCGCGTCGCTGCCGATCGGCACCGGCTCCGTCACCGCCACGTACGGGGGCGACGCCACCTTCGCCGGCAGCGCGGCCACCTCCCCGTGGTCCCAGGAGGTCGATCCAGGGACCAGCTGAGCTGGACGAAATATAACAAGAGAAACCTTGTTATATTGGCCAGGAAGAGCGGACCCCCGCTCAGAAGGGTGGGCAGCCATGAGCGTGGCCATCGTGACAGGGGCATCCCGAGGACTCGGGCAGGCGCTGGCGACCGGACTGGTCCAAGCCGGTTGGTCGGTGGTGATCGACGGGAGGGACCGGTCGACGGTTAATGCCTCCGCTGATCGCATGCGCGCTGTCGCCACCGAGGGCGCTCGCGTCGTCGCCGTCCCCGGCGACATCACTGACGCCGAACATCGCCACGCGCTGGTCGATGCTGCGGTCGCGCTCGGCGGCCTCGACCTCCTCGTGAACAACGCCGGCACGCTCGGCACATCGCCACTCCCCTCTCTGGCGGACTACCCGCTCGACGAGCTCCGTGTCGCGTTCGAAGTGAACGTCGTCGCACCGCTCGGTCTGGTGCAGGACGTACTGCCGTTCCTGCTCGACTCGCCTCGCCCGCGTCTGATCGACATCACCTCCGATGCCGGCGTCGAGGCCTACGAGGGTTGGGGCGGGTACGGCGCCGGCAAGGCGGCGCTCGATCACCTCGGTGCAGTGCTCGCCGTCGAGTTCCCCTCGCTGACTGTGTGGTCGGTGGATCCGGGCGACCTGCGCACCGTCATGCACCAGGCGGCCTTCCCCGGCGAGGACATCTCCGACCGGCCCGAGCCGTCCACGGTCGTGCCCGCCTTCCTCGACTTGATCGAAAGCGACCGCCCGAGCGGCCGCTACCGCGCTGCCGAGCTCCTTGCGAGCGGAGCGGTGGCATGAGCGCCGTGACGACTCCGGTCGCCCCGCTCACTTCAGCGCCAACTGATCGCGGGCCCGTCGCCCCCCGCCTGCCCGAGCTGCACCCGTTGTCCTTCGCACTGCCTCCCGAGCTCGAGGCGCCGTCCCCGCCCGAGTATCGCGGCATGACGCGCGACTCGGTGCGCATGCTGGTCGCCACCAAATCGGACGGCGCGCTGGTGCACTCACACTTTTCGGAGCTGCCGCGGTTCTTGAACGAAGGCGATCTCGTGGTGATCAACACCTCCGGAACGCTCGCCGCTGAGCTCGACGGGACGGCGCCCGACGGATCGCCCGTCCAGGTGCACCTCTCCACGCAGCTTCCGGCCGGGCTCTGGACCGTCGAGGTTCGAAGGGACGGCCGGGCGGACCTCGGCGCATCGGCCGGCGACGTAATTGAGCTGCCGGAAGGAGGCCGTGTCGCGCTGCTGGCGGCCTACTCCCCGGGGCCCGGCGGGGGCGGTGTGCGGTTGTGGGTCTCCCGCATCGACACGCCGGAGCGGCTCTACAGCTACCTGGCCATCCACGGCCGGCCCATTCGCTACGGCTACGTGCGCGGCAGTTACCCCATCACCGCCTACCAGAACGTCTACGCCACGGAGCCCGGGTCGGCCGAGATGCCGAGCGCCGGGCGCCCCTTCACCCCCGAGGTCCTCACCCGTCTGGTGGCCAAGGGCGTCGGCATTGCGCCGGTGCTGCTCCACACCGGTGTGGCCTCGCTGGAGGCGAGTGAGCCGCCCTACGCCGAGTACTTCAAGGTCTCGCTGTCGACGTCGCACCGCGTCAACGACACGCGCCGTTCGGGTGGGCGCGTCATCGCGATCGGCACGACCGTGGTGCGCGCGCTGGAGTCGGTGGTGGACGAACATGGGCACGTGCACCCGAGCGAAGGCTGGACCGAGACCGTCGTGTCACCCGAGCACCCGGTGCGCTCCATCGACGGCTTCCTTACCGGCTGGCACGAGCCAGAGGCCTCGCACCTCGCCATGCTCGAGGCAATCGCGGGCCGGCCGTTGCTCGAGGTGTCCTATGAGGCGGCGCTGGCCGAGGGCTACCTCTGGCACGAGTTCGGCGACGTGCACCTGATCCTGCCGTGACGACGAAGTCTGCGACCGCGAAGGCGACGAGGGCCGACCTTGAGCCTGGCACCACGCCAAGAACAGAACGCGACGAGTCGCCCATCGACCAATTGCCGACCACGCGTCGGGCCATCCTCAATCTGATCAAGCGCCAAGGACCGTTGGACGCGCTCGCGGTTGCTGAGGCGCTAGCGCTGACGCCAGCCGCCGTCCGCCTGCAGTTGGCGCGGCTCGAGGAGGACGGACTCCTCGTCCACCACGACGAGGTGCCGGAGGGCGCGGGACGGGGCCGGCCCCGCCACGTCTACGAGCTCACGTCGGCGGCCGAGGCGCTCTACCCGAAGCGCTACGGGGACCTCACCACCGAGTTGTTGGGCTATCTCGGCGGACCCGACGCCAGCCAAGTCGACGATCTCTTCGAGCAGCGTCGTCTACGTCGCGTCGCCAGCGCGCTCCCCCGCACCGCCAGTCTCCCCTTCGACGAGCAGGTTGCCGCGCTGACTGCCATTCTCGACGAGGACGGCTACCTCGCCGAGGCAGAGAAGCTGCCCGACGGCAGCTGGCGCATCACCGAGCACAATTGCGCCATCCTCACCGTCGCACACGGGTTCTCTCAGGCGTGCACGAGCGAGCTCGCCTTTATCCGCGACGCGCTCCCCGGGGCCACGGTGCGACGGGTTGCCCACCTCATGGACGGCGCGCACGTGTGCGCCTACGTGGTCAGCCCGCCGGCGTCGTAGTGTCCGCGGCGCGGATCTCGAGGATCGAAACGCCGTCGACTTCGTGGATCTCGCTCTGGAGCAATTCGATGAGGTCGAGGCCGATCTCGACGACGAACTCGTCGACCGCTCGCCCCTCCTCGCGCTCCAAGATGTTGATGGCCACAATGTCGCCCCCCACCGCACCGATGCGGCTGGCGACGAGCCCCAAGGCGCCGGGCCGATCGGGGAGTGCGATCCGGACGATGTAGCCGGCCATGGCGGCAACGTTAGGCGGTCAATGTGAACTGCCTGTTTCGAAACAGCGACGAATCCATTGGGCTGCGGGTACGGTCAGGATGCCGCGGCGCTTGCACGTGAGGGCACGTACTCGTCGACGTATTCACGCTCGGAGAGGCGGGCGATCTCCTTCATGAGTTCATCGGTGAAGGAGCGGCACTTCGTGTGATCGTGGTCGAGTGGGTCCTCGGGGTTCTCCGGCGGATCCATCTGCATCGGCGCGCCGAAGCGGATCCGCACCGTCTTGAACGGACGCATGAAATTGGAGTTGACCGGCTGCACGTCGACGGTGCCGATGACGCCCACCGGGATGACCGGCACGCCGCACTCGCGCGAGAGCCGTGTCACGCCGGTCCGCCCCTTGTGGACGTACTGGTCCAGGGTCCGGGTGCCCTCGGGGTAGAGCCCGAGGAGCCCGCCCTGGCCGAGGACGTCGTCCTTGGCCGTCTCAAGGGCCCGGTCCGACGCTTTCCCGCCACCCCGCCGGATCGGGATCTGTCCCGCTGCGCGGAAGAACCAGCCCGTCTTCCAGGTGTCGAAGTACTCCGCTTTGGCCAAGAACGTGACCTTGCGCGTCACGACCAGAGGGATGAAGAACGAGTCGCAGAACGACTGGTGGTTCGCCGCCAGCACGGCTGCGCCGTGTTTGGGGATGTTCTCGCGACCCTCCACCTTGACCCGGAACAGCACGAAGAAGATCGGGGTCAACACCGCCTTGAGCAGCCAGTAAGTCACGAGCCAAACGTACCGCTCACAGGCTCCCAACGCACCGGACAAATCGAGTGTGCTGAACTGCGGGCCGACCCGCACGGGAGGTGCCCACGTGACCGAGACCCTTGCCGCCGAGCCATTCCTCTCCGGCCTCTTCTTTGGCGAGTGTCCTCGCTGGCACGAAGGTCGGCTGTGGTACTCGGACTTCTTCGACCACGGGGTCTACTCGGCCTCACCCGACGGCGAGCGCCGGCTCGAGGTGCCCTTCGAGGGCGAGACCGGCGGTCTGGGATGGCTTCCCGACGGGCGGCTCCTCGTCATCTCCCGCCTCGACCGCGTCGTACTGCGCCAGGAGTCGGACGGCACATTGATCCAGCACGGGGATCTCCGGCCCTGGGCCACCTGGCACGCCAACGACATGGTGGTGGCGACGAACGGGCAGGCGTACGCGGGCAACTTCGGGTTCGACCTCGACGGCCTCTACGACGGAAGAGTCGACGCGAGCGAGATCGCCCCCACCTCGATCATCCGGGTCGACCCCGATGGGACCAGCCGTGAGGCCGCTGACGGCATCAACTTCCCCAACGGGACCGTCATCACGGAAGACGGCGCCACGCTGATCATCGCCGAGAGCTTGGGCGGACGGCTCACCGCGTTCGATCGCGAGGCGGACGGCAGCCTCACCAACGGACGCGAGTGGGCCCCGCTCCCGCGCGTGGCACCTGACGGCATCTGTCTGTGCGAGGACAACACGATCTGGGTCGCCAACGCGCTCGGGTCCGAGTGCGTCCGCGTCGCCGAGGGCGGCGAGATCCTCGAGCGGGTCACGACGTCAATGAACTGCTTCGCGTGCATGCTCGGCGACGACGACCGCCGCACCCTCTACCTCGTGACCGCGCCCACGAGCCACGACGTCAAGGCGAAAGAGGAGCGTAACGGCGCCATCGAAAAGGTCCGCACGTCCGTGCCCGGGGCGGGCCGGCCTTAGCCCGCGCTTCGGATCAGCCGAGCTTGGTCAGCGCTGCGCGTAGGTTGCGCACGGCCTGGCCGATGCGCTGCTCGTTCTCGATGAGCGCGAAGCGGATATGCCCGTCGCCGCCCGGCCCGAAGCCGACCCCGGGCGAGGTGGCGACATCGGCCTCGTTCACCAGGTACTTGGAGAACTCGAGCGAGCCCATCTCGCGGTAGGGCTCGGGGATGGGTGCCCACACGAACATGGTCCCCTTCGGCGGCACCAGGTGCCATCCGATGCGGTCGAGGCCGTCGCAGAGGGCGTCGCGGCGCGACCGGTAGATCTGGTTGATCTCCTTGGGATATTCCGGCGCCTCGTTCATGGCGACGATCGCCGCTATCTGAATCGGCTGGAACGTCCCGTAGTCGAGGTAGGTCTTGAGCTTGGTCAGCGCCTGGACGATCTCGCGGTTGCCCACGACGAAACCGACGCGCCACCCTGGCATGGAGAAGGACTTGGTCAACGTATAGATCTCGACCGCCACGTCCTTGGCGCCCGGAACCTGCAGGATCGAAGGCGGCTCGTAGCCGTCAAAGCCGAGGTCGGCGTAGGCGAAGTCGTGGACGAGCACGACGTCGTGCTCGCGGGCGAAAGCGACCAACCGTTCCATGAACGAGAGATCCACACACGCCGTCGTGGGATTGTGCGGGAACGACAGCACGATGACCCGCGGCTTGGGCCACGACTCCTCGAACGCGTTGATCAACCCGTCGAAGAACGCCTCGCCAGGGTTGGGCGCGCCCTCGTCGGCAACCTCTGGCCCGCGGAGCGGCACTTGGCGGACGTCGGCGCCGGAGAAAAGCGGTCCCCAAATGTGGATCGGGTACGACGGCGAGGGGACCAGCGCGGTGTCGCCCGGGCCGACGAGCACCCACATGAGATGTGAGAAACCTTCCTTGGCGCCAATGGTCGTCACGACTTCGGATTCGGGGTCGAGCTCGACATTGAATTTGCGCAAATAGAGGTCGCTAATGGCGCTGCGCAGCTTAGGGATGCCGCGCGAGGCCGAGTAGCGATGGTTCCGCGGGTTGTGCACGGCCTCGGCCAGCTTGTTCACCGCAACGTCGGGTGAGGGCAAGTCGGGGTTGCCGAAGCCCAGGTCGATCACATCCCGGCCGGCTCGCCGCGACAACGCCTTGAGGTCATTGATGGTCGCGAACACGTAGGGCGGCAGCCCGTTAATCCGGCGGAACTCCATCGGTTGATTCTACGGCCCGCTCGTGCGCCCCTCGGACCTCTCTCTTCGGGCGTCGCGCGCCGCCGCAACGAGCTCGTCGAGGTCGACGGGCCAACCGAAGATCACCCAAGTGGCTCCGGCCTCTTTCAACGCGCTGACCCTCTTGCCCAAGGCCGGCATGGCCGCGGGCGGCGGGCCGGCCCAGGTCACCTCGATCCCGTCGGCGTAGGCACAGTGCTCCGCCACGACTGCCGCCTCGGCGTCCCAGAGGTTGAGGGCTGCGCCGGCAGCGTGTGCCTCGTCCCTGCGCCCCACCATCCCGCCACCGATCCACACGGTAAGGCCATCGTCGATGAGTCGCCGGCCCAGGCTCACCATTTCAGCGCGGCGCTCGGCCGCCGTCGGGTACGGGATGCCATAGGCGCGATTCTCCTGCTCGCTCATCTTGTCGCCGGTCCCGAGCCCGGCGATGACGCGTCCGGGCGCGAGGTGGTTGAGTGCGACGAACTGCGCGGCCAACACGTCGTTGGGCGCGAGGCCGACGCGGGCGACGAGCGTGCCCAGGAACGGACCGTCCACCCCGTCCGCTCGCGGCGGGTGCCGGGCCGCAAGCGCGCCGAGAATGGGGAAGGGCGCGAGGGCAGGCCGCTCGGGTTGGCCGAGGGGCCAGATGTGGTCGTAACAGAACAGACCGTCGACGCCTGCCTCCACCGCCTCGGCCGCCGCGGCGAACGCCTCGTCGGGTGTGTCCCGGAACGTTGGCAGCACGATGCCGGTACGGATCACCACAGTCCCCCCTGGCGTGCGGCCAACGCCCCGCCGATCGCACCGGCCCGCTCGCCGAATGCGGCCGGCACCACAACGGCGAGCGGACGGCGGTCACGCCCCTCGACCAGCTCCTCGAACGCAGCGCGCGCAGAATCGATGAGAAGGCTCCCGGCCTCGACGACACCACCGCCGAGCACGAAGCACTCGGGGTCGACGACGGAGGCCAGGTTGGCGAGGCCGAAGCCGATCCACCATCCAACTTCCTCGATGACCCGACGAGCAGCCGGGTCGCCGGCCGCAGCCGCGGCCGAGACGTCCTCGCCGCGCACGCTCTCGGGATCGCCGCCGGCGACGCGCACGACCTCGCCCAGACGGCCGGCCAACGCGGCTTCCCGGGCCCGCACGCCCAGCCCGGCGCCGGAGGCGAAGCGCTCCCAACAGCCGCTGCGGCCACAGGGGCAGGGTGGGCCGTTGGGGTCGACGACCATGTGGCCTATCTCGCCGGCGAACCCTGTCGCGCCAACTTGGACGCGGTCGTCCACGACGATGCCGCCGCCGATCCCGGTGCCGAGCGTGACCATCACGACGTGGTGAAAACCGCGGGCGGCACCGAGACGATGCTCGGCCAGGACGGCGAGGTTG
>DATMMN010000125.1:0-16829 GCA_035569675.1 Acidimicrobiales bacterium | reverse complement strand
TGACACCCGGGCGCCAGCGCGAGCGCCGGGCTCAGCCCCGGAGCACGACCCCCGGCCGGGACGCCAGCCCCTCTTCCGACGTCGCCCCGTCCACCCGGATGGGCACCCCGTTGACCAGGGTGTGCGTCATCCCGACGGGCGCGTCCGCAATCAGGCGCTCGCCGTTGGCCGGGAAGTCGCGGATCCGGCGCAGCGGCCCCGGTGCCACCGTCGACGGGTCGAACACAACCAGGTCGGCCGCCTTGCCCTCCTCCACCGTCCCCCGATCCGAGAGCCCGTAGACGCCGGCCGGCTCGCCGGTCAGCTTGTGGATCGCCCGCTCCAAAGGCATCACCGAACGGTCGCGCACCCAGTTCCCCAAGAGGTCCGTCGAGAAGCACGCGTCGCAGAGCTGCGAGACGTGCGCGCCCGAGTCCGCCAGCCCCAACAACACCCCGTCACGCGGCAAAAGCCACGCGATCGCGTCGGGGTCGTCGTTCGCCAGCACGGACCAGAACCGCGCCTCCAAATCGTCGTCCAGCGACACGTCGAGCATCACGTCCAGCGGCGTGCACCCGCGCTCCTCGGCCAGCACCGCGACCGGACGGCCCACCAAGTCCCCGTGCGTCCGCGACTCGGCCACCGAAATCGAGGCCCAGTTCATCGGCAACATGCCCCGGGCCCCGCTCACGTCGTCCCAGGCCGTCGCGCGCCACGCCGGGTCGCGGTACGCCGCCACCCGCTCGGACTTCGGCTTGTCCATCAACGCCGCGAAGGTCGGGCGCATGTTCAACGTGAACGGTTCGGACAAATTCATCTGGAAGACCAGCGGCCGGCAGGAGACCTGCGGCCACACCTCCACGCCCGACGCCCAGGCCTCGTCGTGCTCCGCGATGACCTTCTCGTGATACGGGTAGCCCTTCACCGTCAACAAGGCCGTCCAGGTGAACGGCCGCCCGACCTCACGCTGCAGCTTGAACACCTCCTTGTTGGAGAACACGCCCCCCGGCAGCAACGCCACCACGCCGCGCCCAGACTGCTTCACGGGTTCCAACAAAGCACGCAGCTCGGCCAGGTCGGCCACCCGCGACGGCACCGGCCGCCCTGAATCGCCGTTGTGGGTCGGCGAGGCCGAAGACGCAAACCCGGCCGCGCCCCCCGCCATCGCGTCTGCGATCACGGCCTGCATCGTCGCCAGCTCGTCGTCGGACGCGGGACGCTCGTACGCGTCCTCGCCCATGACGTACAGGCGGACGGCCGTGTGCCCGACATAGCAGCCGAAGTTCAACGACACTCCCCGCTCCTCGACCGCGTCGAGGTACTGCGGGAAAGTCTCGAACGAACCCCACGGCACCCCGACCGACAACGTGTCGAAGGACATGTCCTCGACGTGCTGCAACGTCCGCGCCAACAACGCCACACCATCCGAACGGATCGGCGCGATCGAGAAGCCGCAGTTGCCCGCGATCACGGTCGTGACGCCGTGGAACGACGAGGGGGTGAGATCGGGGTCCCAGAACACCTGCGCGTCGTAGTGGGTGTGGATGTCGACGAAGCCCGGGCTGACGACCTGGCCTGACGCATCCAACTCCCGTGCACCGGACAGACCGGGACCGATCCCGCTGATCCGGCCCCCCGTGACGGCGACGTCGGCGTCCCGGCCCGGCCCACCGGTCCCGTCGATCACCGTGCCCCCTCGAATGACGATGTCGGCGCTCATGCACCTATCGTCGCAGCCCCCGTATGAAAGCGCACGCGCAAGATGCCGACCAGCCCCGACGGTCGGATACCGTGGGATTGGAGGGGGACGGCCGTTCCCGTCACACGAGGGAAGGATTGCGCGGGAGCGAGCGCAGGAGCGGAGGTCGGAGAACAATGGCGGTCCCGTTTTTCAGGCAGAAAACGCAACAGCTGGACGACTCGTTGCAGATCTCCGGCGCGATCGTGGCGCCGTCCGACGGGCCCTCGCCCGTCGAGCTGGTCGACGCGGGGCATGCGGCGCACGGTCTTGGCGTCGTCAGAGACCAATACGTCCGCAAAATCCGGAAGACCCCGACCATCCGCATGGTCCCGAGCTCGATGATGGTCGAGGGCCGCCGCCTCCGGTTCGCCGTCTCAGACAACGTCGACGCCTACGGCCCTGACGGACCCGGCACGCCCCCCATCTGGGCCGTGAACATCCACGGCTACTTCGCCGGCGGCGGCATGTACTGGCGGGAGAGCGCGCGCATCGCCGAACAGCACGGGTGGCGCGTCATCAACCCGAGCCTGCCCGGCTTCGGCGGGAGCGACCCGCTCGAATGGCAGGACGTGTCCATGGAGAACCTCGCCAACCAGGTCATGGCGATCGTGCACAAAGTCGAGGCCGGTCCGGTCGTCCTGCTCGGCCACTCCATGGGCGGCGCCGTCGCCGTCCAATTCGCGCACGACCACCCGCGGCGCACGCTCGGCCTCATCTACCGCGACGGCATCTCCACGCCGGCGTGGAAGGAACGAACCGGCATCCTGCCGGCGCTCCTCTCACCGATCCTGCCCGACGTTGCCCCGATGGTGGACATGATCGCAGCGGTCTTCTTCGACCTGCCCGACCTCGCCCTCGGCCGCCTGTACTCGACCGTGCGCGCCGTCCTCCCCGACATGCGCCAAAACATCCGCACGGTGTCCCAGACGCTCCCGGTGGGCAGCATGCTCATGGGCGTCGACCAGCGGAGCGAGGTCCGCCACCTGGCGGCGCAGCAGATCCCTATTCTCAACGAGTGGGGTTGTTTCGACCGCATCACCCCGGGGCACACGGCGCTCGAGTTCGCCGCCATCGCCCGCTCGCCCGTGATCTGGGTGCCGGGCGGTCACAGCTGGATGCTCGCCCGCCCACAGGGGCAGGCGGACATCCTCACCCACCTGGTGCGGGGCCGCGAGTACATGGCCCGGATCGAGGACCGCTGGCGCCAACTAGTCCCGCGCGAGACCACGCTGCGCGCCGTCAACTGACGGTCGCCTTCGGCGAGCGACCGCCCCGTTCTACCGCCCGACCTCGCGGCGGGAGACCCGAGCGGTGATCAACAGCTTCCTCCACCCCCTCCTCACCCTCCCGGGGTGGGAGGCCTACCTCATCGTCGGGCTGCTCGTCGCGGCCGAGGCCTCCGTCATGCTCGGATTCGTCTTCCCCGGCGAGACAGCCGTCATCCTCGGCGGGGTGATCGCGTCGAAGGGACGCGTCAGCCTGACCGACATGGCGATCGTCGTCGTCGGGTGCGCCATCGTCGGCGACTCCATCGGCTACTGGGTGGGCGACAAGTGGGGCGACAAGATCTTGAAGCTCCCACTCCTGCGGAAACGACAGAGAGGGATCGGGGTCGCGCTCGAGCAGTTACGCAAGCGTGGTGCGCTCTTCGTGTTCATCGGGCGCTTCACCGCGTTCTTCCGGGCGGTGATCCCCGGCCTCGCCGGGCTGTCCAAGATGCGCTACCGGGTTTTTCTCCCGGCCAACGCCGCCGGCGGTCTGTGCTGGGGCGTCCTGTTCCTGCTCCTGGGCTACTTCGTCGGCCAGGCGATCGAGAGTGCTGCGTCGATCGCCTCGTACGTGCTCCTCGGCATCATCGTGCTGGTGGTTGTCGCTCTCTTCGTCCGTCATCGCCGAAGAGAGAAGCAGTTCCTGGGCACGTCCGAAACGACTGCGCAAGACATCAGCGAGCTGAGCGGCGGTCCGAGCGACTGACCGCTCAGCGCGAGGCCTCCAACACCGTTCGATCGCCGGCGCGGAGCCCAGCCACGACCCGGCTGAACTCGCCGGCCGCGTCTGCGCCGGAGGAGTCCGTGTCCAGCCAGCGCACCGTCGCCGGGTCGCTCCGGTCAAGCCCGAACAGGCCGAAGCGCGGCTCGTAGCTGCCCCACTCGTAATTGTCGACGAGGGACCAGTGCAGATACGCCCGCACGGGGACCCCGGCCGCCACGGCGTCCGCGATCGCGCCCAGGTGCTCGCGCACGTACCGCGGCCGGTCCATCCCGTCCTCACGCGGCTCGGTCCGACCGTCGTGCGCACGCGTCGCCATCCCGTTCTCGACCACCCAGAGGGGCAGTCCTGGGCGCAGCGCCGCCTCGGTGGCGCACCACGACCCGAGGGCGGCCGGGTCCGACATCGTGTCCCAGAGGGCCCGCCCGAAGGACCAGTCGCGACCACCACCGCCCGCGACACGACGCCCCGGTACGCGCATGGCGTGGCTGGCGATCGGGTCGTACCAGTCGAAGCCGGCGGCGTCGATCACACGGGAGCGCGACGACGCACCGACGACGTCGACCACCCGCCGCGGCACCTGGCGGCGCGTGCGGCCGCGTAGCGCGGCCCACGCACCGGTGCTGCCCGGCGGACGATCTGTCCCGTACGGCGACACCGCGGCGAAGAACCGGCGGAGCCACGCCTCGCCGGCATGCCGCGGCGGGAACGCGACGTCGTGCACGGTGCGGCGCTCGTCGACGTAGGTGTCGACGTCGGAGGGGTCGATGCCGGCTTCGCGCAGCTGCAGGAGGTCGACGAGCATGCGGTCGTGCTCGTAGATCGACGACGAGCTCGTATTCATCGTGACCTCGGCCTCGGGTTGCACCTCGGCGATTGCATCTGCCGCCAGCACATGGGCGCAGAGCAGGTTGTCGAGCACACAGTAGGCGTCCGACACCGCCATGCGCCTGCCGGGCGGGGCTGCGCCCTCCACCCAACCCATCAGCATCACGATGTTGGGCTCGTTGATCGTGACCCAGTGGCGGCAGTACGGCACCAGGGCGGGGAGTATCCGGCGCACATGCCGGGCGAAGACGTCGGGGGAGCCGGGGCGCAACCAGAACTCTTCGCCCTGCCACACCGGGTTGGTGAAGTGGTGCAGCGTGACCATGGGCGCCAGCCCCCGGGCGACGCACATGGAGAGGATCTCGGCGTAGCGCTCGAGTGCGGCGGCGTCGAAGACCTCGGGTGCGGGCTCCAGGCGTGCCCACTCGACCGAAAGGCGGAAGGTGTTACAGCCGAGCGCGGCAGCGCGGTCGAGGGCCTCCTCGGGGTGGCGCCAAAAGTCGCACGCGAGGCCCGAGCGCTCGATGCGCCCCATCGCTTCCCAGCCGGCCCAGTTGTTGTGCGGCTCGTCCGGGCCGTTGAAGCCGCCCTCGATCTGGAATCCCGACGTCGCGACGCCGACGAGGAAGCCCTCGCCGAGGAGGTCGTTCGCCTCGGCGGACTTCGCCGGAGCCTTTGCCGGGCCCTTGGCCGAGCCCTTCGCCGGAGCCTTCGCCGGGCCCTTCGCCGGAGCCTTTGCCCGTGCCGGCGCTCGCTTCCGCACCGGGGCCTTGCGGGCGGGCGTGGCAGGAGGCATCGGTTCAGCTTGTCAGGCCTGCCCGCCTTGGCGCCCCCTTGCGCTCAGCGCACCGGACAACAGGTCGGGATCAGCGGGGTTGTGCCAGCGACCGCAGCCGGGCCAGGCCGGCCGACGCGATGTCGATCTCCTCGGCTGCGCGCCGCACCAACGCGCGCACCTGGGGCTCCGCCGCCTCGCTCCCGGCCCGCAGAGCGGCGGCCTGGACGTCCCGCGCCGCGCCGATCAGCTCGGCCACCTGGCTACGCAGCCCATCGGAGCGGTGCGTGCCGGCGGGCAAACGGCGCTCGTGGCGCAGCAGGCCATCCAGCTCGCTAGCCAAGCCATGCAAAGACCGGCACACCGACGGCAGGTCGGCCACCGGCGCGTCGTGGGACGAAGCATGAGCGACAGCCTTCTCCGCGTCCTCGACCGCCACCCACATCCGACGCCGCACCCGTGCCGCGTTGCCGCTGCTCAGCTGTTCCGGCGTCGCCCGCGCCCAGGAGCGCTCGCGGCCGGCCAGGACGAACGCGCCTGCAGCCATAGCGCCACGCGTCAGCGGGTGCCGCCGCACGAAGTGCCAACGCCGGCGTACGTAGCGGCGGGCCAGCACGAAGGCGACGGCCAGCGCCGCCCCGGCCACCAGCGCGGCGATGAGCAGGAACTCGAGCACATGCGTCACGAAACTCACGCCGAGATTCTACGCGGCCAATCGCCGAATTCCCGGCGGTACCCTTTGGGCCATGGAACCAGGGTCGCCGCCTGGGGCGGGCGGTCCGGAATCGGCTACCCCGCCTGTCGACCCTTCCTGGACGCCGGGCGTCCCCTCGGTCAGGGAAATGCTGCCCAGTCTCGTCTTCGGCGCGGCCGTGCCCATCGCGGTGTACTTCGCGGTGCGCCCCCACGTCGGCACCGATGCCGAGGGGTTGATCGTCGCCGGCTCGGTCTCCGTTGCCTGGATCCTCATCCAGTTCGCTCGGAACCGTCACGTCGACTTCGTCGGCGCCATCGTCCTCTTCGGCTTCGTGATCGGCGTCGTCAGCTCCACGTTGCTGGGTGGCAACGCGTACATGCTCAAGGTGCGTGACGCGTTCTTCACCGCGCTCTTCGGCATCGCCTGCATCGTGACGATCTACACGCACGAGCGTCCCGCGTTGTTCTACGTCGGGCGTTACCTCTCAGCCGGGAACGATCCGACCAAGGTCGCTGCGTACAACGAGCTCCACGAGGTCCCCACCGCACGTCACGTCTTCCGCGTCCTCTCGGTCGTATGGGGCATCGGGTTGGTGATGGAGGCGTCGGCACGCATGGTCCTGGCCGAGGCGCTGCACACCAGCACCTACGTCGCGGTGTCACCGTTCATCACCGCGATCGTCATCGGGTCGCTCTTCACCTTCACCATCGTCTACGCCAAGCGCGCCCAGCTCGACGCTGCTGCTGCCTTGACGTCTTTCGCCAAGGCAAGCGAGCCGGTCGTGGATCCGCCGGAGGCGCTCACCCCACCCGCCGTCCCGCCCACGCCGGCCGGCGAGAGCCCACGCAGCGCCGGCTGATCGCCCGTACCGATCGACGAGCCACCGCTACGCGCGGACTGGGACCCGGCGAGGCCCCGCATCTATCCTCGGCCCGGCGGCGCTGCGTCACCCAAACCCCGAGCGGCGCACGAGCACCACCGAAGGGAGCACGGAGACCATGGCAGACGAAGTCCTGCGGGAACGCCGCGGCAACGTGGAGATCCTCACCATCAACCGCCCCGAGGCGCGCAACGCCATCAACGGCGCGGTCAGCCGGGCCATGTCCTCGATCATGGACGAGCTGGCCGGGGACACCGAGTGCTGGGTCGTTGTCATCACCGGCAGCGGGGACAAGGCCTTCAGCGCCGGCATGGACCTCAAGGCCTTCAGCAGCGGGGAGGGCGGGGACATCATCGGGGCGAGCGGCGGCTTCGGCGGCCTCACCCAAAGAGACTTCAGCAAGCCGATCATCGCCGCGGTGAACGGCTCGGCTCTGGCCGGCGGCTTCGAGATCATGCTCTCGTGCGACCTCGTCGTCGCCGCCGAGCACGCCACCTTCGGCATCCCCGAGGCCAAGCGCGGCCTGATCGCCGGCGCGGGCGGGCTGATCCGCATGCCCAAGCGCCTCCCCATGGCGATCGCGCTCGAGCTGGCCATGACCGGCGACCCGATCGACGCCGACCGGGCCCTCGCCCTCGGCCTCGTGAACAAAGTGGTGCCGTCGGCGGCCCTCATGGACGAGGCCATCGCGTTGGCCGAGCGCATCGCCGCCAACGCACCGCTGGCAGTGCGCTATTCCAAGAAGGTCATGAAGCAGGCGGCGGAGCTGCCCGAGGCCGACGGCTGGAAGCTGAACACCGAGGCGGTGGGCGTCGTCTTCTCCTCGGCAGACGCCATGGAAGGCCCGACCGCGTTCGCGGAGAAGCGCCCGCCGAAGTGGCAGGGCAAGTAGGCGACACGTAGCCGAGCAGCCCAGGAGTCAGCCACCGTGTTCGCCGCCGCTTCACTCGCGCCCGCACTCGACACCATCCGCCTCACCCTGCACGTCCTCGCCGCCGCCATCTGGGTCGGCGGCCAGATCGTGATGGCCGGACTCGTCGGGCCCGCCCGCGGTCTCGGCACCGAAGCGCCCAAGACGCTCGCCCGCGCTTTCGCCCGCCTCGCTTGGCCTGCCTACTTCGTGCTGCTCGCCACCGGCATCTGGAACATCTCGGCCGTCCACGCCTCCACGGCGAGCTCGACCTGGAAGGCGGTGCTGATGGCGAAGATCGCGGTCGTGCTGCTCGCCGGCGTCGGGGTCTTCCTGCACCAACGGGCGACGTCAAAGGCCCAGCTGGCGCTGTGGGGCTCGGTCGGCGGGCTGGCCAGCGTCGCCGCCCTGGTGATGGGCATCCTGCTAGCCGGCTGACTCCGAATACCTGGGTAGCGACAGACGGTGTGGACGCCTCCCGGCGGCGCACCCCGCGCTGCCGCCCTGCAGCTCCCGGGGGCAGGAATTGGGTCTAACCTGGATTCAGTCACCGGTTCGTGAACCCAGGTGAAGGAGAATCTCATGCTCGCTGAAATCTTCGGGGCCGACCTCGTCATCGTCATCGTCATCGTGGCCGTCCTGCTCATTGGTGGGACGCAGATCCCCAAGCTGGCCCGCAGCCTCGGCTCGGCGAAGAATCAGTTCGAGCAGGGGCTGAAGGAAGGCCAGGCGGACTCGGCGAAGAACGGCACGTCTGCAGCCAGCGACACCCCGGCCCAGGCGCCCGCGCCCCCCGCCGAAGACAAGTCACAAACCGGGTGACTGGCGGGCTGCTCACGAGCAGCCGCTGAACCGCCGGCGCCACAAAGCTGCCGGCGCTGACACCGCAAACCGGGGGGATCATGGCATCCGACGTCTTGTCCGTGGCCGAGCGGCTCTGGAACGGAGAGCTGTCGACCTCGACGTTCCACCCCGTCGACCACATGGGCGGGTTCGTGGAGATCACCGACGGCGTGGGGTTCTGCCCCTCGTTCGCCAACGTCTCCTCCTTCGCGACCGAGGAAGGACTCGTGCTGGTCGACACCGGCAGCGCACCGCTGGCCCAGATCGTCCACGACGACATCCGCACCTGGAACGCGGACCGCCTCAACACCGCCGTCTACTCGCACGGTCACATCGACCACGTCTTCGGCGTACCGGTGTGGGAGGCCGAGGCGACGGAGAAGGGGTGGGTGGCGCCACAGGTCATCGCGCACCACGCGCTGCCCGCGCGCTTCGATCGCTACATCTTCACCGCTGGCTACAACACGATCATCAATCGCCGCCAGTTCGGCTTCACCGACCTCAACTGGCCGACCGAGTACCGCTATCCCGACCGCACCTACCATGAGACGCTCGACGTCACGGTCGGAGGCGTCGACTTCGCGCTGCGTCACGAGAAGGGCGAGACCGACGATCACACGGTGACGTGGCAGGCCGACAAGCGAGTCCTCTGCTGCGGCGACCTCTTCATCTGGGCGTCGCCGAACGCGGGCAATCCACAGAAGGTGCAGCGCTATCCCCGTGAGTGGGCGGCCGCCCTGCGCCGGATGCTCATGCTCGACGCCGAGTTCCTCCTCCCCGGCCACGGCTTTCCCGTGATCGGGGCCGACCGGGTACGCCAGGCCCTCACCGACACGGCCGACCTGCTCGACTCGCTGGTCGACCAGACGCTGGCGGTGATGAACGGTGGCGGGCGGTTGGACGACGCCATCCACAGCGTCCGCGTCCCGGCAGAACTCGAAGGGCGCCCCTTCCTCCAGCCGGTGTACGACGAGCCCGAGTTCATCGTGCACACCGTGTGGCGCCAGTACGGCGGGTGGTGGGACGGCAACCCGGCCACCTTGAAGCCCGCGCCCGAGCAGGCGCTGGCGGCCGAACTGGCGGAGCTGGCCGGCGGCCCCGGCGCGCTGGCCGAGCGGGCCCTCGAGCTCCTGGCAGCGGCGGGCAACGCGCCCGAGTCCGGGTCCGGCGAAGCGGACGGGGCGTTGCGGCTGGCCGGACATCTGGCCGAGAGCGCCTGGCTGGCCGCGCCCGACGACCCCGCGACGCAGAGAGCCCGGCAGGAAGTCTTCGCGGCGCGGGCCGCCCGGGCCACGTCGACCATGGCCAGGGGCGTGTTCACCTGGGCCGCCAACGAGGCGGGCGGCGCCGGCGGAGGAGGGCATCCGCACGCCCACTGAGCGGCACCGAGGAGGGGGCCGGGGCGGCCGGCGGTGGGAGCGCTACGAGCCTGCTCGTTTCGTCTTTTTCAGGGCGGTTCAGATAGTGTCAGCGCGGTGGACTCGTCGCTGACCGGCCCTTCCTCAGACACGTCCGAAAACCCAGGTCACGGCACCAAGAATCCTCGTCGGCGGCGGTTGGCGATCGCCGGGGTGGTCCTCGGGGCGCTCGTGCTCACCGGCTGCCAGCTCCCGACGTTCGGCGCCTACAAAGGGGCCACCTCACAGGGCCGGTCGACCTTCCATCTCTGGCAGGGCTTCTTCATCGCCAGCCTCATCATCGGCGGCTTCGTCGCCATCCTGATCACCTGGGCGATCTTCCGGTACCGGCGGCGCAACGACGACATCCCGCGCCAGACGCAGTACCACACGCTCACCGAGATCATCTACACGATCTCGCCGATCCTGATCGTGATCGGGCTCTTCGTCGCCACCGTCCTCGTCGAAAACGAGGTGACCGCTGTGGAGCCGCACCCCTACACCACGGTCCACGTCTTCGCCTTCCAGTGGGGCTGGGAGTTCCAGTACGACAACGGGGTGAAGATCATCGGTCAGACGACCGACGCGCCGACCATGATGGTGCCGTCCAACGAGACTGTGCGCGTCTACCTGCGGTCCTACGACGTGTTGCACGGGTTCTACGTGCCCGAGTTCAACTTCAGCCGCTACGCCAGCCCCGGCTACTGGACGTCGTTCGACTTCAACGTGTTGCACAACGGGGTCTATCGAGGGCAGTGCACGCAGCTGTGCGGCCTCTATCACTCCATCATGTTCTTCAACATCCGTTCCGTGAGCCCCAACGCCTACCAGACGTGGTTACACGCGACCGGCGCGTTCCAGCGGACACACCCGAACTCCATCGGGCAGCTGCCGGCGGGCGTGCACGGCAACATCAACGGAACCGCGCCGAGCTACTCTGGCAATTCGGGCAACTCCGGCATCGGCAACACTGGCAACACGGGAGGTGCTTTGTACGGTGACTGACGTCATCGCCCCTGGCGGCGCACACGAGACAGCAGTCCAGATCCCGGACGGCCACACCCACGTCGAGCACGAGGACCACGGCCCGAGCGGCATCCTCAAGTGGCTGACGTCGACCGACCACAAGGTCATCGGCCTCAGCTACATGATCACGGCGATCGCGGTCTTCTACATCTCTGGGGTTATGGCCCTGTTGATGCGAATACAGCTCACGACGGCACACTCGTCGTTCCTCAGCTTCTCGCAGTTCAACGCGCTGTTCACCATGCACGGCAGTCTGATGATGTACCTGTTCGCTGGCCCGATCGCCTTCGGCGGCCTGGCCAACTACGTCGTGCCGCTCCAGATAGGCGCGCCGGACATGGCCTTCCCCCGCCTCAACGCGCTCAGCTACTGGCTCTTCCTGGGCGGCTCCATCACCATGCTGTTGAGTTTCTTCGTGGCCGGCGGCGCCGCCCAGTTCGGCTGGGTGGCCTACGCCCCGCTGTCGAGCGCCACGAGCTCCCCCGGCGCCGGGCCCGACTTGTGGATCATGGCCCTGGTCCTCACCGGGTTCTCCGCCATCTTCACCGGCGTCAATCTGTGCGGAACGATCTTCTACCTGCGCGCGCCCGGCATGACGATGTGGCGCATGCCGATCTTCACCTGGAACATGCTGGTGACCGGGATCCTGATCCTGATCGCGTTCCCGGTCCTCACCGCGGCGCTGGTCATGCTGTTCTGCGACCGCCACTTCGGGACCCACATCTATACGGCGGTGGGCTGTGTCCACGTCAACGGTTCCGCCATGGCCTCGTGCGGGTCTCCGTTGTTATGGCAGAACCTCTTCTGGTTCTTCGGCCATCCCGAGGTCTATATCCTCGCCCTGCCGTTCTTCGGCATCGTGACCGAGATCCTGCCCGTCTTCTCGCGCCGTCCGGTATTCGGTTACAAGGGCATGGTCTTCGCCACCATGGCGATCGCGGCCCTGTCGACCGGCGTGTGGGCGCACCACATGTTCACCACCGGGGCGGTGCTGCTGCCGTTCTTCTCGTTCCTCAGCCTGCTGATCGCGGTGCCCACGGGCATCAAGTTCTTCAACTGGATCGGCACCATGTGGCACGGCCAGCTGACGTTCAACACCCCGATGCTGTTCTGTATCGGGTTCCTGTTCGCGTTCCTGATGGGCGGCGTGACCGGCATCATGCTCGCGTCGCCGCCGATCGACTTCGCCACCCATGACACCTATTTCGTGGTGGCCCACTTCCACCAGGTGCTCTTCGGCACCGCCGTCTTCGCCGGGTTCGCAGGGGTCTACTACTGGTATCCGAAGATGTTCGGCCGCATGCTGCGAGACAACCTGGGCAAGTGGCACTTCTGGCTGATGTTCATCGGTTTCTGGATCGCCTACATGCCCCAGTACGTCGTCGGGTTGTTGGGCATGCCGCGCCGGGTGGCCTCGTACCCGTCGAACCTGGGCTGGCAGAGCTACAACGTCGTCTCGACAGTCGGCGCGTTCATCATCGGGATCTCGTTCGTGTTCCTGCTCGTGAACTTCTTCGTGTCATGGCGCAAGCCCATCCCGGCCGGCAACAACCCCTGGGACGCCCACACGCTCGAGTGGTTCACCACCTCGCCGCCGCCCCACCACAACTACACGCACCTGCCGCCCATCCGCTCCGAGCGGCCCACGTGGGACTACAACCACCCCGATCACGTGGTGGTCCCCCACGGCCGGTCGGCGGGTTCCAACGGGCACGCCAACGGAAAGGTCAAGGCCGGCGTATGAAGACTGAGTCCCTCTTCCTGATCTTCCTCGGGGCGTTCTTCGGGTTGGTCGGCCTCGTGTACTGGTTCTGGAGCTACGAGGACGGCGGGGGCCTGATGCTCCTCGGCGTCACGCTGCTCGGCTTCGTGCCCGGCCTCTACTATTTCTTCTGGCATCGGCGCTTCCACGGCCACAAGTACTTCATCTTCGGCAAGATCAAGGCGGTCGGCGAACGGCCCGAGGATCGTGACGACGCCGAGCTGGCCGACGGTGCCGGGAACATCGAGTCGTTCCCTGGCTCGTCCATCTGGCCCTTGGTCATGGGGATGGGGGCGTTCACGCTCGTGCTCGCCTTTGTCTTCGGGATCTGGCTCGCCTTCGTCGCCATCCCACTGATCCTCACCGCGCTGACCGGCGTCACCGCCGAGAGCCGACGCGGCGGCAACGTCTGACCTGCCGCTGACCTGAACGGCGGCGGGCCGCTGCCCACCCGCAAAGCGGGGCGAAGGGCGCCTGTACCCTGAACCGATGGCCTCGCCACCGCCGCAGCACACGCTGTCGCGCGCGTTGGTCGTGCTCATCGCCGTGGCCACGGGGGCCATCGTGGCCAACCTGTACTACGCGCAGCCGCTGCTACACCGCGTCGCGGACACCTTCCACAGCGGGCCCGGCCCTACGTCCTGGATCATCACGGCGACGCAGGTCGGCTACGCGGCCGGGCTGTTGCTGGTCGTGCCGCTCGGCGACCTCCACCCGCGCCGGACGCTCGTCGTGCGGCTCTTCTGCCTCGCCGCCGCCGCCCTGGTGGCCTCCGCGCTCGCGCCGAACCTGTGGTTCTTCGCGCTGGCCTCCCTGGCGGTGGGCGCCGCGTCGGTGGCCGGCCAGGTGATGATCCCCTTCGCCGCCGATCTCGCCCCCGAGGAGCGGCGGGGCCGCGTGGTGGCGCGGATCATGACCGGGCTCCTGCTGGGCATCCTGCTCGCCCGCACGGTATCGGGCTTCGTCGCGCAGGCCACCGGTGGCTGGCGCGGAATCTACTGGCTCTCGGCCGGGCTGATGCTCTGCTTCGCCCTCGTCTTATGGCGCGCCCTGCCGGCCGAGGGGCCGCGCCCACACCGCACGTACGGGACGCTGGTGCGCACGTCACTCCGCCTGCTCGTCACCGAGCCGGTGCTCCGCCGCCGCGCCTGGCACGGCGCGGTTGCGTTCGGCGCCTTCAGCGTCCTGTGGACCACGCTCGCGTTCCTGCTCTCGGGCAGTCCCTACCGCTACTCGTCGGCGGTCATCGGTCTCTTCGGCCTGGTCGGCGCGGGCGGGATCCTCGCGGCCAACGTCGCGGGCAAGCTGGCGGACTCGTCCCGCACCACGCTGACGACGGTCGTGGCCGGCGTCCTCCTCACCGGCTCGTTCGCGCTGCTCTGGGCCGGCCGCACCTCGCTGGCGGCGCTGATCGTGGGGATCGTGGTGCTCGACATCGGCACCCAAGGCATGCAGATCACCAACCAGGCGGTGATCTACGCGCTCCGTCCCGACGCGCGCAGCCGCATCACCAGTGCGTACATGGTCTGCTACTTCGTCGGCGGGGCCGTGGGCTCGGTGCTCGCCGGCACCCTCTACGCCTCGCACGGATGGGCGGGGGTGTGCCTCCTCGGCACCGGCTTCGGGGTAGCCACGCTGGCGCTGTCGGCCTACGAGCGCTGGCGGGGGCCCGACCGATCCGACCGGGTGGACGGCGGCGCCGGCGCGGTGACGCACCCGATCGCGGCCGCGCCCTCCACCGAAGGCTGAGCCGGCGCGGGCGCTCAGCCGCCCACGCGCTCCGACAAGGAGACCGACACCCGGTCGCCCACGTCCTTACCGATCTGCTTGCGCAGATCGGCCTTGATCGGGAGCTTGTGCGTCCCGTCCCCGAGCGCCATGAAGGAGCTGCGGAAGGGCTTGCCGTCGATCGTCCCGCGCACCTTGACCAGGCCGCGTGTCCCGAAGTACTCGGCCGAGCCCGGCATCACCACGTAGGCCCAGCCGCCCTTCTCGGGCGACCGCACGATCGTCGCGGTGAAGGTCTTGTGCAGCTTCACCGCGGTGCGCCGTCCATGATCTTGAGCTGGTTCCTGTCGGGGTCGCGCAGGATGAACATCAGGGGCACGCCCGGCCAGCGCAGCAACGGGTCCGTGTCGACGCCGCCCCAGGCCAGCGCCGCGTGGTCGGCCTCGGCGTCGGCCGTGGTGAAGGTGATGCCGGTGTCGATGCCGAGCCGGCCGCCTTCGCCGGCGACGACGAGCGCGACGGGCACGCGCCCTGCCGGCGGCGCCACCTGGAGCCAGCGCCCGCCGTCGCCCAACGGCACGTCGAGGCGGACCTCGAAGCCGAGCTTCTCGACGTAGAAGCGCAGGGCGCGCTCCTGGTCGGAGACCGGGACGGCGACGCCACCGACGTCGCTGATCTTCGTGGTGATGGCGGTCTCAGTCATCTGGCCTCTCCTTTCGGTTGCGCATCGCTTGACGAGGGTGGTCAGCTCAGCCGTACATCACCGAGCCGGGCGTGGTGAGGAGCTCGCCGGACTCGAGCCACGTCTTGAGGCCCGAGAGGATCATCGGCCAGCCACCGAAGATCTGTGAGTTCGCGCCCTCGCGCATCTGGTCGTGGGTGAGCGTCAGATGACACGAGTCGCCCACCTGCTCGATCTCCCACGTCACCCGGGTCATCCCCTCGGCCCGCACGTCGTCGTCCCACAGGCACGCCATCGTGTGGACGAGGCGCCGCGGCGGGTCGACCTCGAGCACTTCGCCTTCGCCGAGATGCACGCCGTGCTTTTCGACGTCCACGCTGAGCGGCGAGCCGACCTTCCACTCGGAGTTCACCGCGGCACCGAAGTTGTACTTGGCCCGGATCTCAGGGTTGACGATGGCGTCCCAGAGCTGCTCGGGCGTCGTCTTGATGAAGATCTCGTACACCTTTTCCATCTGCCTCTCCAATCTGTCCTTGATCTCGCTGAGCCCTGCCACCCAGGGCTCGGAGTACTTGCTGACCCAGCGGTCGTGGATGAGCCGGATCGGCACCGGATTGAGGAAATGGAGCTTCTCCCGGCCCCGCCGCCGCGTGACGACGAGTCCGGCCTCTTCCAGCTGCTTGAGGTGCTTCATGACGCCGAAGCGCGTCATGGAGAACTTCTCTTCCAACATGCCCAGGGTCTGGCCGTCCTGGCGGAACAGCTCGTCGAGCAGCTCACGCCGAGTGGGATCGGCCAGCGCCTTGAACACTTCATCCACCTCAACCACTATATGTGACTGTTTAGTCACATGTCAAGACCACAGTGCATTCGAGGTCGGCGCGGGCACGGTCGGGGGTCGGATCACCCCGGCCGTTCGGGTGCGACGCGTCCGCGATGCGACGACGCGGAGTGGGCGTCAGTCGTCGAAAAGGCGCTCAGAGACCGGCGGCGTCCGTCGCAAACAGTGGCGACAGGACGGGCCGGAGCACACGGCGCAGCGACGCGCGCAACGCGTCCTCGTCCTCGACGGGGAAGACGGTCTCGCGGGTCAGGACGAACGAGAGCCCGAGCCGTGCCGCGATCTCGGCGAGTTCCTCTGCGTGCTCGTTGCTGATGGCGGCACCGACAGCGCTCGCTTGGGCGACCAGGAACTGGCGCGTGATGGCGATGAGCGGCCCGGCCTTGGTCGTGAGGAAGGGGAGAATGGTGGACGGGTCACTGCGCAACAGTTGCTCGACGAGGGAGCTGCGAAGGACGGCGAGGCCCGCGATCGCGCCTTCGATGATGCCGTCCTCGACCGAACCGCTCCGGGACGCCGCCGCGACGATATGGCCGATCGTGCCGCGCAACTCCCGGGCCAAGACCGCGTGCACGAGCTCATCACGCGTCGAGAAGGCGCGGTAGACGCTCGTCCGCCCGATGGCGGCGAGTTCCGCGACGTCCTCCATGCTCCAACGCTTGAGGCCGTAGGTACGCATCAGCTGCGCAGCGGCGTCGAGGATGCGGTCCTCGGGCGACCCGACCACCGAGACCGCCGCAAACGCGCCGAG
>DATMMN010000124.1:0-18143 GCA_035569675.1 Acidimicrobiales bacterium | reverse complement strand
AGCCGGGTCGAGGGTGCCCGTTTGCGCAACGTACGCGACCAGTAACGGGAACGAGCCCCACGCGGCCGCAAACCACAGGTCGGTGTGGATCCGGCCTCCGAAAAGCTCCATGTTGTAACCGACGACGAGAACGGGACCGATCACCATAAAGGGGACCAGGGCCCACCCGACCTTCCATACCCCGACGGCGCCCAATGCGACCGATCCGGCCAGGCTGAGTACGGTGCAGATCACCAGGATCGACCTCGAGATGTGCGTGCCAAGCGGACGGCCGTGCAGTTCGTCGAGAGCATGGGCGGCGATGCCGACCGCCAAGAAGAACGCCAACAAGGTGGCCACGAGTCGGGACGCACTGACATGAGTCGCGAGACATGCGCCCAATACGACGTAGGACAGATGCCACGCGGTGTAAGGAGGGTGGAGGAGTGTCCACCAGTCGTGCCAACCACCGGAACGGGCGGCGTAGAAGGAGGGGCGTTCCTGCGGTTCGGCAGACGCTTGTGCGTCCAGCGGATGACCTGGCTCGCGTCGTGACGGAGGTGACGCACCGGGCTGGTCAATCATGGCGACGGGTCCCCCACATCACGAGGCCGCCGCCCAGGCTCATGACACGCACGCCGACATCCTCGAATCCCGCGCGACGCCATGCGTCCTCGATCCAGGCCAGCGGATACCGGTGATAGTGCTCCGAGATGTTGGGACCGAGGAAGCGGCCCACTCCGAACCATTCCCGGCCTCCGGTGAGGAGACCACCGAGCGGAAGGAGAAGACGTGTGTAGAGCCACCACATGAAACGCCAGAAGGGTTGCGGTGGGAGGAAGAAATCGAGGCTCGCCACGACGCCACCCGGTTTCACCACGCGAGACAGCTCCTGGAGCGTTGCGGCGGGATCATCGACGTAGCGCAACAGGTAAGTGAACATGAGCGCATCGAAGGATGCGTCGGGGAAGGGGAGGTGCTCCGCCTTTCCCAAGACCAGCCCGATACGGTCACTCAGCCCGAGGCGAGCGACATTGGCACCGCCTTGCAGCAACATGGCCTGAGTGAGGTCGACGGCGACGATGTCGGACGACGTCCGATTTGCAAGCTCGATCGCGACGCCAGCGGTCCCCGAGGCGACGTCGAGAACCCTGGCTGGCGAGTGGGGCGCCACGCGATCGACCAGGGCCCGACGCCAACGGCCGTTCTGACCCATGGACAGGATCTCCGCCAACCGGTCGTAGCGTTGCGGCAGAGGGGTGAATAGGTCTCGGGCAAATCGGTTCCGGTCGCCCGCCACATACCGCAGCATGGATCCTCCTCGGATGAGAGAATTTCACTGTAGATCCCGAGCGGAAAGAGGAGCGGTGTGACCTTGTCGCGTTACGACGTGGCCGTGGTGGGGAGTGGACCCGGTGGCAGTGTGGCCGCTCTCGTATTGGCGCGGGGCGGGGCACGGGTGGCCTTGATCGACAAGGCGGCCTTCCCCCGCGACAAGGCCTGCGGGGACATCGTCGGGCCGAGAGGCCTGCAGGTGTTGCGGGACCTCGGCGTATCGGTGCCTCCCGGCCGCCACGTCGGCGACATCCTGGTCGTCGGCCCGACCGGGCGCCGCGTCCGCCTGCCGTGCGGCGAGGGACTGACCTACCCGGGGCATGGCACCGCGGTAACCCGGAGAGACCTCGACAACCTGCTGCACGACAAGGCCGTCGAGGCGGGGGCTACGCCGATACGGGACAGGGTGGCCGAGCCGTTGTGGCAGGAGGGGAGATTGGACGGGTACCGGCTCGGAGGAGGCGAGGAACTACGGGCCGACTTCGTGATCGGAGCAGACGGGGCGACCAGCCACGTCGGCCGGAGCACCGGCTTGACTGACGAGCGAAGGGTTCTCTGGGGTTTCGCGGTCCGGACGTACATGTCCTGCCCGGTCGATCTTCCTGCCATCATCTTCTGGGAGTCGTCGCCGTGGCGCGGGTTCCCCGGCTACGGATGGGTCTTTCCTGGTGCCGACGGCGGGGCGAACGTGGGCCTCGGGGTAGCGACCTTGTCGGATCGCACCCTGGGGGCGGAGGCGGCTCGGCTCTTTCCGAAGTTCTTGGACCACGTGGCGCGGCTGGGGCTCGTGGGCGACCCGTCGCAGTCCACAACGGGACGCCAACTCGGGGGATGGCTCAAGATGGGGATGATCGGTACGACGCCCGCGGCGGGACGTGCCCTCCTGGTCGGCGACGCGGCGGGGCTGGTGAACCCCCTTCAAGGCGAAGGGATCGCGCAAGCCATGGGCAGCGGCCGTCTGGCCGCGGAAGCCATCCTCAGCAAGACCGGAGACGCGGCCGGGCTGTACCGCGCGCGACTGGCGGCCGAGCATCTCCCCTACCACCGCATTGCGGCGGCAATCCAAAGAGCGTCGGTCGGTCGGCCGCACGCCGTCGCCGCGACGGCCCGCTTTCTCGTCACTATCGGGCGCATCGACCTCCTTGCTGGGGGGTGGTCCGTCTTCTGGAACGAGTTGCTCGAGGGCGCGCCCCCGAACGGGCATCGGGCGATCGCCCGTGCGATCACGTGGACCGGCCGAGCATCGACCGCCCATACTTCGACGGCGAGGTGGTTCGAGACCGCATTGCCACTTCACGCAAACCGGATGCCCCAACCGGTCCTCGCCGAGGACGCGAGCGCAGGCGTCAGGCTCGAGGCTGAGCGGTCCGGCGTAGCGCCCGCAGCGACGGAAACCCCACGATGAACGTCTGCAGTCGCCAGCCGTTCGGGGTCAGCCCACGCCGGCGGGCCATCCGGCCAGCGGCGAGCGCCTCGCCGACGTGGATCACCGCGGTTGCCGCGAGGAGTGAGTAGAGAACTTCCTTCGGTGGCAGCCGGTTGCCGCTCACCTCGAGGGCCCGGTCGTAGGCGGGCCGGTTGAACGCAAGCCGCACCAGGACGACGATCCCGCCGTCCAGGAGCAGGAACCAGAACAACGAGGGGCGCACGACGCCCGGCCGCTTCGCCTTTGCCATGTGCACGTTCTAGCGAGCGGTGCCGTCGCGAGCCAACCGCACCGGCTGGCGGCCGGCCCTTGCGGCCGCGCCCGCGCTCGCGGCCAGCTGCCCGCAGGCGGCGTCGATGTCGGCGCCCCGGGTGACACGGATGGTCGCGTTCACGCCGCTCGCGCTCAATTCGTCACGAAATCCGCGCACCCGGCCCGGCGACGAGCCCACGACGGCGTACCCCGGGGTCGGGTTCAAAGGGATCAGGTTGACGTGCGCCGCGAGCGGCCGCGCGAAAACGGCCAGCTCGGCCACGTCCTGCGGGCGGTCGTTGACACCGTGGATCAGGGCCCACTCGATCGACAGCCGCCGCCCGCTCGCAGCCACGTACTCGGCGCAGGCGGCGGCCAAGTCGGCCAGCGGATAGCGCCGGTTGATCGGGACGAGCTCGTCACGCAGCTCGTCGTTGGCCGCGTGGAGTGACACCGCCAGGTTCACCGGCAGCGTCTCACCGGCGAGCCGGCGGATGCCCGGGACGAGCCCGACGGTCGACAGAGTGAGGTGCCGGGCCGACAGGCCCATCTCCGCGTGCAGGCGCTCGACGGCCGCCCAGACGCGGTCGTAGTTGGCGAGTGGCTCCCCCATCCCCATGAAGACCACGTTGGACACCCGCCGCGGCCGGGCGGCGCGCATGGCGACGGCGACCTGCTCGACGATCTCGCCCGTCGTGAGGTGCCGCTGGAAGCCCGCCTGGCCCGTGGCGCAGAACTGGCAGGCCATGGCGCAGCCGGCCTGCGTGGACACGCACACCGTCACCCGGTCGGAGTAGCGCATCAGGACCGTCTCGACCCGCGCCTCGTCGGCCAGCGACCAGAGCCACTTCGTCGTCTCGCCCTCGTCCGCGCTGCGCGTCGACACCTCGTGCAGCGCCGGCGGGAGGGCGGCTTCGAGCGCATCGCGCAGCGCCACCGGGAGTTCGGTCATCTCTTCGGGTCGCTGCACGCGGACGTGCAGTCCTTCCCAGACCTGCCGGGCCCGGTACGGGGGCTCGCCCGGGATGAGCGCGGCCAGTTCTTCGCGCGTGACGTCGTAGGGCGTGGTGGGCACGACCCTTCAGGCTACGGGGTCAGCCCTACGGTGCGGACACGCTGGATCGACACTGCCAAAGTGGTCCGATACGGTCACTGCGCCACGGAGGCAAGGAGATCGATGAGCGACAGCGACACGACCGACGACCCGGTCGGAACCGACCTGCTCCGGCGGATCGAGGACGGGATCTGCTGGATCACGATCAACCGCCCCGACGCGGGCAACGCGCTGAACCAGTTCATGCGGGACCGGATCGCGGAGTGGGTCCGCGAAGCGTCGTCCGACCTCTTCGTGCGCGCGGTGGTCATCACGGGAGCCGGAGACGCCGCCTTCTGCACCGGTGCGGATCTGCGTGGCGGCCGGCATGCGCCGCGCCCGAAGCCCGAAGGCGCGCCCGACACCGTGGTCGGCGATGCGGCCCGCATGATCATGGAGGGCTGGCAGTCCGTCGTCACCTCGATCCTCGACTGCGAGAAGCCGGTGATCGCGGGCGTCAACGGCACGGCCGCGGGCGGCGGTATGCACCTGGCGCTCGCGTGCGACCTCGTGGTGATGGCCGAGGAAGCCAAGTTCGTCGAGGTGTTCATCCGGCGCGGCATCGCCCCCGACGCGGGCGGAGCGTGGCTCCTCACCCGCCTGGTCGGAATTCAGAAGGCCAAGGAGCTGTTCTTCTTCGGCGACGACGTTCCCGCTGTCGAGGCGTACCGGATCGGCTTGGCCAATCGGCTGGTGCCCCGGGCCGAGCTCCAGGCAACCCTCGAGGAGATGGCGGGCCGGCTCGCCAAGGCGCCGACCAAGGCGATCTGGGTCGCCAAGTGGCTGACCAACCGTGCCCTCGACGTGGACCGCGCCACCTCGCTCTACGACGAGGCGATCGGTCAGGAGCTCGTCACGTACACCGATGACATGAAAGAGGGCATCGCCAGCTTCGTGGAGCGGCGGCCGGCCGACTTCAAAGGCTGGTAATCCTCAGGGCTTCGCCACGGTGGTCGTCGTGCCCGACCCCACCGTCGTCGTCGTTGCACCGACGTTCGTGGTGGAGGTCGTCGTGGTGCGGGGCGCTGAGGTCGTCGTCGTGCTCGAGACCGTCGTCGTGCTCGTCGTTGTCGTGGTGCTCGTCGGAGCCGTTGTGCTGGGCGACGTCGTCGGCACCGTGGTCGGAGTGGTCGTCGTCGGCGACGACGGCGTGAAGATGTTCCCGAGCGAGGGCCCGTTCCCCGTGCTGCCGAAGATCGAGGCCAGCGGCTTGTCGGCGATCAGCTCCACCACCGTGATGAACACCAGTGCCACGGCGAAGACGATCCCTGCCGTCGTGGCCATGGCCTTCCACGTGAATCGAAACCTGTCACCGCCGACACGATCCTGTCCGCCCCACACCACCGGCGTCGGCACGGTCCTGGCTTGCAGGTGCTCGGACGGCGGCGCGTCCGCCGCGGCAGAGATCTCCAGGCCTTCCGTCGCGCCGACGGGCGCTGCGGCAGACTCCATCTCGGTCGTCTCCCGGCCCACGGCGCCGACGATCTCCGTGGGCGCGGCCTCTTGCGGTGCACGGTCGACCGTGGACGCCGCACCTCCGGCGGCACCCGTTCCTCCCATGCGACGCAGCAAGGTCGAGGTGGGACCCTCGGGCACGCGCACGACCACCTGCTTCACGGCCTTGTGCCCGCGCTCGATCGACTGCGACACCAAGGTCGTGCCTAGGGTCGCAGCCATGGAGCCGATCGCGACACCGACGATCGTGCCGGTGACCCCGAAGCTCGATGCGATGAGCGCCGCGATCACCGCGCCCGCGGCGGAGGCCAGGATCTGCCGGAAGGAGAACTTCACGCCTGGGAGGAGAAACTAACGCCTATGACGCGGGGGCGCCGAGGGCCGGCTCGAACCGTTCACTCCCCGACTGCACCGTCGATGAGCTCCCGCAGGAGGTCGGCGTGCCCGTTGTGCCGGGCGTACTCCTCGATCATGTGGACCATGATCCAGCGCAGCGAGACGTCGTCGCGGGCGTCCGCCGCCAACTGGTCCATGCTCTGGGCGGCGGCGACGATGCCTCGGGAGATGTCGCACTGGCGCTGGAACAGCTCGATGTCCTCCATCGCCCGCACCGGGTCGAGGTCGTTCCAGTCGGCGTCCTCGTCGTGCTCCGTCGATATCGGTCGCGGCGTCCCCGTCGCCGCGAACACTCTCTCGAACCAGGACCACTCGACGAGCGTCATGTGCCGCACGATGCCGAGCAGGCTGATCGGCGACGGCGGCACGCTCCGGCGGACTAGCGCGTCGCCTTCGAGCAATTCGCACTTCCACAACAACGTGGCGCGCTGGTAGTCGAGCCACGTTGGCAACATCGTGCGGTCGTCGCCCACCAACGGAGGTTCGGGACGGGTCACCGCGGGGAGCACCGGGCCAGGTTACCGGCGCAATCTCCGCCCGATCCGGCCCCGGTAGCATGGCCAACGTGCGTGAGCGCTGGCTTTCCGGGCGGGCCGTTGCGTTGCACGTGGCGCTACTCGTGGTCGTCCCCGGTTGCGCCATCGCCGCGTGGTGGCAGATCAACCGGGCTCAGGACGGCAACCAGCTGAGCTACCTCTACTCGGTGATGTGGCCCGTCTTCGGACTCCTCGCCGTCATTTTCTGGTGGATGCTCATCCACACCGATTACGACGCGGTCGGCCTCAAGGGGATGCGGCGCCAGCAAGCGCAGTCGCACGCGTCGGCAACCGATGACGTGTCCACCCCGCCGGCTCCCCTCTCCGTCGTCCCGGAGGTCTCCGTCGCTTCCGCCGCCGACGATCCAGAGCTCGCGGCCTACAACGCGCGGTTGGCCGAGCTGGAGGCCAAAGGGCCAAAGACCTGGCGCCACCGCGAAGAAGTCGTGGTCCGCCGCCCGCAATGAGGCTGACCGAACGCGGCCTCACGGGGGCGCTCTACCGCTACCAGTTGATGGCGAACATCGTCGGCGTGCTCGTCATCCCGCTGTTCGTCTTCTTCTTCCTGAGCCTCGGGCTCGGCGGCTTCAAGATCGAGCTCGCCATCCTCGGCGTTGCTCACGGGTACCTCTACGTCGTGTACCTGATCACGGCCGGGCACCTCGCCCTCAAGGCGCGCCTGCACGTCAAAGACGGGAGATTCAGCCCGAGCGGAGTCGGATGGATCCTCCTGATGTTCGGCGCGGGCCTGGTGCCCGGCTTGACGTTCGTCGTCGAGTGGCTCGTCGTCACCCGCAAGATCCACCCCTTGCTCGCCGCGTCAGCGGCGGGAGCGGAGCCGGGGGTCAGCCCAGTCGCTCGATGACGGTGCCGTTCGCCTGGCCGCCGCCCTCGCACATCGTCTGGTAGCCGTAGCGCCCTCCGGTTGCCTCCAGGTGGTTCAGCAGCGTCCCCATCAGGCGGACCCCGCTCGCGCCGAGGGGATGGCCGATGGCGATGGCGCCGCCGCGGGGGTTGAACCGCGCCATGTCGTAGGCAAACTCCTTCTGCCACATCAGTGCGATGGCGGCGAAGGCCTCGTTGCACTCCACGGCGTCGAACTGGTCGACCGTCATGCCGGAGCGCTTGAGCAGCTTGTGTGTCACTGGCACCGGCGCCGACAGCACGATGGCCGCGTCGTCCGCCGCCACGGCGAAGTGCACGAAGCGGGCGCGGATCGGCAGCCCCAGCTCCTCCGCCGTCGCCCGCTCCGCGATCAGCATGGCGGCGGCACCGTCGGTCACCTGCGACGAGTTGCCGGCCGTGATGTCGGGCGCCGTCTCGGGCTCCCAGCTCTGTGCCGCCGGCAGGGCGGCCAAACCCTCGAGCGTGGACGTGCGCCGGATGCCCTCATCGGTCGTGAGGTGCTCGCCGGTCAGGGTGCCGTCCTCGGCCTTGATCGGTACGGCGACGGCCTCGTTCTCGAAATGGCGGGTGTCCCAGCTGTCGGCCGCCCGGCGCTGCGACTCGAGCGCGTACGCGTCCATCTCCCCCCGCGAAATGCCGTAGCGGTCGGCCAGCACCTGGCTCACCCGGAACTGGGTCCAGAGGCGGCCGTCGACGTGCTCGAGGAACGACGGCGGGAAGGGCCCGGTACCGCCACGGGCGTTCGACGCCAGCGGGACGCGGCTCATCACCTCGGCACCGCACGCGATGACCAGGTCGTAGTGTCCGGCGGCGACGCCTGCCGCGCCGAAGTGGACGGCCTGTTGGGAGGAGCCGCACTGGCGGTCCACCGTGGTGGCCGGCACGGACTGCGGGAGCCCGGCCGACACCCAGCCGTTGCGGCCGAGGTTCGTGCTCTGTTCCCCCACCTGGGTGACGCAGCCGGCAATGACGTCGTCGATCCGCTCGGGGTCGACGCCGGTGCGCTCCAACAAGGTCGTCAACGCAAAACCGAGGAGGTCCGCCGGGTGCCAGTTGGCCAGCGACCCGTTTCGCTTTCCGAACGTCGTCCGAACGACGTCGACGATGACCGGCTCTCTCATGTGCTTGCCTCCTGGAACTGCCTGGCGGGGAGTCCTGCTCCTCGTCTATGCACTCTGCTCCCTGTTTAGGCGCCGAAGCCAGACGGAGGCCCCGCCGGCTCGGCGGCGCTCGCTTCCTCGGCTTCGGCGACACCGCTCGCCGCCGCCTTCTCACGCCGGGCCATCAGCGCTTCGACCGCCTTGCCGGCCCCAGAGGGCTCCCCCTCGTACGCGACGTTCCCGTGGTCGAGGACGACGGCCCAATTGGCCAGCTCCAGCACACGGTGGACCTGCTGTTCGACCACGACCAGCGCGGTGCCGTTGCGGTTGATCTCCCTGAGCCCGTCGTAAACCTGGTCGACGATGACCGGGGCCAGGCCGAGCGACAGCTCGTCGGCCACAAGCACCTTGGAGGGCACAACCAGCACCTTGGCCAAGGAAAGAAGCCGTTGCTGGCCACCCGACAACGTCCCGGCCATTTGTTTGCGCCGCTCGCCCAAGATCGGGAAGGCCGTGTAGGCGCGTTCGATGTTCGAGGCCAGCTTCTTGCGTCCTTCGCGCTGACGGAAGGTAAGGGTCAGGTTCTCCTCCACCGTCAGGCTCGAGAACACTCCACGCCCCTCGACGACGTGCGCCATGCCGAGGCGAGCGATCTTGTAGGCCGGCAGGCCCGTGACGTCCCGGTCCTCGAACAGCACGCGGCCCGACGTCGCTGCGACAAGCCCCGTGACCGTCCGCGCCACGGTGGACTTGCCTGCGCCGTTGGAGCCGACGAGGGCGAGCACCCCGCCGGCAGGCACCCGGAACGACACGTCGAAAAGCGCCCGGTATGGCCCGTACGCGGCGCTGACGTTCCGCAACGAGAGCACGTCGTCGCCGTTCGTGACCGCGGTCGCGTCGACTCCGGTATCTGCTGTGGTGGTCATGCCAAACCCATCTGGCCGAGGTAGGCAGCTCGGACGTCGCCGTCTGCCATCACCTCGTCGAACGTGCCTTGGGCCAGCATCGCGCCCAGGTCCATGACGATGGTGCGATCGACCACGTCGCCGACCATGCTCAGGTCGTGCTCGACGAGCAACACCGCCGTGCCGCGCTCACGCTGGACCGTGCGTAAGACTGCCGCGACCTCGGCCGTTTCGTGCAGATCAAGGCCCGACGAGGGTTCGTCCGCCAGCAGGATCTTTGGCTCAGCCGCAAGTGCCCGCGCCAGCTCGACGAGGCGGCAGTTGCCGAGGCCGAGGGCATTGACCGAGGTGTCCGCGAGGTGGGTGATGCCCACCAGCTCGAGCGTCGCGGCCACGCGGTCCATCTCCTCCGGCGTGGGCTTGCTCATGTTGAGCAGGTCCCGCCAGAGCCGGCCTTCGCCTCTCCGGGCGCGCTCGGCCACAAGGAGGTGGTCGCGCACCGACATGTCGGTGAAGACCTCGACCCTCTGGTAGGTGCGCCCGATCCCAAGCCGGGCCCGCTTGTACGTCGGCAACCCGACGAGCTGGCTTCCGTCGAACACGATTTCGCCCGTCTCAGGGTGGAGCTGCCCGCACACGCAGTTGAAGAGTGTCGTCTTACCGGCACCGTTCGGGCCGACGAGCCCGACGCACTCGCCCGGATACACGTCGAAGGTGATTTGCGAGACCGCGTGGATCCCACCGAACGACTTGCACACCCCTCGCAGAGTCAGGAGCGGGGCGGTGTCAGCCATTGGCGTGCGAGGTCGACAGGGTGCTGGGGGTCAATTCCGGCGACTCGGGCGACCCGCGGTTGAAGAAGAGTCGTTCGAAGCGCTGGTTCCACCGGCGCTTCTGGTATTCGAGCACGCCCTCCGGGTGGGCGGCGTAGGTCAGCGCGCCGAACGCGAAGAGCACCACCGTCAGGCTCGACGCGCCGATGCGGGCCGGCAGGACGGTCGTCAGGATCTGCTCGGTCACGAAGAACCCGACGCCGGCCTGGATCGCCCCCTCGACTGTCGTCACGCTCGTCGTGACGACGAGCACGACGAGCACCAACGAGATGTCCGCGTTCCAGTCGGTGGGATTCACGACGCGTGCTTCCATGCTGTGGAGCAGGCCCCCTACACCGGCGATCGCACCGGAGAGCGCAAACACCATGATGCGCTGCCAGGTCGGGTTCACGCCCAGCCCCGCCGTCGCGGTTTCGCTCCCGCGCATGGCGGCCAGGTTGCGGCCGACCGTCCCCTTGCGCACCAGCTGGACGATAACGACCGCGACGACGAGCACGGCAAGGGACAACAAGAACATGGCGTGCCCGTCGAAGTTGAAGAATGAGCTCGTTCCGAGCCACTTGGACTGGATGGGCACACCCTGGGATCCGCCGGTGATGGAAGTCGTGTTGAAGAACGTAGCGTCGAAGAACAAGGCGGCGGCGAGGGTCATGAGTGCCAGCCCGAGCCCGCGTAGGCGGAGCGAGAGAAGCGCCAAGATGACCGCGACCGCGGCCGCCAACAGCGCGCCAAGAAGGCCACCCAGGAGCAGATTGAGCCCAAGATGGTTGGCCAGCTGGGCCGCGGTGAAGGCCCCCACGCCGGCCAGTGTGGCCTGGCACAGCGACAGCTGGCCCGCCATCCCGGTGATGAGGGTGATGGAGAGCAAGACGATCGAGTAGGTCAGCCCACTGTTGAACACCCCGGTCCACGCGTCGGGGATCCACGTCAGCATGGACACGCAGAATCCGGCGAAGATCAACCACCACAAGGGGCGGATGATCTTGTCCATGGTTGGCGCCCGGCTCGCGGCTGCGATCGGGGGCGGCGGCGGGTCGATCGTGGCCAAGGGGTCGCGGCTCGAGTCGAGGTTCCGCATCCCGGGCAGGATCAGGAGCGCCGCCACGATCACCACGAACGGGATGGATGGCACGACCGCCGCGTTCCAGAAGCTGTTCGGCGGAATGTACCCCTGGAGCACGGTGGTGAAGACGCCGATGCCGATCCCCACTGCGGCCGCGATCGGCAGCGACCGCAACAGTGCCCACGCCGCGGCCGCAATCGCCGTCACGGTGAGGATCACATAGTCATCGGACGTAAAGGCACCCGCCCCATACACCGGAGCGAGTAACACTCCGACCAGGCTGGCCATGAAGCCCGACACCATCCAGGCCACAGAGACCACGGCGTTCGCGTTGACACCGTCGAGTTGCACCAGACGGCGGCTCTCGACGGCGGCGCGCATCTGGAGTCCGAGGTTGGTGTAACGCAAGAGGATCGTGAGCAGTACCAGGACGACCGCCGTGACCGAGATCGTCGAGAGGTAGATGCCGTTGATCGGCGTGTTCCACAACGTGAAGTAGACCGTGTTGGGGTCGAAAAACGGCAGGATCGATGCAGTGGCGTCGAGGTTCTGATTCCCAAAGAAAACTGGCATCAGGTTCGGGATCCCGACCAGGAGGGCAAGGCTGCACACCATCTTCGCCACCGTGTTGGAGTTCGCGATGCGGCGGAAGATCAAGCGATCGAATGCCCACCCCATGAAGGGTCCCGTCACGACGACCGTCACGAGGAAGGCCTCGAACCCAGACCAGTTCTGGTACTCGGTCAGGTACGCGAAGATGTATCCCGACGCGAACGCCTGCGCGCCGAGCGCGAAGTTGAAGACCCCGGTGGCTTGGTACGTCAGGCAGAGGCAGATCGCGACCAGCGCGTAGGTGCACCCGGCCGGGACGCCGGGGAGCGCGAACCCGAGGAACTGCTCCATGTCAGCTCCGTGCTCCCCTGGTCCTGTCTACCCGCCCGCCGCGCTCAGGAGGGCGTCGGCGTGCCTGCCGGCAGTGGGTACACCGGGCCCTTGTTCGGGTTCAGCGATTGGAAGCAAACGATCATGTTCTTCCCCTGATTCAGGGTTGGTACGTACGCGTTCCCGACCACCTTGATAAATGCGCTGCAATAGGGCGGCGCATGCCCGGTGTGACCGGCGTCCTTCCAGTTGATCGGCGCGATCAGCCCGCCTGCGGTGAAGGAGGTGATCGAGTTGTCAGCGTTGATGACGGCCTGCTGCGTGAGGTTGTTGCCGGCCATCTTGACGCCCTGGACGAAGAGAGCGGCTGACTCCCAGCCCTGGATCGCGACTTCGTCGAACTCGTACTTGGGTGCGTACTTCTTCATCTGCGTCAGGTACACCTTAAGACCGGGGAACTGAGATTGCGGAGCCGTGAACGGCACGTGGGAGATGTTGAAGTAGATACCCTGCATCAGGCTGTTGTTCTGCGTGAGCGTCTGCGCGTCATTGCCGTTGAACCACAGCTGCGTGGTCTTCAGCCCGTACTGCTTGACGGCCCGCGCCATGGTCACGTTGCCCTGCACGTCCATGCAACTGACGATCATGTTCGTCCCGGCTTGCCGCATGCGCTGCACGTCCGTTGCGACCGTCGTACCCGGGTAGCTCACGTTGAGGTCCGAATAGCTGATTTTGTAGCCCGCGGACTGCAGCGCGTTCTGCTCGGCTTGGCACGCGGCGGAGGATGCTGCGATCCCGTACGCCACGAAGGCAATCGACGGCGAGTGGGTTTTTCTGGACACAAACGCCACTGACGGCGCCCCCGCCGGGTAGAACTGCACCGATCCGCCGGCGGCAAAGAGGTTGGGCGCGGGGGCCCAGTTCCCGGTCACGTTGTAGCCGTAGGTCGGGATGCCTGCCTGGACGAAGAGGCTCGGCGAGAAGAACGCCGTGCCCACGCCGGTCACGGCGAAGACGTGGTCCTGGTTGATCAGGGTGTTGGCCAGCTGGTTGAACGTCGTGGGGTTGCCGCCGTCATCCAACGCGTATTGATAGTTGATCTTGCGGCCGTTCACGCCACCCTGTGCATTGATGTAGGCGAAGTAGGCCTTCTCGCCGTAGATGAGCGACCCGAAGTTCGATGCCAGTACGCCGGTCTGGGTCGAGATCGTCCCGACCGTGATTGAGTTCGACGTGACACCGGGCGCGCTGCTTGCCGCGCCGGCACCCGTCGCCGTCGTCATCACGATGCCGGTGGCCAAGGCCGATCCCGCGAGCACCGTCGCCAACCCCGCCTTGATTCCTTGCCTCACTCGCATGCTTTCCCCATTCATCCGTCGGGCATCCCCCCCGGGATGCAGGTCACTGTACTTGGAGGGCTTCACACCCATTGCTCACCCCTTGCGGGCTGATATGTGTTTTTTAGGAAGAACCATCGTCGCCCCGACGTTGCCGCTTCCCTCGGCTTTCTCGGTACTTACGCAATCCGTTGTCACCGCCTCTGCGTCAGCCCAAGAACAACCTCCGGCGGTCGAAGTCCCTGAGCGCACAAACTTCGTCGGGCCGCGGCGGAGGGAGTACCTCCACGTCACGGGCCACGTCTGGCTCGTAGCCGCAACACCCCGCGAACGCGCGGACGCGTTCTTCGACGCTGCCGTCGCCGGCGGGCACCGCGGCCACCCGCAGCACGCCGTCCTGTCTCCGCAAAATGCCCATGTCGGTGACGACGCTCGCCACCCGCTCACCCGGCGACGTCACGTATGCGACCAATTCCGGCAAGCGCTCGGGTCGGGCCAGCGTGACGACCACACAGGCCGTGGCCCGGCTGGCCACGTCGTTCGCGCCCCCCGAACCCACCAGGAAGCGCCCGCCTGACAGCTCGGTCGAGTTCAGGCGTCCCTCGCGGTCGACTTCGGCCGCCCCGAGGCAGCCCACGGTCGTCGTCGCCGGCCCCCCGATGACCATGCCGAGTACAGCCGAGGCGTCCGAGAGATACGGCGTCGAGGGGAACACCCGCTGGTTGAAGATGTACGGGTCGGCCGGAGTCGGCTGGTAGCCCCACAGCCCGAGCTCTGCGGTGAGCACCACGTTCCTGCCGGCCGCGCGCGCCCGGCCCACCCCCACCCACGCGGCCAGGTTGGCCACACCCGCGCCCGCGAGCACCGCATCGGCTCCGACCAATTCGACAACGCGTTCTATCTCTCGCGCGCCGAACGACGCCGCGGTCTCCCACTTCGTCACCTCGGCGTCCTCGACGATCGGGGTTGCGTCCGCGTCGGCCTTCCACGACATCGGGTCGGACCGGCCCTCGAGCCAGAGGAGCTGTTCCTTGCCGACCCGGGCCAGGTACTCGCCGTGCGTCGCCGGACCCAACACCCAGTCGTCGACGTAGCGATCGAACTCGTCGCGTGCCGCGGCGTCGGCTGCGACGCTCCAGTGGGCGATGTCCTCCCCGTAGCTCCGGACGGGCAGTCCCGGCGCGTAGCACCCGCCCGGGTGCGCGCCGTAGGGCGCCTCGACCACCGCGAGCACGCGGTGGGCCGGGACGCGGACCCGGTGCCCCAGGCCCTCGATGTCGTCGAGCACCCGCTCGACCGTCGCCACCACACCCCGCTTCGCGGCCCAGGCTCCCCACAAACCGTCGAGCAACGGTTCCGAGAACACGAGGTTGCCGGCGGGGTCGGCCGCGGCGGCGTGGACCAACGCCACATCGGGCGCCAGGGGCTCGAGCAGACCGAGCGGCCCGAACGGCGAGTCGACGACCTTGAAGGCGTCGTTGTCGGCCATTGACGAGCCGACGAGCGATCCGGTGACGGCCGCAGGCAGGCCGCGGGCGGCCGCTTCCAATCTCTGGCTCAGCGTGAGGATCGACCAGTGCTCGACCTCGACCTCGCCTGACTCGTAGGCCTGGCGGAAGATCGGGTTCGGCGTGTAGGTCGGGAAGCTGTTGCCGGAGTACGCGGTAACGACCTTGCGGACGAGACCGCCGCGGAAGAACACGCCCCCGAGAGCGCCCAGGCTGGTCATGACCAGCGTGAACCCGGGATCAGTGCCCCAGAACTGACGGGCCAGCTCGCGGGCGCCGGCGGTCCAACGACTGTGGCCCATCATCACGAGGACGGTGTCGCCGGGCCGGACGTTCGCGGCGATCGCCTGGTCCAAGGCGGCCTGGACCGGTGCGGCCCGAGAAGAGGTTTCTGGGGTCACGAAATGGGCTTGACGTCAACCGGCGACCCGGAAAACCCCTGGTCCCGCATCATTTTTCGCCCGCCCCAAACCTGACCACCGTGTCAGGTTAGCCATTTCGCCCCGGCTCGGGCGTTAGCATTCACCCGCCATGGGATCGCCGGGAGTCCAATCTGACGCGGCGACTGCCACGAAGGACCGCGGCGGCTCGCCCGGGGCCAAGAAGACGGCCACCTCCAAGGGTTCCCGTGGCACCGCCTCATCCCCGCCTGGAGCAGGCACCCCGCCCAACGGGTCGCGCGCGCTCCGCGGTGGCGACGCCGATCCGGTGGGCGCCCCGGCCAGCAAGCGGGTACTGCGCAGCCAGGGACGCCGCACCATGCGCAAGCTGCTCGATGCCGCGATGGTCGCCTTCGAAGAGCGTGGCTACCACAACACCCGTGTTAACGACGTCGTGGAGATCGCCAAGACGTCGCACGGCACTTTCTACCTGTACTTCTCCAACAAGGAGGATCTGCTCCGCGCGCTCGTGACCGAGGCCGCCGGCGAGGCCCAGAGCCTGTACGACGAGCTCAACACGATGCCGGCTGATGGCAGAAAGCCCCAGTGGGAGGACGTGCACCGCTGGGTCACGGCGTTCTCGCAGCTCTGGCAGCGCTACGCGCCGTTGTTCCGCGCCTGGACGGACCTCACGGGGATCGACCCGGAGCTAGTCGACATCATGCGCGACACCTTCAACGCGATGGCCGGCGCACTCGCCAAGCAGATCTGGCCCGACTCCTCGGGTCATTTCATGGACCCGGACGTCGCCGGGATGGCGACGCTCGCCATGCTCGACCGGTTCCACTACTTCCTCGAGTTCGTGGGCCGTCCGATCGACGACGCGGCACTCGAGACCATGACCACGATGGTGTATCGGGCGTTCGTCGATCCGAACGCCTGAGCCGGAGCCTGAACCAGCCGTCCTCAGCCGACGCGCTACGGCGCGGCGGGAAATACCCGCTCGAAGATGGTGTCGACACCCGAGCCGTGCAACGTCAGCCCGCCGTCCACCACGATGTTCTGCCCGGTGACGAACCGGGCCAGATCCGAACACAGGAAGACGACGACATCGGCCACGTCCTCGGGTTCGCCCACCCGTCCGACCGGGGTCCCCTTGACGAAGCGCTCCTCCTGGTCCGGCATGTACTGGAACCAGGGCGCGGTCATGGCCGTACGGATCATGCCGGGCGAAACCGAGTTCACCCTGATCGACGGTCCGTATTCGAGAGCAGCCGACGCCGTCAGTGCCGCCACGGCCGCCTTGCTGGCCGAGTAGGGCCCTTCTCCCGCAGCCGGTCGGGTCCCGCTGATCGACGCGGTGCTCACGATCGAGCCGCCTCCACCGGCCAGCATGTGCGGCGCCGCGGCGCGGATGCCCGCCCACACCCCGGTGAGGTTCACGCGCAGCACGCGGTCCCACTCGGCGGGGTCGAGCTCGTGCAAACGATTGAAGGCCGACGTCCCCGCGTTGTTGTAGATGATCGAGAGACCGCCGAGCTGACCCGCCGCGTCATCCACGGCGGCCCGTACGGCTTCGACGTCGCCGACGTCGACCGCCCGGCCGATCCCGCCGATCTCCTGCGCGACCACCTCGGCGGCTTCGCCGTTCACGTCGAACACCGCGACCCGCGCGCCCTCTTCGGCCATCCGGCGGCACGTCGCCCGGCCGATGCCCGATCCGCCACCGGTGACGACGGCCTTCTTACCCTCGAGCAGCCCCGTCGTCATCACCCCCCGACGCCCGTTCCACCCAGGGCGGCGCCTCGAAGACCAGTGGGGTCTCGAGCCGCCTGATCAACAGCTCTTGCGCCATGCTCAGGTGCAGAGTGCCGTCCTCGCCGTGCATCGTCGCCCGGATGGTGGCGCGGCCGCCCGCGTTGACGAGCGCTTGGATGTTGAAGAAGCTCCACGCATCGGCGCGCCAGGGCCGGTGGAACCACACCGCATGGTCGAGGCTGGCGTCGGTGTGGGTCCCCCACGACCCGAGGCTCAGCGGGCGGAAGGACGCGCCCGTCATGTCGGAGAAGTACGTCAACACGCAGGCATGGATCGCCGGATCGTCCGGCAGTGCCTCCCTGGTACGGAACCAGCAGCGACGCGTCGACTCGAACGTCCTGTCGCCTCGCCTTTCGGTCGCGCCGAGCTCTCGTATGTCAAAGGGGAAGGGCGCCTCGAATCCTTCGATCTCCTGGGGCCTCAGAACACCGGGCGCCATCGGCAACTGGTAGTCGTCACCGTCTTCGGGCGCATGGAACGAACACGCAAGGCGGAACGTCTCCTTGCCGTCGACGAGGCTCCTCACGTCGCGCAGGCTGAAGGAGCGTCCGTCGCGCACACTGTCGACGACGTGGGTCGTCTGCGCTCCGGGCGCAGTCGGGCGGAGGAAGTAGCCATGCAGCGAGTGCAATTCGGTCCCGACGGGTGCCGTCTGCATCGCCGCGTGCAATGCCTGCGCGACCACCATCCCCCCGAAGGTCCGGTCGCCCAGCCACCAGTTCGGGCTGGTCGTCGCGAACGTCGGCCGGCCCTCTCCGTCGACCCCCGAGGCGCGGGCCGAGAGGGCATCGACGAGGTCAGTGACGGTGGCCGAGAAGACTTCGGCTTCCTCGGCGTCGTCAAGCTCCACGGTGCTCCCCCGCCTTCAGGGACCCCTCGGCCGCTCTCATGAGAGCACCACGTCCACAGACAGGCCCTTCCCCGCCAGGTCCACGCACC
>DATMMN010000123.1:0-4523 GCA_035569675.1 Acidimicrobiales bacterium | reverse complement strand
TCGTTGTTGTACTCGAACGTCACGCCGGCCCGGCTGCCGAAGTAGACGACGCCGTCCTCGTTTGGGGGGAGGTCCTCGCCGTCCTCGCCGCAGACGTGCGCCTCACCCCAGATGGCCCGGCCGACCGAGCCCGGATGCGTGAGCGCCTCTTCGGACGTGATCCAGGTGAGGCCGAGACCCTCGGTGCCCGAGTAGTACTCGTGGATGATCGGGCCCCACCACTCGATCATCCGTTTCTTGACCTCCGGGGCGCAGGGCGCGGCGGCGTGCACGACGGAGCGGAGCGAGTCGACGTTGTGGGCGGCGCGTTGTTCGTCGGTGAGCTTGAGCATGCGGACGAACATGGTCGGCACGAACTGCGCGTGGGTGATGTGGTGCTCGTCGATGAGCTCGAGGGCGCGGGTCGGGTCGAAGCGGTCCATGAGGATCACGGTGCCCCCCATGCGCTGGATGGTCATCGACCACACGAGCGGCGCCGAGTGGTAGAGCGGCGCTGGGCTCAGATAGACGTCGCCTTCCTCGAAGTCCATGATGCCCTCGAGCATCGGCACGAGCGTGGCCGACGTGCCGAAGGGCTGGTGCGACAGCTCGCGTCGAACGCCCTTGGGGTGCCCGGTGGTTCCCGAGGAATACAACATGGCGAAGCCTTCGAGCTCGTTGTCGAGGGGGGTACCGGGGTGGGGCGCCACGAAGTCGTCGAGGCAGGTGTGGGCGTCGGGGACGGGTCCGTAGCCGACCACGAGACGCAGGTCGACCGAGGGCGTGAGCGGGATCATGTTCGCCGCCAGGGTCTTGAGTGCGGCGGAGACGATCAGCGTGCGCGCACCGCAGTCCTCGACGATGTACGCAGCCTCCTCTGCGGTGAGGTGCGTGTTGACCATGGTGTAGTAGAGGCCGGAGCGCTGGAGCCCGAATACGACCTCGTGGGCGCGGTCGTCGTTGAGCATCAGCACGGCCACGTGATCGCCCTCGCGCAGGCCGCGGGCGTGGAGCGCCTGCGCCAGCTGGCAGCTCCGCTCCTCGAGCTCGGCGAACGTGACCGTCTTCCCGGTGGAGGTGATGACGGCCGGGCGATCGGGGTGGGTTGCGGCGTAGGTGCCGGGGCGAAAGCGCGTCGTGGCGGCGTCGGGTGCGGGTGATGGGGCGGATGCGGGGGCGGGACTCACGGCCTCATCTTCTAGTCGACGGACCGCGCGGACGCGCTCAGAGGTTGCTTTGTTCAGGTGTTGGCCTGGGCAGCCGGGGGCGCGAACGGGTCTGGTACTCTCGTCGCTCCGGGCGGACGGCGGCACACGCGTGCTGTGCGACCCAGGACCGCTCGACCGAACGCCGTGACCACGCGCACCTTCTGCACAGTCCTCTCGACGAACTACCTGCCCAAGGCGCTCGCGCTCGCCGAGAGCCTGCGGCGCCACGAGAACGCCGCGAGGCTCAAGATCCTCTTCATCGACCACGCGGACGACGAGGGCCTGCCGCAGCTCGAGGGGGTCGACTGCTTGAGCACCGCGTTCCTCGGGCTGCCCCGTCGCACGGTCATGGAGCTGGTGATGTCGTACGACCTCGTCGAGTTCGCGACCGCGATCAAACCGCTGCTGTTCAAGCAGTTGCTGCTGGACGCGGACCAGGTCTTCTATCTCGACCCGGACACGTACGTGCTCTCCCCCATGGTCGAGCTCTCGCCCGCGCTCGAGGCCTCGGAGGGCGGCATCCTCTTGACACCCCACTTTCTCCGGCCACCGCCGCGCGACGCCGAGATCACCGACGGGCACATGCTGCTCGTGGGCGTGAACAACCTCGGGTTCGGCGGGTTCGATCGGCGGTCTTCCGACATGCTCGACTGGTGGTGGGGACACCTGCGGACCGAGTGCCTCTACGACCCGCTGGCCGGGCTCTTCGTCGACCAGAAGTGGATGGACATCGGCGCGGCGCTGTTCCAGGCGGCATCGTTCCGGCACGCGGGCTACAACGTCGGCGTCGCCAACCTGTCCGAGCGCCCGCTGGCGCAGGACGCCGAGGGGTACTACATCGCGACGAACGGCGACCGGTTGCGCTTGTTCCACTTCCACGCCTTCGACTCGAGCACACCCGAGAAGCTCTCCGTGCGCTACCGCCACACGACCGAGAACGAGTTGTCGGACGAAAGCACCGTCCTCCAGCTGTGCAAGGAGTACGCCGACATCCTCGTCGGCTACGAGCAGGGCCTTCCGCCGGCGGAGCCCTATCCCTACTGGTTCGACACCCGGGGTCGCCGGATCTCGCGTCAGCTGCGCCGGGCCTACGGCCGGGAGGCGCAGACCAGCTCGAGCCCCCTGCCTTCACCTTTCGAGCCGTCCGAGGCGGACGCCTACGAGCGGTGGCGACGTCAGGCCTGGCGTCCGATCGCCCGGGGATTGATCGGCGAGACGGCCAAGTGCGTCCGGATCGTGATCCCCGAGGCCTACGAGCAGGTGCGCAAGCGCTTCCCCAAGTTGAGCGGCAAGCTCAACGAGCGCTTCTCGGGCGGCAGCGGGCTCTGGGGTTAGATGGCGCCGGGCGCCGGGGTGGCGCCGGGCGGAAGTATCGCCGGGAACCTTCGTTACCCGGGTGGCACCCTCAGTATCGTTTTCCGTGCCAAGACCACAGAAGCCGGCGTCTCGTGCGCCGCTCGACGAGGAGATGGGGAACCGGTGGGAAGATTCATCGACGAGTTGAAGTACGCGAAGGCCTATGCGGTGAACCTTCGCAGCCGCCAGAAGGCACAGGGCTTCATCCCTCGCGACCTCGGGGTGCTGCGGCGTGCCCAGCGGGCGGGCCGGGTGCACATCGGCCGCGGGACCTACGGCGTACCCGGGCTCCACATGACGATGCTCGACAACACGCAGCTGTTCATCGGCAACTACTCCTCGACGGGCCCGCTCTGTTATCTCGGTGGCGGCCACCCGCCGGACCGGGTGACGACGTTCCCGATCGCCGTGAACCTGGGCCTCGACAGCATCGGTGACGACGGCTTCCCCGCACCCAGCAAGGACACCGTCATCGGGTCCGACGTCTACTGCACCCACCAGACTGTCGTGCTGAGCGGCTGCACCATCGGCGACGGCGCTATCGTCGGCATCGGCGCGATCGTGACCAAGGACATCCCGGCCTACGCCATTGTCGGGGGTAACCCGGCCAAGCTCATCCGCTACCGCTTCTCGGCCGAGCAGATCGCGGCACTGCTCGAGATCCGCTGGTGGGACTGGCCCGAAGACGAGATCAAACTGGCGGCTCCGTACCTGACCTCACGCGACGTCAACGCGTTCATCGAGTACGCCCACAAGCGGAACCCGGGCTGGGTCGAGCCGATGGCCGGCGTGGTGAACCCGGAGTGCCCGAGCTTCGAGAAGCCGCCGACAGACCGCGACCCGCACATCACCCGGCGACTGCCCGAGGACGCGGCGGCGGCCGTTGCGGCGAACCTCAGCACGACAGGCTGACGCCAGCGCGAGACGCCGCGCCGCGCCGCAAAGGCGTGGCCGGAGTCACTACTCCGAAGGCGGGTAACCGAGCTTCTCGATCAGTCCCGGCACAACCTTCTCGAGCGCTTCGTAGTGCTCGGGCTTGAAGACGTCGCGGTAGGTGCGCCGGTTGACGCGGTAGTGGGACTCCGAACCGGAGTCGCGCTTGGCCAGATCCTTGCGCTGGAGCGCCTCCCTCGACGTCTGGGCCAAGACCGTTTCGAACTCGGGCGACGAGAGGTGGACGTTGCAGTGCGCCAGCATGCTCGAGACCGCCGCCTCGTAGTCGGCCTGGATGTCCTCCAGGCGCCATGTCTTGACGCTCTCGTCCTTCTCCTCGACCCCGACCCAAGTGGCCATGTCGCGCAGGTGGCCTTCGCCGTTGCCGATCAGCCACAGCATCGCCTCGTCCATCGATTTGCCGTCGAGGGCGGAGCGGATCTCCCGCGCGTCGAGAACCGTGCGGTGCGTCTCCACCGACCCGTAGGCCGACACGACGATGTCACGCGGGTCACGGAAGACGTAGATCATCCGGTGCCCGAAGGGCTTCGGCATCGCCTCGTACTGCTGGTACGAGATGTACATGCCCGGCACGAATGTGCCGGCTGGGAACGCTTTCAAGGGCTTGAGCCAGTACCCGAGCTGCGGCAGCGTGAACAGGCCAGTGTGTTGGCGCACGACCGGATGGTCGAACAGCGCCTTGGCCCACTGGCTGCCCGACTTGGGGCACGAGCCGGTGTAGATGTTCGCGATCTCCGGGACCCGGCCGCGCGCCTCGAGCCCTTTGCCCCGGGCCCGCGCCATGGCGTGCACGCCGTATTTGACGGAGTTGCGCGCCGGCTCCCACTGGACGGCCTTGGTGATGGCGTCGCGCAGAGCGCCTTCCGTCGCCGCCGCCACGCGTCGCCTAGGCCTTCCGGCGCCAGTAGGCGCCGAAGCCGTCGATGTCGACGATCTCGTCGTCGATGCCGTGCTTCTTGCGGTAGTCGATGATGGCCTGGCCCGCCTGGGACTGGTGCGAGCCGAAGTCGTCGACGATGCAGTAGC
>DATMMN010000122.1:0-4059 GCA_035569675.1 Acidimicrobiales bacterium | reverse complement strand
CGCGCAACCGCCTGCAGACGCCGACGCTGCTGCGTGCGATCCGTGAGGGCCGGCACGACGCGGTGTTCGGCGGGGCGCGGCGTGACGAAGAGAAGGCGCGCGCGAAGGAGCGCATCTTCAGCTTCCGGGACGAGTATGGCCAGTGGGACCCGAAGAACCAACGGCCCGAGCTGTGGAACCTCTACAACGCCCGGCACCACAAGGGCGAGCACATCCGAGTCTTCCCGCTGTCGAACTGGACCGAGCTCGACGTGTGGAACTACATCGGCCAAGAGCGCATCGACACGCCGCCGATCTATCTGGCCCACAGGCGTGAGGTGGTCCAGCGTGACGGCATGCTCATGGCGGTGGGGCCGCATCTCGCGCTCGAAGAAGGCGAGACGCCCTTCGAGGCGACCGTGCGCTTCCGCACCGTGGGCGACGCGGACTGCACGGGCTGCGTCGAGTCGAGCGCGCTGACCATCGACCTGGTCATCGACGAGGTCGCGGCCACCCGCCTGACGGAGCGGGGCGCGACGCGGGCCGACGACCGCATCAGCGAAGCCGGCATGGAGGACCGCAAGCGCGAGGGGTACTTCTAGATGGAGCTCCTGCGCCTGGCCACGGCCGGTTCGGTCGACGACGGCAAGTCCACCCTGATCGGCCGCCTCCTCTACGACGCCAAGGGCATCTTCGAGGACCAGCTCGAGTCGATTCGCCGCACCAGCGAGCAGCGCGGCAACCCCGAGACCGATCTGGCGCTCCTGACCGACGGCCTGCGGGCCGAGCGCGAGCAGGGCATCACGATCGACGTGGCCTACCGCTATTTCGCCACGCCCAGGCGCAAGTTCATCATCGCCGACACGCCGGGCCACACCGAGTACACGCGCAACATGGTGACCGGCGCCTCGACGGCGCACGTGTCGCTGATCCTGATCGACGCCCGCAAGGGGGTGATCGAGCAGACCCGCCGCCACGCCTTCCTCTCCTCGATGCTGGGCGTCCCCCACATGGTCGTCTGCGTGAACAAGATGGACCTGATCGACTGGGACCGCGACCAGTACGAGCGGATCCAGTCGGACTTCATGGAGTTCGCGGCCCGGCTGAACGTCCACGACATCGAGTTCATCCCCATCTCGGCGCTGAACGGCGACAACGTCGTGCAGCGCTCCGAGGCGATGTGGTGGTACCAGGGGCCGCCGTTGTTGACGCATCTCGAGTCGGTCTACATCGGCTCGGACGAGAACTTCATCGACCCGCGTTTCCCGGTGCAGTACGTGATCCGGAGCCAGACCCCGGACAATCCCGACTTCCGGGGCTACGCGGGGACGGTGGCGTCCGGCGTGCTGCGGCCGGGCGACGAGGTGCTGGTGCTGCCGACCGGGACGACGTCGAAGATCGAGTCGATCCTCACGGCCGACGGCGAGGTGCGCGAGGCCTTCCCGCCCATGGCCGTCGTCGTCACGCTCGAAGACGACATCGCGATCTCGCGGGGCGACGTGCTGTGCCGGCCCAACAACCGGCCGACCAACTCGCACGACATCGAGGCGACGGTGTGCTGGATGGACGAACGCTCGTCGTTGGCGGTCGGGCGTTCCTACCTGCTGAAGCACTCGACGCGGACGGTGCGGGCCACGGTGGAGTCGCTGCAGTACCGGCTCGACGTGAACGGCCTGCGCCGCGACGACACGGCCACGACGCTCGAGCTGAACGAGATCGGCCGCGTGTCGTTCCGCACGACCGAGCCCCTGCTGATCGACGACTACGGCACCAACCGCACCACGGGCAGCTTCATCGTCATCGACGCGCAGACGAACGCCACGGCGGGGGCGGGCGTCATCCGCGTCCTGGCCACAATGCACGCCAGCCCCAACGTGGTGCGCCACCGCGGCCGCCTGACCCGGCACGACCGCTTCAGCGCGCTCGGGGCCGAGGGTGCGACGGTCCTGTTCACGGGCCTGTCGGGAGCGGGCAAGTCGACGATCGCGGCCGGGGTGGAGGAGGCCTACGTGCAGAGCGGCCGCCACGCCTTCCTGCTCGACGGCGACAACCTGCGGCACGGCATCAACGGCGACCTGGGCTTCTCGGACAACGACCGCAAGGAGAACGTGCGGCGGGCGGGCGAGGTGGCCCGCATGTTCGCCGAGTCGGGCTCGATCGCGCTCATCGCGCTGATCTGTCCGTTCGAGGAGGACCGGCGCCTGATCCGGATGCTGCACGAGGACGCGGGGCTGCCGTTCGTCGAGGTGTTCGTGGACACCTCCCTCGAGGAGTGCGAGCGGCGCGACCCCAAGGGCCTCTACGCGCGGGCCCGCGCCGGCCAGCTGCCCGGCTTCACCGGGATCGACTCGGACTACGAGCCGCCCCCGACCCCGGAGCTGGTGCTCGGGGCGAGCTCGGGAAGCATCTCCGAGCAGGTGTCCCGGGTGCTCGAACTGCTGGAACGCACGCTCCGCTAGCGGCTCGCGCGTGGCCCAGAAGAACCGCCGCCAACGCCGGCTCGAGCAGAGCAAGCGGACCCGGGCGCAGCGCACGCAGGACGCGCAGCGTGGCCGCAGTGGGACCGCCCCACGACTGGAGCGCCGTCGCCGCCGGGCCGCGTGGGGCGGCGTCGCGGTGCTCGTCGTGGTTGTCGCCGCCGTCACGCTGCCGCTCGTCCTCTCCTCGTCGTCGGGCCCGACGCCGCCTTCCTCGGCCCCCGGCACGACGAGCGGGCCGAGTCTGTCGTCGCACACGTTGCTCAAGCTGCCGGCGGCGTCCGCGGTGGCCCGGCAGGGCGGTGTCGGCTGGGTCACCGACGACCTGCGTGACGTGCTGTTGCGCTTCGACGCGGCGACGGGGAGGGTCGAGCACTCGGTGCACCTGGCGGGGCGGCCGGTGGCCATGGTGCTCGCAGGCGGGCGGTTGTGGGTGGCCGACGCCGTGGACAACCAGGTGCTGGAGGTGGACCCGGCCACGCTGACGGTCGAACACAGCGTGGCGGTGCCGGCGGGACCGACGAGCCTCGCCGTGCTCGACGGCGACGTGTGGGTGTCGTCGTTACAGGCCGACGAGGTGACGCCGATCAACGTGCAGACGGGCGCGGCGGGCACGCCGGACGTGGTGTCGGCGGGCGCGGTACGGGTGGCCGCGGGCTACGGCTCGCTGTGGGTGACCGGGACGACGAACGTGCTCACGCGCGTGACACCCGAACCCATCTCCGGGGACGGCTTGACGGGGGTGCGCCAACAGACCGTGACCGTGGGCCAGGGCCCGATCGGCGTGGCGACCGGACAGGGAGCCGTGTGGGTGGCCAACGCGGCGGACGGGACCGTCTCGGCCGTGTCGCCGTCGGCGCTGTCGGTGACGGCGACGCTCCATGTCGGAGGGGACCCGCTCACGGTGGCCGTGTCGGGCCGCGACGTCTACGTGGGCGACGGGACGGCGCAGACGGTGCGGACGGTGTCGCCGGCGCCCATGTCGAAGGCGCTCGTCGTCGGGACGGCGCCGCGGGTGTTGGTGCCGGTGGCCGGCGGGGTGTGGGTCGGCGGCTCGAACCCGGGCCGGGTGGCGGTGGCGGGGGGATGAGTGGCGGCGTCGAGCGCTTCTTCGAGCATCTGAGCGCACGGGATTGGGAGTCGCTCCGTGGCGAGCTCGCGCCGGAGGTCGAACGCATCGGCCCGTTCGGCGACCGGGTGGCCGGGCGTGACCGCTACCTCGCGATGCTCGAAGAGTCGGTGCCCGCCGACTACCGCAACGACGTCCATCGGGTGACCTACGCGGACGACGGCCGTACCGCCTTCGCGCGGGTGACCGAGCACCTCGGCTACCCCGACAGGACGCTGCATCTCGAGGAGGCGTACGCGTTCGGCCTCGACGAGGTGGGCCTGGTGAGCCGGATCGAGGTGTTCTGGCAGACGCCGCGGTACGACCCCGCCGCGGGTTCCTCGTAACCCGGTTTGCAGAGACACGGAGACCGCTTCGGGCGAGGGGAGGATGTTGAATCCACCGTGATTTCGCCCCATGATGCACCCGGTGGAGCGAAGGTACGAGGAATGGGACAGGGATCTGACCCTCGTCAGGGACGCCGCCCGAGAAATG
>DATMMN010000121.1:0-16464 GCA_035569675.1 Acidimicrobiales bacterium | reverse complement strand
GGCGACATCGAGGCCGGGTTCCGGTGTCGTGTGGCCGGCGACCGCGTCGACGAAGGCACGGTCGGCCTCGACGTAGGCGCGGATGGCGAGGCCGACGGCGTCGTCGGCGAGTGGGAGCGCATCGACCCACTCAGGGGACGGGCACGGCCGGACTTCGGTCCCGTCGCTCGTCTGGACGTGCAAGGGACCGCGGAAGTCGTCGTCCAGCCAGACCATGCCGTCGCGGCAGAAGAGCTCGACGCGCCGGGTGGAGCCTCGGCTGAGTATCTCGTGCCAGACGCTGGTCAGCTGCGCCTCGAGACCCGATGCGAACGAGAGCGACACGGCGGCGAGGTCCTCGACGGCTTCGTGGCCGGCGTGGTTGGCGGTCCGGGCGGCGAGGCGGTCGATGTTGCCGAAGCAGAAGCGCAGGATGTCGAGGTCGTGGATCGAGTGCTCGATCAGGCAGCCGCCGCCGGCCTGCGCGGCGTCGGCCCGCCACTGCGACCGGTAGGTGCCCTGGATCGGGAAGTACTGGTCGTCACGGAAGATCGCCGCCATCGGCTCGCCCAAGGTGCCGCCTTCGACGAGTTGGCGCAGGGCACGGAACACCGGCGCGCTGCGCAGCACGAGCCCGCACTGGCTGGGCACGCCCGCGGCGGTGACCGCGTCGACCAACGCGGTGGCCCGGGCCAGGTCGCGGTCGAGGGGCTTCTCGCAGAAGACCGCCCGGCCGGCGGCGACAGCCTCGTCGACGGCGCCCCGGTGCGCCGCGGTGGGCGTGCACACGAACACGGCGTCGGAGCGGGCGGCGACCTCTGCGGCGCTGGCGACGGCGGCCGCCGCGCCGGGTGAGCCGACGGCCTCGGCGAAGCCCTCGGCTCGGCGTTGGCGCGGGTCGTGAACGGCGGTGATGGCCGCATCGAGCACGCCCCCGTCGATCATCGCCTTGATGCCGAGCGCATGGGCCCACGCGATCGTCCCCGACCCGACAAACCCGATGCGCACCATGGCGCCGGACACTATGCGCCGTGGGTCGGCTGGGCAGGCGGGCGTGGGCTGGCGCGGGTCCGGGCGCCGGCCCGAGCGCAGGCCGGCCCAGGTCCCGCGGGAGCGGGCTCAGCCCTGGCCGCCGAGCGCCTCCATGAAGCGCGCCGCCGCCGTCACGAGCAGTGCGATCTCGCGGCGCTCGCGGCGGCGGATAGCGACCAGCCGCCCGCCACAGATCGCCAGGCCGGTGCCGGGCACGGGCTCAACGAAGACGCCCGAGCCGGTCGTGTCGTTGGCCGGGTCGGCGCCGCTGCGCGACCCTTCGGCGAACGCGGCGACCCAGGGCGGAGAAGGGGCGTCACCGTGCACCTCGACGAAGCGGGTCAACGCGTCGTCCGCCACGGCGAGCCAGGCCAGGTCGAAGAGCGCTAGGAGGCGCCCGGTCAGCTCCTTCAAGACGGCGTCGGGCGTCGCGGCACCGAGGATGGCCGTCGTCGCGGCGAGGACGGTGTCCTCACGGTCCGACGCCTCGCCTTCGCCGGAGAGCTCGACTACCTCCTCGACCCCGACCCCGGGCACGTTGCGAACGGCGCGGCAGACGGCGTCGATGGCGCCCGGATAGTCGGGCAGCTCGACCACCATCTCGTCGATGGCCACGCCGGCCTCGCGCTCGAGCACCTCGAGGCCGACGACGTTGCCGTGCACCGCGCCGATCTCGGCGGCGACGGCGCCGAGGACGCCGGGGGCGTCGGGCAGCCAGATACGGAGGCGCGTCAGCATGGAACGGCGGGCAAGGCGCAGTCAGCGAGTCGTTCGATCCACATCGCTCACTGCATCCTCGTCACCCGGACGGATACTCGCATGGCGTGCTCGGCGTTCCCTGCGTAGATCCCCTTCACGGGCGGCACGTCGCCGTAGTCGCGACCGCGGCCGATGACGACGTGGCGCTCCCCCACTGCGCAGTCGTTGGTCGGGTCATAGCCCCACCAGGCGCCCGTCCACAACTCGATCCACGCGTGGGTCTCGCCGCTTACCTCTTCGCCGACCGTGGCATCGGCCTCCGGATGGAAATATCCCGAGACATAGCGCGCCGGCAGCCCGGCCGTCCGGGCCAGCGCAAGGGCCAAATGTGCGAAGTCCTGGCACACTCCGGCGCCGTCGGCGAACGCCTCGTTCGCCGAGGTGTGCACGGAAGTCACACCGCGCACGTATCGCAGCGAGTCCCGCGTCCATTCGATGACCCGTCGCGCGGTGCCCAGAGGGGTCGCAGCTCGCAGGCCGAACGCGATCGCGGCAAGCTCCGGATTCGGGGCGGTGTAGAGGTTGTGCGAGAGGTGGTCCGCCATGGTGGCGGACGCGTCGGCCACGTCGCTCCAGGTGCAGTCGACGGGTTCGGCGGCTGCCAGCGTGTCGACCAACGACGAGCCCGTGATGGAAAGCCGCTCGTGACCACGATCGACGTTGAAGGCAACCACGTTGGTCCCCCAATAGTCGACGTAGGCGTATTGCGACGCCGTCGGCACCGTGACGATCCGGGCCTCGAGCGCGGTCTGGCTGTGTTCGGTGCGCGGGGTCAGGCGCAACTCGTTGTACGACGCCCGGGCGAGGCCCTCGTACTCGAAGCTCGTCTCGTGTGAGACGCGCAGCCGCCACGAGCCGAACCGGTTCATCCGCCGCCTCCCTGGCGCCACTGGATGGGTAGGTCCTGCGCAAAGTAGCGGCGGGTCACGGCGTCGCTGACCGCCGAGATCGAGGCCTGCAGCCGCTCGAGACGAGTCTCGAGGCCACGGGCCAGGGTCGTCGGCGCCGAATATTCGAGCTCCGCCCGGGCCAAGCCCACCAGGCCGCGGGCGTCGTCCCAGGCGCCGTCTCGTCCCGCGTCGATTTGATCGAGGCAGTCCTCCGCGAGCGTCAACGAAGCAAACGCCGAACGAGGGAAAAGCCGGTCACGCAGAAGGAAGTCGAGGACGCGGCCCGGCTCGACGACCCCCTGCGACAGGCGCAGGTACGGCTCGTAGCCTCCGCAGGAGCGCAGGAGGATGACCAAGCCGCTCTCGAACACCTCGTCGAAGGCCACCGTCGCCAGCTGTCGGGCCACCACGTCGGTGCGCTCGAGGCAACGACCAAGGGTGAAGAAGAGCCACGTCTGATCGCGACTCATCATCGTGTCGGCGAGTCCCATCACCGAGGCGCACTGTGTCTTGACATAGGAGAGATAGACAGCCGGGCCGGCCCGCCGACTCGCCGACCATTGGGACGGCAACGCCGCCCAAGTGGCGTTGATGTGCTCCCAGAACTCGACCGGGACGACATGCCGGATGGCGCGCGTGTTCTCCCGTGCCGCCGCCAACGCTCCGGCGATGGACGAGCGGCTCCCGGGGTCGGTGGCCAGGCGCTCGGTCGCCTGCCACAGCGTTTCGGTGCCCGAGTCGGGTAGTCCCATGACGGCGAGGAGGCGCCGCGCCGCGTATGACCCCTCGCGGTCGCCTTGCTCGAGCGCCTGGTACACCGACACGTCGAGGATCCGCGCCGTCCCTTCGGCGCGCTCGACGTAACGGCCCACCCAGAAGATCGACTCGGCCACGCGGCTGAGTAGAGCGCGGGTCACGCGATCACTCTGCATCGGACTGCTGCTGCTGCTGCTGTTGTTGCACGCCGTGCTCGGTCTCTGCCCGTGGGCCCGAGTCCATTGGTGGACCGGCAGGCGGCGGCGCGGGCTGGCGCGGGGGCAGCACCGGCATCGCAACGCCGCCGCCCATGACCCAGGTGTCCTTCGACCCGCCGCCTTGACTCGAATTGACCACGAGGCCACCCTCTCGAAGTGCGACCCTGGTCAGGCCACCCGGCAGCACCCAGATGTCCTCGCCGTCATTGACCGCGAAGGGGCGAAGGTCGACGTGGCGTCGCACCATTGAGTGGTCCACCCAGGTGGGCGACGTCGAAAGCGCGACAACCCGCTGGGCGATCCAGTGGCGCGGGTCGGCCTCGACGTCGAGCAGGAGCCGATCCAGGACCGCGCCGCTCGCCACGGGCCCGATGACCAAGCCCTTGCCGCCCGAGCCGTCGACCCGCTTGAAGACGAGCTCGTCCCGCCGAGCCAGAGCGTCCTTGCGGGCCGCGTCGTCGACGAGGTGCATGGTCTCCACGTTGCGCAAGATCGGGTCTTCGCCCAAGTAGTAGCGGATCATCGCCGGGACGTACGTGTAGACGAGCTTGTCGTCGGCGACCCCGTTGCCCAGCGCGTTGGCGATCGTGACCCGCCCGGCGCGCGCGGCGTTGACCACGCCCGGGCACCCCACGAGCGAATCAGGCCGGAATTGGAGCGGATCGAGATAGTCGTCATCGATGCGCCGGTAGATCACGTGCACTGGCATCTCGCCCTCAGTCGTGCGCAGGAAGACGTCCGTCCCGCGGCACACGAGGTCCCGGCCCTCCACCAGATGCACGCCCATGAGGCGGGCCAGGAGGGCGTGCTCGTAGAAGGCGGAGTTGTGCACGCCGGGCGTGAGCACCACCACCGTAGGTTCCTGGACCCAGGTGGGTGCGGCGCGGCGCAGAGCGTGAATCAGCCGGGCCGGGTAGTCCGTGACCATCTGGATGGGCTGGCCCCAGAACAACTCGGGGAGGACACGGGCCATCGCCGCCCGGTTGGCCAAGACATAGCTCACGCCGGAAGGGCTGCGCAGGTTGTCCTCGAGGACGCGGAACTCGCCGTCCTCGTCGCGGACGACGTCGATGCCAGCTACGTGGATCCGCACGTTGTTCGGCGGGCTCAGGCCGTACGCGGCACGGACGAAACCCGGTGAACTCGTCACGACGTCGTGCGGCACGAGTCCGTCACTGACGATGCGTGCCGCGCCGTAGACGTCGGCCAGGAAGAGCTCGAGCGCTCGCACGCGCTGGGTCACCCCGTCGGCTACGCGCGTCCACTCCGCCGCGGTGAAGATGCGCGGGACCACGTCGAGAGGAAAGGGCCGCTCTTCGCCGTCGAGGTCGAAGGTGACGCCCTGGTCCATGAAGGCCCGGGCGACGCGCGAGGCCCGGGCCGACACATCCTCCGGCCCCATCTGGGCCAACGAGGAGGCCACTGTGGCGTACTGGGCGCGGGCAGTGCCCTCCCGGTCGACCATCTCGTCGAAGGCGGCCCCGGTCAGGCCGCGCGCCGTGTCGCCGTAGCCGTCGAAGAGGTCTCCCACGCCCTCCCACGGTGGCAGGGTTGTGTTTCGCCCTCGTTTCCCGGCCGCGAACAGCCGGTGACGAGGCAGGGGAAGGGCCGCCGGAGCCGACCGAGGCGGCTCCGCCTAGCCGATGAGCCCGAGCCCCTTCACGGCGTCTCGCTCGCCCAGCAGTTCGTCGGTCGTGATCTTGATCCGCTCGGTGGCGAAGTCGTCGTGCGTGAAGCCCTCCACCACGGACCAACCCCCGGAGCCGTCGGAGGACACCGGGAAGCCGAATTGAAGGCCCTCGGGTGCGCCGTACTCGCCCGACGACGGCACGGCCACCGAGAAGCTCGACCCGGCCGGCGTCGCCGTCCGCAGGCTGACCACGGTGTCGATCGCGGCCGAAGCCGCCGAGGCGGCCGACGAAGAGCCGCGGGCGTCGATGATCGCGGCGCCGCGCTTCTGCACCGTCGTGATGAAGTCACCGCGCAGCCACTCGGCGTCGGTAATCACCTCGGTGGCGGGCTTGCCGCCGATCAGGGCGTTGGCAAAATCCGGATACTGGGTCGCCGAGTGGTTCCCCCAGATGGCCACCCGGGAGACGTCGCCCATCAGGACGCCCGCCTTGCGGGCCAGCTGCGCCTTGGCCCGGTTCTCGTCCAACCGCGTCATCGCGAACCAGCGCTCGGCCGGCACCTCGGGTGCGTTCGAACGAGCGATGAGACAGTTCGTGTTGGCGGGGTTCCCGACCACGAGCACGCGCACGTCCGAGGCGGCGTGCGCCGCGATCGCCTGGCCCTGGGGCTTGAAGATCCCGCCGTTGACGCTCAAGAGGTCGCCCCGCTCCATCCCGGCCTTGCGGGGCACGGAACCGACGAGCAGCGCCCACGACGTGCCGTCGAAGGCGGTCTTCAGGTCCGAGGTGGGCACGATGTCGTGCAGCAGGGGGAAGGCGCAGTCGTCGAGCTCCATGCACACCCCTTCGAGCGTCTTCAACGCGGGCTCGATCTCCAACAGCCGCAACACGATCGGCTGGTCGTCACCGAGGAGCTGGCCCGATGCGATCCGGAACAGCAGCGAGTAGCCGATCTGGCCGGCCGCGCCGGTGACGGTGACGTGGATGGGGGTCTTCGATGCCATGGGAATCGGTCCTTTCGTGAAGAGGCCGGAGGGCCGAGTGCCGGAGTGCCGGAACTCAGAGACGGTCAACGATGGCGGAGGCGAACTCCGAAGTCTTCACCTCGGTGGCGCCGTCCATCAGGCGGGCGAAGTCGTACGTGACCACCTTGTCCGCGATGGTGGCCTCCAGCGCGTGGACGATGTCGGCGGCCGCGTCGTTCCACCCGATGTGCTCGAACATCAGCACACCCGAAAGCAGCACCGACCCGGGGTTCACCTTGTCCTGGCCGGCGTACTTCGGCGCCGTGCCGTGCGTCGCCTCGAAGATGCCGTGGCCGCTGACGTAGTTGATGTTGGCGCCCGGGGCGATCCCGATGCCGCCGACCTGGGCGGCCAACGCGTCGGACAAGTAGTCACCGTTCAGGTTCGTCGTCGCGATCACGTCGAAGTCCGACGGCCGCGTCAGCACCTGTTGCAGCGTGATGTCCGCGATCGTGTCCTTCACGAGCAGCTTGTCACCCGGCTCGCCGTTGCAGTCGTCCCACCCCACCGCCACGTCACTGAACTCTTCCCGGACCAACTCGTAGCCCCACTCACGGAACGCACCCTCGGTGAACTTCTGGATGTTGCCCTTGTGCACGAGCGTCACGCTCCGGCGCTTGCGGTCGAGCGCGTACTCGATGGCGGCGCGGATGAGGCGCTTGGAGCCCATGGGCGAGATCGGCTTGATACCGATGCCCGACAACTCTCGGATCGGCCAGCCCATCTCCTCACGCAGATACGCAGCCAGCTTCTCGCCCTCGGGCGTGCCCGACTGCACCTCGTATCCCGCGTAGACGTCTTCCGTGTTCTCCCGGAAGATCACCATGTCGACCAGCTCGGGGTGCAGCACGGGCGAGGGGACGCCGGCGAACCAGCGCACCGGGCGCAGGCAGACGTAGAGGTCGAGGATCTGGCGCAGCGCCACGTTGAGCGAGCGGATGCCGCCGCCGACCGGCGTCGTGAGCGGGCCCTTGATCCCGATGAGGTGGCTCCGAAACGTCTCCACCGTCTGGTCGGGCAGCCAATTGCCCGTCTCGTCGAACGCCTTCTGCCCCGCCAGCACCTCCTTCCAGGCCACCTTGTGGCCGTGCTTGGCGGCGGCGGCATCGAGGACCAGCTTGGCGGCCGGCCAGATGTCGACGCCGGTGCCGTCGCCCTCGATGAAGGGGATGATGGGCTCGTCGGGCACGACGAGGCCGCCGTCGTCGCCCATGCGGATCAGATCTGCCATAGGGCGTCGATGCTACGGGGCGGCGCAGCGGCTTCCCTAATTGACCGTGTGGTCCTGACCAGGGTCGACCTGAGCCTGGGAACCGGCCGCCCCGGTGGAAAGCAATCCGACGAGGGGGGCGTACTGCTTTGCCTCCGAGCCGAGAAACTCGCCGACCCAGTACAGCGTCCGCGCCGTGATCGGCTGCGACTAAGGGCACACCGAGCAGGCGGCCCCGGGCACGCGGGCCGCCGGCGGGTGGTGTCACCACGAGCGCGCTGTACAGGGTGGCCACCTTGGTAACCCCCGTTGGCTTCGCCAAGCTGGCAGGTGACGGGAGGGACATTCCGTGGGAGCAGTCAGGCTGGTGTTCGACGCCGAGTTACGCCGCCGCTGGCGGTCCTGGCTGGCCATCGCCCTCCTCGTCGGTGTGGTCGGCGGCCTCGTGCTGGCCGCCGCGGCTGCCGGCCGAAGGACGGAAAACGCGTTCCCCCGGTTCGTGGCGGCCCACGGGTTCGACACGATCGTCTACGCCCTCAGACCGGTGCCCGCTGTTGCTCGTATTGCGGGGGTCGCCTCGGCTACGGAGCTGGTCTTCGCCGACGCGGGGAATCCGACGTGCAATTGCGCTCACCAGATCAACGGGAACAACTTCGGTGTCGCTGCCGTGTCGGGCCGGGGCACGGCGCCCTTCACGCTCGTCTCCGGCCAGTTGCCCGACCCGTCGAGGCCCGACCAGGTGCTCGCATCCATCACGTTGCAACGGGACAACGGGGTGCAGGTGGGAACCGTGATCCACGTCCCGTTCGAAGCGCCGTCCCAGGCCGCCGACTACAACAACCCCAATACGGGGTACGTCGACCCGCACGGTCCGCGCCTCGCGCTGCAGGTGGTCGGGATCGAGGCCAGCGAGATCGAGTTCCCCTCCGGGACCACCCCCGTCTACCTCCTGTACGCCGGAGCTGGGTTCGCGCGCTCGGTGCTCCCGCACACGGCGTTGCAATACGAGTACTTCGTCCGTCTTCGCGACGGTGCGGCTGGCATCCCCCGGTTCGACGAACAAGCCAACCGACTGAACCTGGGCATGGGCAACGTCGGCGCCTCGAGCGAGGACGGAACGGCCGCCACGATCCAGGCGTCCATTCACCCGCAGGCCGTCGGGTGGTGGATCCTCGCCGCGCTCGCCGCGCTTGTCGGGCTGGCCGTCGTCGGGCAGGCGCTCGCCCGCCAGAGCGACGTCGAGAGCGACAACCATCCGACCCTGATCGCCGTCGGCATGTCCGGGCGGGAGCTCTTCGCACTCCACATGGCACGGAACCTGGTGGTGGGCCTGGCCGGCGCCGTGGGCGCCGTCGTGCTCGCGACGGCGTTGTCCCCCATCGCGCCGCTCGGCGAGGCCCGCCTGGCCGAAAGCTCCACCGGAATCGCGTTCGACTCGCTCGTGCTCCTGCTCGGAGCGCTCGTGACCGTGGCGGTCGTCCTCGCGCTCGGCATCTGGCCGGCGCTGCGGGCGGCGCGCACCCGGCGGTTGGACGCGGGGGCCGCCGCGTCCCGATCGTCGGCGATGGTACGGAACCTGGTCACCCTGGGCGCGCCACCCACCGCGGTGATCGGCGTCCGCAACGCGCTGGAGCGCCGATCCGGCGGGTCCACCGTTCCTCTGGGCTCTGCGCTCCTGGGCATGGTGCTGGCGGTCGTCGCGCTGTGCGGGACGGGGGTCTTCGGCGCCAGCCTGACCCACCTGACGGCGACGCCCCGGCTCTACGGCGACCCCGAGCAGGTCGGCTTCAATGCGCCGAACCCCGCCCTGCTGACCAGCCTGGAGCACGACCCTGCCGTGACCGCCATCACAGAGGGCGTCGGAGCGGGGGACGTCACGGTCAACGGGAAGATCGTCGGCACTATCGCGGGAACGTCGGTCAAGGGGCCCCTCCTCTTCTCGACGGTGGCCGGGAATCCGTTGGCCCGTGACGACCAGATCGGGCTCGGCGTCTCGACCATGCACCAGCTGGGAGCGAGCATCGGGTCTGTCGTGGACATCACGTTCACCACGCATTCCGGTGCGCCCCGCACCGAGCCGTACCGGGTCGTCTCCCAGGTCTCGTTCCCGCAGTACGGGGGGTTCGTGAGCCTCGGCACGGGGATTCTGATGACGACGGCCGGCCTCCTCCACGTCGCCTGTCCCCCGGGTCCCCAGCTCGCCCTGTGCCGGCAAAAGGTGGCCAACATCGGCAACGGTGGGGTCAGGGTGACGTTCGAGTCGGGCCCGACGGGGAGGGCGGCACTGGAGCGCTACCTGGCGGCGTACCCATCGATCACCTCGCAGCCCCTGGCTCCGACCTCCCTGGTCAACTTCGGCGAGGCGGTCAACTTCCCGCTCATCTTCGGGGTCATGCTGGCCGCCTTCGGTGCCGCGACGCTGGCGCACCTGCTCGTGGTCAGTGTGTCACGCCGCCGTCGCGAGGTCGGGCTGCTGAAGGTCCTGGGCTTCGTCAACCGCCAGGTCGTCTCGACCGTCTCCTGGCAGGCCACGACGTTGGCCCTGGTCGGCGTTGTCGTGGGTGTCCCGTTGGGGTTGATCGTCGGAAGGACGGTGTGGAACACGTTTGCCAACAATCTCGGGGTCGTCCCGGTCGCCGTCGTTCCGGTGCTGCTCACCGCGGCGATCACCGGCGGGGTCCTTTTGAGCGCCAACGTGATTGCGATCGCGCCTGCTCTTGTCGCGACGCGGTCCAAGCCCGGAGACCTCCTGCGACCTCTCGATTGAGCGCGTGATGTAAACGATCCGCTACTGGGGGGTCGCCGGCCCCAGACCCAGCGCGGCGTAGATCTCGCGTGTCGCGTTCGACGTGTTGAACGTGTAGAAGTGCAGTCCGGGCACGCCGGCCTCGAGCAACTGCGAGCACAGTTCGGTCGCCAGCACGATGCCCTCTTTGCGCACGGCGTCGGACCCGCCCCTCTCGTCGGCGGCGCGGAGCCGCTCCTCCATCCAGGCCGGCGCGGCCGCACCCATGGGACCCAGCCGCCCCATCGTCGAGAGCGACGTGACCGGCAGGATCCCGGGCAGCACAGGCGCGTCGATCCCCCGCTCACGCAGGTCGGCCATCAACCCCTGGTACTCGGACGCCTCGAAGAAGAACTGCGTCACCCCGAAGTCGGCGAGGGCCAGCTTCGCGGCCAAGTAGTCGCGGTCGGTCGGAATATCGTCCGAGCGCGGGTGCCCGGCGGGGTGCGCCGCCACGCCGATGGAGAAGCCGCCGATCGCCCGCGCCAGTTGCACCAGCTCGGTGGCGAAGGCCAGCTCGCCGGGGCCGGCGTCGGGGTCCGCCGGCGGGTCGCCACCGAGCGCCATCAGGTTCTCGACCCCCGCTTTGCGCAGCGCCACCAGGATGTCGGCCAGCTCCAGCCGGGAGTGGGCCACGCAGATGAGGTGCGCCATCGGGTTGAGCCGCGTCGTGTGCAACATCCCCGACACGAGGTCGAAGGTGCGCTGGCGCGACTCGGCGCCGCCGCGGTAGGTCACCGACACGAACGAGGGTTCGAGCGGCTGCAGCTCCGAGATGGTGCGCGCCAGCGTCGTCAGCTCCTTGTCGTTCTTCGGTGGGAAGAACTCGAACGAGTAGGTCGGGCCAGCCTCGAGCAGTTCGGCGATGCGCGTCACGGCGCCGCCTTCCCGGCGCCCGCGCCGTTGTCCACGCGGCCGAAGTCGTCCTCCAAGCGGACGATGTCGTCCTCGCCGAAGTACGACCCGTGCTGCACCTCGATCAACACCACGTCGGTGTCGCCGGCGTTGCCGACGCGGTGCGCGCCCTCCAGCGGGATGTCGATCGAGTCGCCGGGGTGCAGCTCCGTCACGACGCCGTCGATCGTGACCTGCGCCGTGCCCGCGACGATGAACCAGTGCTCAGCCCGCTTGGAGTGGCGCTGGTAGCTGAGGCGCTTGCCCGGGTGCACCACGAGGCGCTTGACCTTGTGGTCCGGCTCGGCGTCATCGAGCACCGTGTAGTTGCCCCACGGGCGTTCCGAATATTCGCGTTCGCTCACCTGGCCTGGGCCTCCCTGGCTCCCGCCGCCGTCACCATCACTGTCAACGTCACTGCGGTCGTCATCGCCGCCCGGGGCACGGCGCTCATCGGGCCGACAGCTCCGCCGCCCGCAGCGCGTTGCGCAACAGCATGGCACGGGTCATGGGCCCGACCCCACCGAGGCGAGGTGTGATCCAGCCTGCGACCTCGGCCACGTCGGGGTGGGCGTCGGGGATCAGCTTCTTCCCTTCGAAGCTGGTGCCGGCCGACACGACGGCCGCTCCCGGCTTGACCATGTCCGCCGTCAGCACGTATGGCTGTCCGGCTGCCGCCACGACGATGTCGCCCGTCCGCACGATGCGAACCATGTCCTCGCGCGCCACGCCGGTGTGCACCACCGTCACCGCGGCGTTGAGACCGGGGCGCTTCAGGGTCAACATGTTGGCCAGCGGCCGCCCGATCGTCACGCCGCGGCCGATGATCACCGCGTGGCTCCCCTCGACCGGGACGTCGTACGCGTGCAGCAGCTCGATGATCCCCGCCGGCGTGCACGGCAACGGCCCCGGCGTCCCCAACACGAGCCGGCCCAGGTTCAGAGGGTGCAGCCCGTCCGCGTCCTTGGCCGGGTCCATCGCCAGTAGCGCCTGTTCCTCGTCGAGGCCCGCGGGAAGCGGCAGCTGCACGAGATACGCGCTCACTTTGGGGTCGCCGTTGAAGCGGGCGATCGCATCCATCACCTCGGCCTGCGTCGCTGTCGCCGGCAGGTGCTCGCCCACCGAGTAGATACCGAGCGCCGCGCAGTCCTCGTGCTTCAGCGAGACGTAGCGCGCGCTCGGCGCGTCGTCGCCCACGAGGATCGTGCCGAGCCCCACATGGACACCTTCGCGGGCTAAGAGCGCGGCGCGCTCGGCCACGTCTGCCTTAATCCGTGCGGCGACCACCTCGCCGTCGAGGAGGATGGCCGCCATCAGTGCTTAAAGTGCCGTTCGCCGGTCATGACCATCGCGATGCCCGCCTCGTCCGCGGCCGCGACCACCTCGCCGTCCTTCACCGAGCCCCCCGGCTGAACGACGGCTGTGACGCCCGCGTCGGCCAGGACCAGGAGCCCGTCGGGGAAGGGGAAGAAAGCGTCGCTGGCGCCGGCCCCGCCCTTGGCCCGCTCGCCGGCCTTCTGCACAGCGATCTCGGCGGCGACCACGCGTGACTGCTGGCCCGCGCCCACGCCGACGGCCTGGCCGTTGGTTACGACCGCGATCGCATTGGACGTCGTACGCCCGCAGACCCGCCACGCCAGCACGAGATCGCGCCACTCCTCCTCGCTCGGTGCCCGCGTCGTCACCGTCTGCCACGACGCGCGCGGCGAGACGAAGGCGTCGACGTCCTGTACCAGAACGCTCGCTCCGAGGCTGCGCAACTGGCGCACCGCCTGCTCGGGTGCCGGCCCGGACAGCAACCGGGTCGCCCGGCGCCGCGCCACCAGCTTCTCCACCGCCTCGGGGGTGTACGACGACGCGATGATGACGTCCGCTTGGGGCCCCGCCGCGATCGCGTCGGCCACCTCGGCGGTGACCTCGCCGCCGATGGCCACGACGCCCCCGAAGGCGCTGAGCGGGTCGCACTCGAGGGCGCGTTCGTACGCGGTCACGAGGTCGCCGCCGACCGCCGCACCGCAGGGGTTCGCGTGCTTGATGATGGCAACCGCCACCTCACCATCGCCCACGTCGGCCGCCAGCTCGTGCACGAGGCGCCAGGCGGCGTCGCCGTCGAAGATGTTGAGGTACGACAGGGCCGAGCCGCCGTGCTGGACCATGGCGTCCCACCAGCTCGCCGACCCCGCCACCCGGTACCGCGAGCCCCGTTGGTGCGGGTTCTCGCCATAGCGCAGAACCTCTGTGCGCTCGAGCGTCAGGTGCAGCGTCGGCGGCAGGATGGCCGACAACGAAGCCTCCTGCACGTCCGCCTCGCTCGCCCCCTCCAGCTCGCCCACCGGCTTCGGCCCGCCCCTGTCCAACCACTCGACGATCGCCGCGTCGTAGGCCGCCGTGTGCGCGAACGCGGCCCGGGCCAACCGCCGTCGCGTGGCTGCGGACAGCGAGCCCGATGCGCGCAGCTCCTCGAGCACGACGCCGTAGTCCGCTGGTGAAGTGACAATCCCGACGTGCTCGTGGTTCTTGGCCGCGGCGCGCACCATCGTCGGCCCGCCGACATCGATCAGCTCGATTGAGGGATCCGACGAGAACGGGTACAGATTCACCACCACGAGGTCGATCGCCTCGATCTCGTTCGCCTCCAGGTCGTCGACATGCTCGGCCTTGGAGCGGTCGGCGAGTATGCCGCCGTGGATCTTCGGGTGCAGTGTCTTGACCCGCCCTCCCAGCATCTCGGGCGATCCCGTCACCTCGGCCACCTCGCTGTGAGCGATCCCGGCCTCGCGCAGCTTCGCCGATGTGTTGCCGCTCGCCACGAGCTCCCAGCCAAGGTCCGCCAGGCCCTGCGCGAGCTCGACCACCCCCTCCTTGTCGTACACGGAAAGCAGGGCCCTCACGACGTCATCTCCTCGCGTATTCCTTTCGGTTCGATCGGCAAGCCGGCCTCCAACTCCGCCAGGGCCCAGGCCACGGTGGCCGGGTAGAGCGTCCGCTCGACCACCTTGATGCGCTCGTGCAGCGTCTCCTCGGTGTCGCCGGCCAGGACGGGTACCGACTGCTGGGCCAGGATCGGCCCGGCGTCCATCTCGAGCGTGGCCAGGTGCACCGTGCAGCCGGTCTCGCTGACGCCGGCCGCGAGCGCATCGCGCACGCCGTGCCAGCCGGGGAACAGCGGCAGCAGGGCGGGGTGCGTGTTCAGGATGCGATGCGGGAACGCGGCGTGGACGGCGTCGGTCAGGACCGTCCCGAAGCCGGCCATGGCCACCAGGTCGACCTGGTGGGCCACCAGCGTGGCGGTGACGGTGGCGGTGAACCCCTCTCGATCGAATTCGGTGCCGAAGCCACCGTAGGCCCTGCGATCGACGAGCTCGGGTGCGGCCCCGTACTCCTCGGCGATTTCGAGGGCGGCGCAGGGCCGGTCCGCGAGGACGGTGGTGACCGGGAGACCCTCCTCGAACATGGCCCGCAGGATCGTCCCGGAACCCGAGACAAGGACCGCGAGACGCACGAAGGCCAATCTAGTGGGACCGGACCAGTGGCCTTAGCGCTACGAACTCCCTGGTGACGCTGACGAACCGTTCAGGTCGCGATTCAGGGTCACTTCGTCCTGCTCCACGATCTTCAGCTGTTTCTGGAAGTCCCTGGCGCTGCGCCGCGACCCGTGCTGCAGCGCGGCGAGGCAGTCCGACGCGGCGTGGCCCGACGCAGCGATCATGGTCGTCCAGGCCCGTTCGGCGTCCGCCATCGGGATCGGCGGTGCAGCCGTGCGCGCTTGCCTGGCGTCGGAGGCCCACGTGCGGCAGTCGTTCACCGTGGTCTTGACCTTGGCCGTCGTGTCGTGGCTCTGCGCCCGCTTCCCGTCGTCCACGACGACCAGGATGTCGTCGGCCAGGATTCCGACGTCATGCTCGTATCGCTGCTTCCATTCTTCGAGGGTCAGCGTGGAGGACGAAGTGGCTGCCACGAGCTTGACAGTTGGCTCGCTCGACGTCGCTGCGGTCGTCGCTGCCCCGGTGGGAGGGATCCCGAGGAACTGGGCCAGTCCGAGGATCACGCCGGCGCCGGCCAAGGTCAGCTTGCAACGCCGCCAGAACGCAGCGGGGTTTCGGTCCACCATCAGAGGGGTGCGACGTGCTTCGCCACGGCGATGACCTCCGAGGCCGGCACACCGAACCCGGCAACCGTGACGCTTACGACGGCGCTGAGATATTTGGGTACGCCCGACGTCGAAAACGCCCAGCTCACGGCGGTCTGGCCCGAGTCCGACACCACATTCGCCGTGACGCCCTTTTTCAGGACGACCCTCTGAGCACTGGAGAACTGTGGGACGCGAGCGGTTGCACCCGGGGCGACAGCGCTGTTGACCTTGACCTCCACGATGAGGGCGGGTGGCCCGTTCGCAGTGACGGAGGCGTCCTTCGCCGTCCCCGCAGGCGAGTACACGGTCTGATCGAGGTCGTAGTTGTTCGGCAGCGGTGCCGAGTCACGTCGAAGGGCGACCAGCCCACCAGGCACCTGCGTCGCGTGAGGCAGTTGGCACCACCAGCCGTCCGACTTACCGCTGGCCCCTTTCTGCTGGGCGTAGAGCGGAGCCTCGATCGCAGGGTCCGCCGCTAATGGTGCGCACTTCACCGACTTGAGCGGGCCCAGGGTCGTGGTCGCGGCGACCGACGGTCCCAGCCAAATGACCGAGACCATCGGCACTGCCGCGAGCACGATGCTGAGGGCTACGACCCGGCGGGCCGGGGAAGGCGTTCCCGGCGAAGCCGTGGTCTTGGCGTGCAGCAGGCTCATCCTCCTTCTGGGTGCGCCGCCATGCCGACGATCGGCTGGTTGAGCGGCATGCCCCCCGCCGAGCCGTCGAAGGCCGCGTCACCGTAGTTGAAGATGCCGCCGTCGGAGGCGACGAGGTCGTACCCCTTGCCGTCGAATGTCGGCGCCATGCCGACGATCGGCTTGTTGAGCGTGATCGCCCCGGTGGAGCCGTAGAAGGCCGCGTCGCCATAGTTGAAGATGCCACCGTCGGAGGCGACGAGCCAGTAGCCCAAGCCGTCAGACGTCGACGCCATGCCGACGATCGGCTTGTTGAGATGCATCGCCCCGGCGGAGCCGTCGAAGGCCGCGTCGCCGTAGTTGAAGATGCCACCGTCGGAGGCGACGAGCCAATAGCCCAAGCCGTCGTGGGTCGACGCCATGCCGACGATCGGCTTGTTGAGTGTCATCGCCCCGGTGGAGCCGTAGAAGGCCGCGTCGCCGTAGTTGAAGATGCCACCGTCGGAGGCGACGAGCCA
>DATMMN010000120.1:0-3153 GCA_035569675.1 Acidimicrobiales bacterium | reverse complement strand
CGCATCAGGTTGGCCATGATCCGCAAGAGCTGGTTCATGAGGAGATCCGAGCGCATGCCGACGTTCACCGCCACGCGCATGGCGTCGGGATGCGAGATGAGATGTACGAAGGCCCGTGCCACCTTGTAGTAGGGGCCATAGGCAGCAGTGAGCTCGCGGTCGTACTCTGCCAGTGCGCGCGGTCCGGCGCCCGTCAGAGCGTGGCCCAGTGCGGCCGCAGCCAATCGGCCGGTCTCGTAACCGTACGCAATGCCCTCGCCGTTGAACGGGTTGATCGCGCCGCCGGCGTCGCCGGCAATGAGCAGGTTGTGCCCCACCCGCGGACCGACGGAAAGCCCCATCGGCAGCTTGCCGCCCGTCGGCGGACCGAGGCTCGTCTCGGGGCTGAGGCCCCAGGACTTGGGCGCGTAGTCGACGAAGGTATCCATGAGGGTGCTGGTGTTGACGCCCTTCCAACGCTGTTCGGTCGACAGGAGGCCGACGCCGACGTTGACCCGCCCGTCGCCCATCGGGAAGATCCAGCCGTAGCCCGGGACGACGGTGCCCTCGGTGTCGCGGATGTCCAGATGCGACTCGATGAAGGGGTCGTCGTGCCGATCAGAGCGGTAGTAGCCGCGTAGCGCCATCCCCAGCGGCAGGTCGCGTCGGCGCGAGGTGCCCAAGATCCGGCCGATCCGGGAGTTCGAGCCGTCGGCGACGACGACGTAGTGCGCCTTGATCAACCGGGTGCCGGACGCGCCCTTCTCCTTGACCGTGACCCCGCTCAGCGCGGGGAGCGGCGACGTAATGACGGTGTCGTCGGCCACCACGTCGACGACTTCGGTGCCTTGAAGGAGGGTTGCGCCGGCATTGGCCGCACGCGACGCAACCAGCCCGTCGAGATCGTGGCGCGTGATCGTGTAGCCGTAGCTGGGGAAGTGCGGGTGCTCGGGCCACTGCATCTCGATGGAATGGCCGAAGCCGAACGCCCGCAGCCCGGTGTAGCGGTGGGATCCCGCCAGCGCATCCTCGAGCCCCATGTCGGCCAGCTGCCGCACGGCGCGCGGGGTCAGCCCGTCCCCGCAGGTCTTCTCGCGCGGGAAGGTCTTCTTCTCCACCACGACGACGTCCCACCCCGCATCGGCGAGCCAGTAGGCGCACGACGAGCCGGCCGGGCCTGCGCCGACAACGACGACGTCGTGCACGTGGCCGTCTTCCTTCCGCGGCGCCGTGGCCGCCCGGCGGGCTGGAGCGGCCGTTGCCCCGCCGCCCGTTGCGCTCGTGCGGACCGTCGTCCGCTTCGCGGGCGCCTTCTTGGCCGTCGACTTGGACGCGGCGGCCTTCGAGGCGGTGGCCTTCGGCGCCGGGGTTTTCGCCTTCGCCGGCTTCGACGCTGCGGCCTGCGTCTTCGCCTTCTTCGTCGGGGCCTTGGCCGTCCGGGCCCTCTTCTTGGGAGCGCCGGCCGGCGGTGTCGTGTCGGGTGCCGTCACGAGGGCATCGTAGGCCCGCTCCCAGGGCCTCTGACCAGCGTCGCGGATGTGCCCGCGAAAGGGGTCACATGGTAAAAACGGGCCACAGTGGACCAGTACCTCCCGATCCTGATCTTGGCGGTCCTCGGCTTCGCGTTCACCGCCTTCTCGCTCGTCTCGTCCGCGCTGCTGGCGCCGAAGAAGAAGCCCACGGCAGCGAAGCTCGCGCCGTACGAGTGCGGGATCGTGCCCAGCGTGGAACCGCCGCAGCGCTTCCCGGTGCGCTTCTACCTCGTGTCGATGATCTTCATCATCTTCGACATCGAGATCGTCTTCCTCTACCCGTGGGCGATCGTGTTCCACCAGATCGAGACGTTCGGGCTCATCGAGGTCATCGTCTTCGCCGCCGTGGTCTTCGTCTCGTTCGTGTACCTCATCTCCAACGGCGCGCTGACGTGGGGGCCGCCCAAGACGTTGCAGCCGGGCATGCCGAGTCGCACGTCGGAGTCGACCATCTCGCGTATCAGCGGCAGCCGCCCGGTTCCCGAGGAGGCGGCCTAACCATGGGGATCGAAGACCTCCAGCACAACTTCCTGACCGGCAAGCTCGAGGACATGGTCAAGTGGGCCCGCCGCAACAGCGTGTGGCCGGCCACGTTCGGCCTCGCCTGCTGCGCCATCGAGATGATGGCGGTCGGGGCCGCCGACTTCGACATCAGCCGACTCGGCATGGAGGTATTCCGAGCGTCTCCGCGCCAGGCCGATCTCATGATCGTGGCCGGCCGAGTGTCCCAGAAGATGGCCCCGGTCCTGCGCCAGGTCTACGACCAGATGATGGAGCCCAAGTGGGTCATCTCGATGGGTGTGTGCGCATCCACGGGCGGGATGTTCAACAACTACGCCATCGTGCAAGGCGTCGACCAGATCGTTCCGGTCGACGTCTACGCGCCGGGCTGCCCGCCGTCGCCCGAGACGCTCCTGCACTCCATCCTGACCCTGCACGAGAAGATCCGCACGGGCGAGATCACCCGCCGTCCCGGGTCCTCGGTCCCGGCCGGTGAGCAGGCGACGGGAGGCTGGGTGCCCACCGTCCCCGACGCCGTGCGGGTGGCAACGCCGCGGTGAGCGACGCGACCCCGACCGCCGCACCGGCGGTGACGCCGTCGAGCGTCCTCCCCGAGGTGCCGCGCCTGCCGGACCGCTTGGTCGACCAGCTGGCCTTCCCCAGCCGTGCCACGTACAAGCGCATGGTCGCCGCGTTCCTCGATGCCGGGTTCGAGTTGTGCGCCGATCTCTGCGCTGTCGACTACCTCACGCACCCGGGTCGCTCGCTGCCCGAGGGTGTCGCGCCCGAGCGTTTCGAGATCGTGGTCAACCTGCTGTCCCTCTCGTTGCGCCAGCGTGTGCGCATCCGTGTCCAAGTGCCCGAGTCGGACCCGGTCGTCGACAGCCTCTTCGAGGTCTACCCAGGCACCGAGGCGATGGAGCGCGAGGCCTACGACATGATGGGCGTCCTCTTCACCGGCCACCCGGACCTCACTCGGATCCTCATGCCCGAGGAGTGGGAGGGACATCCCCTGCGCAAGGACTACGGCGTGGGCCGCGTTCCCGTGCAGTTCAAGGAAGCCCCCGGACCGCGATGACCGACGAGCACGAGCCGCCGGGCGGGCCGCTCACGCCGGAGCCCGCCAGCGAGGCCGAGGACT
>DATMMN010000119.1:0-34219 GCA_035569675.1 Acidimicrobiales bacterium | reverse complement strand
AGGGTGAGCTCGTCGTGGTTCCGCAGGAAGATCGCCCACTGGCAGCCGTCGTCGATGACCGGGGTCTGCGCCAGGATCTCGGTGATCGGGTACCGCTGCTCGCGCCGCACCGCCATGAAGAGGCGCGGCATGAGCGGGAAGTGGAAGCAGAGGTGGCACTCGTCACCGTCGCCGAAGTAGTCGGCCACGTCGCTCGGCCAGCCGTTCGCCTCCGCCAGGAGGATGCGGCCGGGGTAGTCGGCGTCGATCTGCTTGCGGATGCGCTTGATGAACGCGTGCGTCTCGGGCAGGTGCTCGCCGCTCGTGCCGTCGCGCTGGTAGAGGTACGGGACGGCATCCAACCGGAATCCGTCGAACCCGAGGTCCAACCAGAACCGAACGAGGTCGATCATCGTGTCGGCCACCTCGGGGTTGTCGTAGTTGAGATCCGGCTGGTGGTGGAAAAAGCGGTGCCAGTAGTACTGCTGGCGGTTGTCGTCCCAGGTCCAGTTGGAGCGCTCGACATCGGTGAACACCACGCGGGCGTCGGGCCACTTCTGGTCGTCGTCGTTCCAGACATACCAGTCCGCCTTGGCGTTGTCCCGCGAGGAGCGCGACTCCTTGAACCACGGATGCTCGTCGCTCGTGTGGTTCATGACGAGGTCGGCGATGACGCGGATGCCGCGGCGGTGCGCGTCCTCCAGGAAGCCGACCAGGTCGCCGATGTTGCCGTAGTCAGGACTGACGTTGAAGAAGTCGCTGATGTCGTAACCGCCGTCACGCATCGGAGAGGGATAGAACGGGAGCAACCAGATGCAGTCGATCCCGAGCCACTCGATGTAGTCGAGCTTCTCCCGCAGACCTCGCAGGTCGCCCGTCCCGTCGTTGTTGGCGTCGTTGTAGCCCCGGATGAGCACCTCGTAGAAGACGGCGTGCTGGAACCAGCGGACCGAGGGGTCAAAGGCACTCTCCCCGGTGCTGACCGGGATCGGCGGAGAGCTCAATCCGTCACCGCCCGAGGAACGTGGCCTTGCCGGGGCCGTTCTCGCTGAACGACCGGATCCCGATGGCGGCGTCCTCGGTGCGGAACACGGCGGCGAACGCCTCCCGCTCGATCGCCAGCCCCTCTTCGAGCGTGCCATCCAACCCGCGGTCCACCGTGCCCTTCGCCAAACCGTGAGCCGCGACGGGGCCGGCGGCGAGCTCGGCCGCCCATGTCAACGCCGCCTCGAGCGCGTAGTCCGGCGCGACGACGCGGTTGACGAGCCCGATCGAGAGCGCCTCGTCGGCGCGCACCTGGCGGCCCGTCATGATCATCTCCTTGGCCCGGGACGAGCCGACCAGGCGCGGCAGCCGCTGTGTCCCTCCCCCGCCGGGTATGACGCCGAGCAAGATCTCGGGCACTCCGAACTTCGAGTCCTCGGCGCCGACCCGGAAGTCGCAGGCCAGCGCGAGCTCGAGGCCACCGCCGAGCGCAAAGCCGTTCACGGCGGCAATCGTCGCCCGGGGCACAGCGGCCAAAGCGCCGAGGGCGGCGGCGAAGTTCCGCCCGACCGCCTGCGCACCGATGCCCTCCAGCTCGACGATGTCGGCGCCGGCGGCGAAGATCCGCCGGCCGCCCCACAGCACGACCGCCCCCGGCGGATCGTCCACCAGCCCCGCTGCGGCTTCTTGCAACTGGCCGAGCACGGCCGCCGACAGTGCGTTCGCCTTCGGGCGATCCAGTCGCACGAGTGCCACACCGTCGGGGCGGCGCTCCACGCTCACGAAGGTCTCGGCCATCAGCGAACCGTACCTGACCGGGGACTGGTGGACCGAGCTGGCCAAACCTCGAGCGGCCCGGCGTGAAGTGGTCCACAAGGCCCATGGAAACGGCGGCATACCCCGCGCCACACTCGAATGTGGAGGACAGTTCGTCCATGCAACGTCCACTGAGGGGGGAGATGGACCGCGCCGACCTCAAAGCTCGCCGGATCGATCGCCGGGCGGCCGCGGTCGCACGGATCTCACCCTGGGTGGTCGAACGACGCGCGCCTGTAGCGGCGACGTTGGCCATGTTCGTCCCCGTCCTCGCGTACAGCCTCCTGGGCCACTCGGGCCCGCACGGAGCTCACCGCCAGCTCGGCACGCCTTCCCACCTTTGGGGTCTGGCCGCCAGGTTGTGAGTTCGAATCTCACCCCCGGTGCACTCTGACGCCGTCGATTCATGTAAGTGCGCGGGTAGTACTTGTGTCCCTACCCGAGTCTGATGAGCCGAGATTGCGGTAAATCTCTCCTTGCGCCTGAGAAACGGTGCTTCTACCCAGCGATAAGAAGCGCTGGCTACGAGTACCGTGAGCAAAACACATCCACATAGGACTGCGGCGCGAGGCACTCCGGCCAAATGACACCGCTCGAGGAAGACGATGGCGATCGGTAAGTGGTACAGGTAAATCCCGTACGAACGCTTCCCAATCCACAACGCTGATGAGCATGAGAACAGAGCAGCAGTTCCACCGATCGGTTTGAGGACGAGGCGAGCAACGAGGACGACGGACGCCAACGTCGCGGCGATGAGCACCAGTGCGCTCTCGGTCTGAGAGTTCGAAAACATCGCGAAGATGCCGACGAAGATGACCAGCGAGATGACAGCCAGAGGGCCGAAATAGCGCTGCCACGGTCCGTCGGTTCTTCCGGCAGACTTCCTGCTCAGGATTCCTAATGCAAGTGCCGAGCCGGCGAGCAACCCGATCGCGTGGGTGTCGGTGCCGTAGTACGCCCTCATCGATCCCCAGTGCTGCATCGCAAACATCAGATAGACGGCATCCGCGAGCGCGAGGCCGCTCACGACTACGGCCGCTCGGGCGAGGTTTCGAGCCCTCGCGACGAGTGCGATGCAGACAAGCGGCCAGAGGAAATAGAACTGCTCCTCGATTGCGAGCGACCACGTGTGTCCGAGCAGCCCGAGGGTGCCAGGTCCAAGCGCCCGAACCCAGTTGCCTGAATAGAGCAGGACCCAAGGAAGCCCCGTCACCGTATCGTGGCGTGCCGCCGAAGCGCAGAGCAAGGACAAGGTGAGGGCAAAGGCGATCGCACACAGAAGCGCGGGCCCGAGCCGCAGGGCGCGGCGAGCCCAGAACCGCCGGAGCGAGATTCGGCCGAGCCTTTGCGACTCTTCGAGCAACAGTGTCGTGATCAAAAATCCAGAGATCACGAAGAAGATGTCGACTCCGACCCAACCCGGAGGAACGATGCCAAAATGGAAACCCACCACCGCGGCGACAGCCACAGCTCTCAGTCCATCGAGTGCCGGCCACCTCCCGGTTGCTTTGTCCATGCTCCCCCGTCTGGACCCGCCGACGGAGCCCGGCAGACACACGTCGGCAGAATTCATTATTCAAGCCCAGGTGAAAGCCGTCCATAGGAAAAAAGGACCACCGATGGCCCAGCTGAACGAGTGGTCCATCGAGTTATCGATGAGCCCCGAAAGTGCCCGGACCCGAGCTCATCTCATGCATCCACTTTGCGGAGCCGACCTGTCGAGCATGGCTCTTGTTCAAGAGTCCAAGCGTGCGGTCTTCGAGATGCCTGGCCATTTCATTGCTAGTGGCAAAGGCCGCCAACTTAGGTGGCAGCGCTTATTCCAGAGGGTGCTGGTACTCGTCCTACACGTCAGGCGACCCAGCGGGCCGGAGTTGCCGGACTCCCATTCCGTGGGCACCGTGCTCTAGCAAGCTGGTTCGTGAGGCTTGGTGCTGCCCCACCCTGCCCGCAGTCGAGCCCAACATGACCGCTAAGGACGCCATGAGCCCCGGCCACCACAGCGCGATGTTGTGCACGGCGTTGTGGTTTCCGAGCACGATGGTGGCAACGAGAGCCACGCTGCAGACGCTGAGGTACCTGACGCCGCGTCGTGCCGAAAGAAGGAGGCAGATCGCAGCGACCGGCCAGAGGTAGTACCAGACGAGCTCCGTCTCGAAGAGCACCCGCAAGGAGAAGGCGATCGCCGTCATCGTGAGCACCGTCGGCAGGTCATGGCGGCGTCGACAGACCGCGACGGCCAGGCCGGCTCCCAACAACAGGGCGACCAAGCGCGTCGGGCCGCCACCGTCGGTTCCGGCACCGATGACGGGGGCGAAGTGGGTCAGCGGCGTGAACGACACGGCTTTGGGATAGATCGGCTGGTTCACGAGCACGAAACGGGTGAGGCGGGGCTGGGCGATCAGCGGGGGTATGAGCACCAGCAGGCTCGGCAGCGCGAGTCGCCACGAGACCTTTGCGAACGACCGCCAATCCAAGCGGGCGAGCACGGGGACCACGCCCAGTATGGCGAGCGGCTGGAAGGCGATACCGAGACCCAAGAGCCACGCCGCGCGCCGCCCGCCGCCGTCCGGTCGTCGCTCCATCGCCAGCGCCGCCCACAGCACCATGGCTACGGCGACGCAATCTTCGGGATGTCCCCAGACTCCGGCGACGTTGGCGACCCCGAGCGCGCTCCCCAGTGCCAGGACGAGCCGGGTGCGATCGTTGAGATGCCAGGACCGGGCAACGGCATCGACCGCGAAGAGCGCGGGCGACGCGATCAGGAGCGCCACCGGGCCCAGCAGCAGCCAGAGGCCGAGCGGGCTGCTACCGGGGAAGTGGGCGGCGAGGCCGACCATCTGGGCGAAGAGCAGGATCGGGGCCAGCACGAACTCGAGGGCCGGAGGCGACGTCAGCACGCCCGGGGAGGCGTAGATGTGACCGAACTGACCGTGGGCCAGGAACCACGAGCTCGCGCTCATGCCCCAGAGGTCCCCCGGCGTGATGAGCTCAAGGTGTCGCCCACTCGGGAAACCGTGGCCCAGAACGCTGTAGCCCATGACGGGGATGAGCATGGCGATGGTCGCGACGATCGGGGCGGGTCGTTCGGTGACCCACGCTTTCGCCGCCGCGACCACTCGCCCTCTGTCCAGCTGAGTCCAATGTCGTTTACGCACCGTCCCCCCAACGGCCATTGCGTTCACGAAACGCTGTCGATGAGCGGAAGTATGACCGGGGGTGAGACCTTGGTCCATGAGTCATTCGAACTACTTCTCTCGAACCCAGTCCGGGTTGGATCATGCCCATCGTTTGTGGGAGCAATTCGTCCCGGCCGGACTGGCGGCGCCCCGTCGCAGCCCTGTGCCTGTTGCTCGCGCCCGGCGCAGCGGGGCGCACTTGGCCCTCTGCAGCGCGGCCGTCGTCGCCAGCATGGTGCTGGGGAACCACAACACCGTCCACCACATCGAGCTGTGGTGGCCCGCGCTGATGGCTTCGCCGGTCGTCATGCTGGCGTCCGCCTCATGGACACCCACCCGAAGCGCGTTGACGCACCGAGAAGTGCAACGCCAGGGCGCTTTGGCCAAACCGGAGAAAATCGTCGTCCTCCGAGCGGGGCTGCCCGCCGACTAGCGCGTCCGTTCCGGCCTTGAGAAACCTGCGCGCCGCTCAGTTGCCGAGCAACCGATCGGCCGCTTGATACGGGTCGAGTTCTCCCGCGACCAGCGCCTTGACCGAGGAGCTGAACTCCTCCCCCGCCACCAGCTCGTCGATGTGCACCTCGGTGCGGGCCAAGAGCACCCGGCGCAACTCGAGCGCCAAGCGGTCGGCCCGCCGTACGGTCAGCTGGCCCGAGCTCAACAGGTGTGCCCGGTGCCGAGCCACGGCCATCCAGAGCTCCGACACGCCCTCGGCCGCAGTTGCCGTCGTGTCGATGATCTCGGGCCGCCACGCGCCTGGCCGCGCCAGGTCGAGCATCTGCTCGAGGTCACGCCGCGCTTCGCGCACTCCCGGCCGGTCGGCCTTGTTGATCACGAAGACGTCGGCCACCTCGAGGAGTCCCGCCTTGCTCGCCTGCATCGAGTCGCCCCAGCCCGGCGTCACGACGACGGCCGTGGTGTCCGCGGCCGAGGCGATCTCCACCTCCATCTGGCCGACGCCGACGGTCTCGACGATCACGACTCCGATGCCCGCCGCGCCGAACAGGCGCACGGCGTCGGGCACCGCCAGTGAGAGGCCACCCAGATGCCCCCGCGTGGCCATGGAACGGATGAAGACGGTCGGGTCGAGCGCGTGCTGGCTCATACGGACACGGTCGCCCAGGATCGCCCCACCGCTGAACGGCGACGTGGGATCGACAGCGAGGACCGCGACCTGCGGGACTGCCTCCGCCTCTGCCTCCGCGTCCGCCCTGGACCCCACGGCCGCCGGCCAACCCCCGCGCACCGCGGTGATGAGCCCATCGGTCAACGTCGACTTGCCCGCCCCGGGAGCTCCGGTCAACCCGAGGGTGTACGGCATGTCGCCGCGGTACGCGAGCTCCGCCACCGCCATGGCCGCGTCACCCCCGCTCTCGATATACGACAACAACCGCGCCAACGCGACCCGGTCACCGGAACGAGCCAGCTCCAGCAGCGCCGCCGGCTCCCTGGGCAACGGCGGCCGAGCGGGCGCCGACGCTGACGACGAGGACGACGAGGAAGACGAGCTCACTGGCGCGACACCCGGGCGCCGAGCCCCTGCAACGACGCCACTAGATCCTCGTACCCCCGTCGGATGTGATGGGCACCGCTGACCACGGTCGACCCCTCGGCCACCAGCCCGGCCAGCACCAGCGCCACCCCGGCCCGGATGTCGGGGGCCCGCACCGCCGCGCCCGAAAGATTCGGTACGCCGCGCACAACCGCGTGGTGCCCCTCGGTCCGGATGTCGGCACCCATGCGCCGCAGCTCCTCGACGTAGCGGAACCGGCCCGAGAACAGGTTCTCCGTCAGGATCCCCACCCCGTCCGCCACGCTGAGCATCGCCACCAGCAGCGGCGAGTAGTCCGTCGCCACGCCCGGGTAGGGCAGCGTCGCCACGTCGGCGGAAACGACACGCCCGTCCGAGGTCGCCCGCAGGCCGTCGGGCCCCATGGACGTCTCGACGCCCATCTGCCCGACCTTGCGCAGCAGCATCTCCATGTGCTCGGGCCGGGCGTCGGCGATCGTGACGTCACCGCCCGCCATGCCCACGGCCGCCAGGAACGTCGCCGCCACCACGCGGTCCGGCACGACCGTGTGCCGCACCGGCGAAAGCGACTCGACACCCTCGACTTCGATCCGGGACGTCCCCGCGCCCCGCACGACCGCGCCCATCGCGCGGAGCATGGCCGCCAAATCCGCCACCTCGGGTTCCTTGGCCGCGTTCTCTATGACCGTCGTGCCCTTGGCCAACGCCGCGGCCATCAGCAGGTTGTCGGTGGCGGTATGGCTCGGATACTCCAACACCACCCGCGCGCCCACCAAGCGGCCACCCGGTACCGACCCCCGCACCTCGCCGTGCGAGGACTCGAAGCGCGCGCCCATGGCGGTCAACCCGTTCACGTGGAAGTCGATCGGCCGGTCGCCGAAGTCGTCACCACCGGGCAGCGGCATCCGTACCGAACCCGAACGCGCCATCAACAACCCCAACACGACGACCGACGCGCGCATCTTCTCGAAGAGTTCGGGTGGCGCCGCCGGCACGAGCGCGTCGGCCGCCGGGGATGTCACCGCCACATCGCCGTTCGGGAGCCGCTCGACCGAAGCCCCCAACCCCCGCAGCACCTCGGCCATCGTGTCGACGTCGCTGATGCACGGGACGTTGGAGAGAACGGAGCGACCCTCGGCCAACAGGCAGGCCACCATGAGCTTCAATGCGGAATTCTTCGCTCCGCCAACGGTGACGGTGCCGGAGAGTGGTCCACCGGCCTCGACGACGATCGAGTCGCTGGCGCTGGGGCTCGGCTTCTGCATCCCCCCAAGTATCGCCGCTGGCCACTCCCCCGACTCCGACCCTGGCCCCGAATCCTTGATTCGCCACGAACTAGGGTCACTGCCGTGGCGTCGCCCGGCACACAAGGGACAGTCCCGTCCCGACAAGCCCCTGATCGCAACCTCGCCATGGACCTCGTGCGAACGACCGAGGCCGCCGCCATGGCCGCCAGCCGCTGGATGGGACGTGGCGACAAGATCGGCGCCGACGCCGCCGCGGTCGAGGCCATGCGCACCGTGCTCTCCTCGGTCCCCATGGACGGCGTCGTCGTCATCGGCGAGGGCGAGAAGGACAACGCCCCGATGCTCTTCAACGGCGAGAAGATCGGCGACGGGACGCCCCCGATGACCGACATCGCCGTCGACCCCATCGACGGCACGACGCTGACCGCGCAAGGCCGCAACGGCGCGCTCGCGGTCATCGCGGTCGCCGAGCGCGGCGCCATGTTCGACCCCGGCCCCTGCGTCTACATGGAGAAGCTCGCCGTCGGCCCCCGGGCGAAGGGCGCCTGCGACATCCGCAAGACCCCGACCGAGAACCTGCACCGTCTGTCCGAGGCCCTCAGTCGTCCCGTCCGGGACCTCACCGCCGTCATCCTCGACCGCCCCCGTCACGACGACCTCATCACCGAGGTGAGAAAGAGCGGCGCCCGGATCCGCCTCATCACCGACGGCGACGTCGCCGGCGCCATCTCGACGGGCTGGCCGGGCGCCGGCACGGACATCCTCTTCGGCATCGGCGGCACGCCCGAAGGCGTGCTCGCCGCCGCCGCCCTCAAGTGCATGGGCGCCGAGATCCAGGGCCGCCTCTACCCCCGCAACGAGTCCGAACGCGCGGCCGCTCTCGAAGCGGGCTACAACCTCGACAAGGTCCTCACGACCGACGACCTCGTCCAGGGCAACAACTGCTTCTTCGCCGCCACCGGCATCACGGACGGCGAGCTGCTCCAAGGCGTCCAGTACCACGAGTTCGGCGCGACGACGCAGTCGCTCGTCATGCGCTCCAAGTCGGGCACCCTGCGCAAGATCGACGCGTCTCACGCGCTGAAGAAGCTGGCGGAGTTCAGCTCGATCTCGTTCTCGTAGCGCGTCGTTCGACGTCGGGCTCGGTTCTGATGCGACCGGGCCTGCGGCCCGGCTGCCGCACGCTGCCGCCTACGCCTCGCCGGCGGCCACCGACAGCCGCAACTCGGCCCGCTCGAGCGAGCCCTTCGCCTCGAGCAGCTCGACGTCGACTTCGACTTCCTCGCCGCCGCGCCCCGACTGCAGCTCGTTGACACGCTGGTTGGCGGTGTCCCGCGCCTGTTCAGCGCGCGCCACGTCGATCTCCTCGGAGAGCTCTGCGATCCCGGCGAGGACCGTCACCCTCGTCGAGAGCCCGGGCAACGGTCCATCGCCCTCGGCCAGGCCCTCGGCTGCGTGCGGGCTCGTGTCGACCTGGAGGAAGCCGCCGTGCACGGCGAAGCGCAGGAGCGGGCCCTCGGGTTGTTCGAGCTTGAGCTCGCACGGCACGATGTCGCCCACGAGCGGCGTGTGCCCGTCGAGCACTGTCAGTGCGCCGTCGGACGTCGCCAGCACAACCGAGCTCGCGCCGCCCGCGTAGAGGGATTGCTCGGGCGTGACGACCTCCACGCCGAAGACGCCGTCTGCCACTAGCCGGCCTCGGCCTCGAGCTTCGCCGCCTTCTCGAGCACCGACTCCACGCCGCCGACGTTGAGGAATGCCTGCTCGGGCACGTGGTCGAGGTCGCCGTTGGCCAGCGCCTCGAACGACTCCACCGTCTCGTCGATCGGCACGAAGATGCCGGGCACGCCGGTGAACACCTCGGCGACGAAGAACGGCTGCGACAGGAAGCGCTGCACCTTGCGGGCCCGGTTCACCGTCACCCGGTCCTCTTCGGAGAGCTCGTCCATACCGAGGATGGCGATGATGTCCTGCAGCTCCTTGTAGCGCTGGAGGATCTCCTGCACGCGCCGAGCGACGGCGTAGTGCCGGTCCCCGACGATCTCGGGGGCCAGGATGTTCGACGTCGACGCGAGCGGGTCCACCGCCGGATAGATGCCGAGTGCGGCGATCTGACGGGAGAGCTCCGTCGTGGCGTCGAGGTGGGTGAACGTCGTGAACGGTGCCGGGTCGGTGTAGTCGTCCGCTGGGACGTACACCGCCTGCAGCGAGGTGATCGACTTTCCCTTGGTCGAGGTGATCCGCTCCTGCAGCTCGCCCATCTCGTCGGCCAGGGTGGGCTGGTACCCCACGGCCGAAGGCATCCGCCCGAGCAACGTCGAGACCTCGGAGCCCGCCTGGACGAAGCGGAAGATGTTGTCGATGAAGAGCAGCACGTCCTGGTTCTTCACGTCGCGGAAGTACTCCGCCATCGTCAGCGCGGCCAGGCCGACGCGCAGGCGCACGCCGGGCGGCTCGTCCATCTGGCCGTAGACGAGGGCGGCCTTGTCGATGACGCCCGACTCCTGCATCTCGAGCCACATGTCGGTGCCCTCGCGGGTCCGCTCTCCCACCCCGGCGAACACGGACACACCGCTGTACTGCTGGGCGACCCGGTGAATCATCTCCTGGATGATGACGGTCTTGCCCACGCCGGCGCCACCGAAGAGGCCGATCTTGCCACCCTGCACGTAGGGCTCCAGGAGGTCGACCACCTTGATGCCGGTCGTGAACATCGTCGACCGCGGCTCGAGCTGGTCGAAGGCCGGCGGGTTGCGGTGGATCTCCCAGTAGTCGTCGGGCTGGCCGATCGAATCGGTGTCGAGCGGTTGGCCCAGCACGTTGAACACGTGGCCGAGCACGGCGTCGCCGACCGGCACCGTGATCCCTCGGCCGAGGTTCCGCACGGGGGCGCCGCGGACCAAGCCGTCGGTCTGCTGCATACAGATGCAACGGACCCGCCCCTCGCCGATCTGCTGGGCCACTTCGGCGGTGACCTGGTGGGACGACCCGTCGAGCTCAATCGAGAATTCGACGGCGTGGTTGATCTCGGGCAGGGCGTGCGGCGGGAACTCGACGTCGATCACCGGCCCGGCGATGGCAACCACCCGGCCGTCCTCGAGCGAGCCGGCCGGCACGGTGTCTTGCATGGTCGTGGTGGTCATTGGGGGTCAAGCTCCCTTCGCTTGGCGGAGCGCCTCTGCTCCGCCGACGATTTCCATGATCTCGGTGGTGATGGCGTCCTGACGAGCACGGTTCATGACGCGCGTCAGGGTGCGGACGAGTTCGTCCGCGTTCTCGGTCGCGGCGGCCATCGCCCGCTGCTGGGCGGTGAAGAACGACGCCGTCCCCTCCAACAGGGCGGCGAAGATCTCCGCCTCGAGGGCCCGGGGCGCCAGCTCGACCAGGAGCTTCGCGGGCTCGGGCTCGAACTCGGTGTAACCCTCGGGGGCCGCGTCCTCGTCCTGCGTCGCCTCCTCGTCGGCCTCCGGAAGGGGCAGCGGAAGCAGCTGGAGGCGCGCCACGCGTTGGGTCCCGGCCGAGATGAACCGGGTCGACACCATCTCGATCAGGTCCACCTCACCGGCGACGAACGGCGCCGCCACGACGGCGGCGACGTGTCGGGCGTCCGAGAACTCCGGGCGGTCGGCAATACCGACGAACGACTCCGCCACCTCGATGCCGCGGTAACGGAAGTAGGGCGGGGCCTTCTTGCCGACCGACCACACCGTGACCTCAGCGCCGTTCGCCTTGTGTTCCGCCACCAGACGCTCGGTCGTGCGCAGCACGCCTGAGTTGTACGAGCCGGCCAACCCGCGGTCACCCACGATGGCGAGGATGCCGACGCGGTTGACAGTCTCGGGCGTCCCGAGCAGCTTGGCTGCCGCCTGCGAGTCGGCGGCCGCTGTCACACGCAGGACACGCTCCATGCCTTCGCGGTATGGGCGATTTGCCGCGATGCGCGCCTGCGCGCGCACGATGCGCGACGCGGCAATGAGCTCCATCGCCTTGGTGATCTTCCTCGTGGACTGCACGCTGCGGATGCGTCGCCGCAGGATGCGTTCTTGGCCGCCGGCCATGGTTCAGTCGACCTTCCCCGTGTCGAACGTCTCGAGGAAAGCGGACAGCGCCTTGTCGATCTCACCCTCTTCGGGCAGGGCTCCCGTGGAGCGGATGGTGTCGAGCACCGACGCGTGGTTCGCCTTGAGGAACTCGATCAGCTCCAGCTCGAAACGGCGTACCTCGCTCACGGGCACACTGTCGGTCCAGCCCTTGGTCCCGGCGTAGATCGAGATGACCTGCTCTTCGACCGGCACCGGCTGGTTCTGGGGTTGCTTCAACAGTTCGGCCAGCCGGTAGCCGCGGTCGAGCTGTGCCTGGGACACCCTGTCGAGCTCCGACCCGAAGGTGGCGAACGCCTCGAGCTCACGGAACTGCGCGAGGTCGAGCTTCAGCGTGCCGGCCACGCTCTTCATGGCCTTCACCTGCGCCGCGCTGCCGACCCGGCTCACCGAGTTGCCCACGTTGATGGCCGGCCGGATACCCGAGTTGAACAAGTCCGTCTCGAGGAAGACCTGACCGTCGGTGATGGAGATGACGTTGGTCGGGATGTAGGCCGAGATGTCACCGGCCTTCGTCTCGATCACGGGCAACGCCGTCAGCGACCCGCCGCCGCGCGCGTCCGAAAGCTTGGCGGCCCGTTCGAGCAGGCGGGAGTGCAGGTAGAACACGTCGCCCGGGTAGGCCTCGCGGCCCGGCGGGCGCCGCAGCAAGAGGGATACGGAGCGGTAGGCCTCGGCCTGCTTGGACAGGTCGTCGTAGATGATGAGCGCGTGCTGGCCGTTCTCCATCCAGTGCTGGCCCATGGCACAGCCGGCGTAGGGAGCCAGGTACTTGTACGGGGCGGGGTCGCCCGCGGACGCCACGACCACCACCGTGTAGTCCAGCGCGTTGTGAGCCTCGAGAGTGGCGACCGTCTGCGCCACCGACGAGTTCTTCTGCCCGATGGCGACGTAGATGCACTTCACGCCCTGGCCGGCCTGGTTGATGATCGTGTCGACCGCCACCGTGGTCTTGCCGGTCTTGCGGTCACCGATGATCAGCTCGCGCTGGCCGCGGCCGATCGGGGTCATCGCGTCGATGGCCTTGATGCCGGTCTGCAGCGGCTCGCTCACCGGCTGGCGGCCGACGATGCCCGGTGCCTGGACCTCCATCCGGCGGGTCTCGGTCGCGTTGACGGGTCCCTTGCCGTCGAGCGGCTCGCCCAGGGCGTTGACGACACGCCCGAGCAGGGCGTCGCCGACCGGAACGGTCTGGATGCGCCCGGTGGCCTTGACCGTCTGTTCTTCTTCGAGGCTGTCGACTTCACCGAGGACGACGGCACCGATGGTGTCCTCGTCGAGGTTGAGGGCGAGGCCGAGCGTGCCGTCCTCGAACTCGAGCAATTCGTTCACCGCCGCACCGGGAAGCCCCGACACGCGCGCGATGCCGTCGCCGACCTCGACGATGCGACCGATCTGTTCCGTGCCGACCGCCGGGGTGTACTCCTCGACGTGCCGCTCCAGCGCCTTGGTGATCTCACCGGCGTCGATGGTGAGCTCTGCCATCAGTTTGCTCCCTCTGTGTTATCTGTCGAACCTTGGCCTCGTCGGCCGAACCCGGACGTCTCCCAGCTCCCGCTCGGGGCCAGATGCTCACGCAGGGTGTCCAGACGCCCGCGCGCCGTGGCATCCACCTGCAGGTCGCCGATGCGGATGCGTGCACCGCTCAGCAATGACTCGTCGAGCTCGACCTGTAACTCGACCGGCACCCCGGCGAGTGCGCCGAGCGACTCGGAAAGGGCGGTGCGTTGCGTGTCGTCGATCGGCGCGGCCGCGGTCACCCGCGCGATGCGCCAGCCGCGGGCCTTGGCTGCGGCCTCGACGAGGAAGTCGATCGTCCCGACGAAGTCCCGTGCCCGTCCGCCGGCCACCACGTAACGGACCAGCCCGAGCGTGGCGGCGGGCACCTTGCCCTCGAGCAGCTGGGTCACGAGGCCCTGCCGCGCCTCCACCGCGAGGTCGCGGTCCGTGAGCGCCGACCGGAGGTGCGGAGTGGACGCGACGATGCGCGCAAAGCGGAACAGGTCGTCCTCGAGCGATTCGAGCTCCTGATTGGACATGTCCTCGTGCACGGCGGTGGCGTAACCGCCGACCCGTTGGTGCGACGCCATCAGGCTGAGCCCGGGCTCGTCGTCCTGCCCTTCGGAGAGGTGACGGAACCGAGTGGCCAGCCAACTCAGGGCGGACGTCACCTCCTGCGCGGCCACCGCGCCAGAGGCAAAGGCGGCGACGCGGCGCGCCTCGGCGGACACTTTGCCCTCGAGGAGGTCGAGCATCACCGCTCGCCTCGACGTGCCCGGGACCGCCGTGTCGCTCAGCGCCGCCCGCAGCTGTCCGTTGGACAGCACGAGTTGCTCGATCGACTCGAGGTCGGCGGCCACGCCCGGCAGCGCGGACGAGCCCGCCATCTCGGCGATGGCGGCCGAATAGCCCTGAAGGGCTGGGTTCACGGCCGCGCTCCGGCGCCGGCGGCGGCGCTGTCTGGCTCTTCGCGCAATGCGGTCACCGCTTCGTCGATGAGGTCACGGTGCACATCGAGGTTGACCTCGCGGCCGATGACGCGCTCGACGACCTCCATGACAACTTCACCCATGCGGCTGGCGGCCTCTTCGACGGCACGCTGACGGGCCAACGCGATCTCGACGTCTGCGTTGCCCACGATGCGGTCGTATTCGGCCTGTCCCCGCGCCTGCATGTCAGTCCTCACCTGCTCGGCCGTCCGATTGGCGGTGGCGACGATCTCGCGCGCCTGCTGCCGCGCCTGCTCGAGGACGTTGCGGCGCTCGTCGTCCGCGGCCTCGGCGTCGGCGCGGGCGGCGTCGGCCGCCTCGAGCGAGCTCCGTATCTTCTCCTGGCGCTCCTGCATGGCCTTGTTGATGGGCGGCAGCACCCACTTATAGATGGCGAGGATCAGCAGGATCGATACGGCGAGCTCAATGAAGAACGTGCCGTTGGGTACCAGGAAGATGCTTGCTGTGGTCATAGTCGTTCCCGATCTCGGGGGGTGGTGAGGTGGATGAAATGTTGCGTGCAGCTACGCCGTGATGCCCTTGGCGGCAAAGACGTAGACGAACACGACCATGAACAGGAGGTTGATGAAGTACATGGCCTCCACCAGACCCACCGTGAGGAAGAAGTACTGCCTCGCTTTGGCCTCGATCTCGGGCTGGCGGGCGATGGCGGCGATGGTCTGAGAACCGGCAAGGCCGTCGCCGATCGCAGCGCCGATGGCGCCGCCGCCGAGGGCCAGACCGCCGCCGACGAGCGCACCCGCAACTCGGATGGAAGCTTCAGTTGTTCCTGCCATTGTTTTCTTTCTCCTTTGTCGAGATCTCTGTCCGTCAGTGGGCCTCGTCGGTGCTCATCCCCATGCCCAAGTAGATGATGGTGAGGAGGCCGAAGATGTACGCCTGGATCGCCCCGATGAAGAGCTCGTCGAAGGGCTTCCAGATGGCCAGGCCAATCCACGACAAGTAGGGCGGGATCAGGGTGACGATGACCGCGATCATGAGGACGCCCGAGAAGATGTTGCCGAAGAGCCGGAAGGTCAGCGTGATCGGCTTGGTAATCTCCTCGATGATGTTGATCGGGGTGAGCGCGGCGTAAGGCTGTGCGTAGTGCTTCAGGTAGCCGCGCCTGCCCCGCGCCTTCACCGAGTTGTAGTGCACGAGGAAGATCACGATCAGGGCCAGCGCCAGCGGGAGATTCACGTCTCCCGTCGGCGGAGCCAGGATTCCGGGATCGCCACTCGGGATGAAGGCAAGCCAGTTGCAGACCAAGATGAAGAAGAAGATGGTCGCGCCCAGTCCGACGAAACGACGGCCGGAGGGGCCGATCGCAGACTCCGCCAGGTCGCCCACCTGCTCGACGAGAGTCTCCCAGAAGAGCTGCAGCTTGCCGGGAACGCCTGACGTCACCTTTCGCCGCATCAGGAGGCCGAGACCGAGGACGATGGCCGCGGCAATCAGCGTGGTCCAGACAACGTCGAGGTCGACCGTCCCGATGACCGGAAGATGCACCACCCCGCGGTGCTCGCCGATCTTGATGTTGCCGCTGGCGAGGATGAACGTCATTGGATGCCCTGCGACATAACGATGCGGCCGACGTTCAGGACGAACAGGAGCTGGAAGATCACGAGGCCGGCGACGGCACCGATGCCGAGCGCGCCGTTGAGGAGCAACAAGCCAACGCAGATTACGGTGATGATCCCGAGTCGGGTCACGCTCTTCGTCCCCATGGCGCGGCGCAACACCTTGTTGCTCACGCTGACCTCGCCTTGTGGCTTCAACTTTGCGATGCCGGCGTCGAGGAACCGAAGGTTCACGATCGCCAAGCCCAACCCGATGACGAGCCCGAGCGCGCCCCAAAGCGAACCCAGGAACGCAGTGAGAACAATGGCCGCGGCGCCAACAATGAGGGCGGAGAGGATGGTCCGCCGCAGCACTTTGGTCAGAGCGTTGCCTTGGAGGTCGGACAGACCCTCGAGCAGGTTCACGGGGCGACCCCTACAGGTACTGACGTATCTGAGCGATCACGCTCACGGCGGCCGTCAACAAGCCCAGAGCCAGGCCCACCAGCAGGAGTGCCGGAGCCGTGTGGAACTTGCTGTCCAGCCAGAGGCCGAGCACCACGCCCAGACCCACGCAGACCGCGGACGAGACGCCCATGCCCAGAAACGCAGCCGCTCCGGGCAGGGGCTTTGGGTCCCCGGAGGGCCGGGATTCGTCCTCCTCGTTCACCCGACCGGGCGCGCGGGACGAGGCTCACGGGGCGTTCCATACGACTGCTCCCCCCTTAAGCCAGGCGTGGCGCGCCGGAGTCCGTCGTCCTGATGGCCGTGCAGGCAGCGCCGGACGAGGCGAGGTGGACGGGGTACACAGGCGTCATCATCGCATCCCGGCCCGTTTCGCGTCCAAACGATCACGAGCGGAACCGGACCACCTCCGGGGCCTGCTTGACCTGTCCGTTCGAGCTGGGAATCTCCTGGTCGGGCGGCTTGTCCTCGTCCTGACCGTTGCCTCCTCGCAGGCCCGGATGGAAGAAGGTGTAGAGGCCGACGCCGAGGGCAGCGGCGCCGATCGGGATGATGGCGTTCACCTGGTGCACGAACAGCGGGAAGAGCAGGAAGCTCGAGAGGACGGCGGTCCAAGCCCACAAGATGATGACGCTCCGCCTGGGGCCGTGGCCGAGGTTCAACAGCCGGTGGTGGATGTGCTCCTTGTCGGGCGTGTCGAACTTCTGGCCGCGAGCGGTCCGGCGAATGAACGCAAAGGCCATGTCGACGAGCGGGACGCCCAGGATGAAGAGCGGGATGAACAGGGGGGCGAAGAAGAAGTAGGTCACGCCGGAAATGGGCACCGCGGTAGGGACGCGGCCGCCGATCACCATGGTGGAGGCCGCCATGAGCAGGCCGAGGAAGTGCGCGCCGGCGTCGCCCATGAAGATGCGGGCGGGATTGAAGTTGAAGGGGAGGAAGCCGAGGCAGATGCCGCATGCGATGACGGCGACCAGCGGGCCGATGTTGTCCGCGGGGATCAGGCCGAGGCCCATGAGGCGGATGCCGTAGAGCGCGAGTGCGCCACCGCCGATCGCGACGACGCCGGCGGCGAGGCCGTCGAGGCCGTCGATCAGGTTGACCGCGTTGGTGAGCGCGATGACCCAGATCGCGGTGATGAGCGGGATGATGCCGGGGGTGAGGAGGTAGAAACCGGCCAGGGGGATCTTGAGCTCGTACATCGTGACGCCGGCGAAGTACAGGATGCTGGCGGCGAGAACCTGGCCCGCCATTTTCGCCGGCGCCGACATGTCACGGACGTCGTCGATGAGGCCGACGGCGAACATGGCGCCGGCGGCGAGGACGACGCCCAACATCTCGGGCGAATCGGTGAAGGTGTGGGCGGCCCGGAAGGGAGGCAGCGTCGCGGCGAGCAGGACGGCGACGAGGAAGCCCAGGAACATCGAGGCGCCGCCGCCGTAGGGGATCGGCTTCTTGTGCACCGAGCGATCGCCGGGGTGCGAGATGTAGCCCACGCGGACGGCGATGCGCTTGGCCGGCACGGTCAGTGCGGCGGTCGAGCCCGCGGCCACCGCCAGGATCAGGCCGTACCAGCCGATGTCGGGCATGCGTTACCCCAAGAGGTCGGGATAGGGCGGGAACGCGGCGCAGAGCGCGGCGACCTCGGACCGCACCGTTGCGATCTCCCCCTCGTCGCCGCGTGCCTCGAGCGTGCGTACGAGGAGGTCGGCCACAGTCTGCATCTCGCCCGGGCCCATGCCCGCGGTCGTCTCGGCCGAGGTGCCGAGCCGGAGCCCCGACGTCTGGAATGCGCTGCGGGGGTCGTCGGGGATGGTGTTGCGGTTGCACGTGATGCCGGCGCGGTCGAGCACCTCCTGGGCCTCCTTGCCCGTAAGGTCGGCGTCGAAGGACCGCAGGTCGACGAGCATCATGTGGTTGTCGGTGCCGCCCGACACGAGGCGGAATCCGTGGCCGGAGAGCGCGTCTGCCAGGGCCTTGGCGTTGGCCACGACCCGGGCGGCGTACTCACGGAACTCGGGACGGGCGGCCTCCGCGAAGGCGACGGCCTTGGCGGCGATGACGTGCTCGAGCGGGCCGCCCTGGAGCCCGGGGAACACCGCGCTGTCGATCTTCTTGGCTAGTTCGTCGCCGCAGAGGATGGCGCCGCCGCGGGGGCCGCGGAGCGTCTTGTGCGTCGTGAGCGTGACGACGTCGGCGATGCCGACCGGGCTGGGGTGCGCGCCGCCCGCGATCAGGCCGGCCGGGTGTGCGGCGTCGAACATGAACATCGCGCCGACCGAGTCCGCGATCTCGCGGAACGGCTGGGGGTCGATGATGCGGGCGTAGGCGGTCGAGCCGGCGACGATCAGCGCCGGCTTCTCCGTCTTGGCCATGTGCGCCACCTGGTCGAAGTCGATGACCTCGCCGGGCCCGGTTTCCGGGTCGTTCGACTCGGGTGTCACGCCGTAGAAGACGAAGCGCCAGAACTTCGAGACGATCGAGGCGGGCGAGCCGTGGGTGAGGTGCCCGCCGTGATCGAGCCGCATGGCGAGGACGGTGGCGCCGGGCTCGAGGAGGGCCTGGTACACGGCCAGGTTCGCGTTCGCGCCGGCGTGGGGCTGCACGTTGGCATGAGCCGCCCCGAAGAGCTTCGTCGCCCGGTCGCGGGCCAGGTCCTCGACCTCGTCGATGATGAAGTTGCCCCCGTAGTAGCGGCGGCCCGGGTAGCCCTCCGAGTACTTGTTCGTGAGCACCGAGCCCGTGGCCGCCAGCACGGCCGGCGAGGTGAAGTTCTCGGACGCGATCAGCTGCAGCGTCGTCTGCTGGCGGTTCAACTCCTGGCCGATGAGGTCGTTGATCTCGGGGTCGGCGGCGAGCGCATCTTCGTAGCTGCTCATGTCGTTCCTTCGGGTGCGGTGTGGTGGACGAGTTCTCTCTCGGCGTCCGCTCCTGGGCCGGCGGCTTCGTCGAGCGCCGCGAGCTTCTGGATGCGGCGGAGGTGGCGGCTGTTCCTCTCGGGCGTCTCCCGGGGTGCAGCGAGGAAGGCGTGCAGAGCGTCGACGGCAACCGTAGTGCCGGTGGTCCGAGCCCCGAAGCACACCACGTTGGCGTGGTTGTGCTGTCCAGCGAGTGCCGCAGTCGTGACGTCGTGGACGACGGCCGCCCGGACGCCCGGCACCTTGTTGGCCGCCATGGCGATGCCGTTGCCGCTGCCGCATACGCAGATGCCGAGGTCGGCTTCGTCGGTGGCCACTCGTCGGCCAACAGCTGCGCCGTAGTCGGGGTAGTCGACCGAGGTGACCGCGTCGTGGGTGCCGAGGTCGGTGACGTCGTGGCCGAGCGCGGCGAGCTCGGCCTTCAGGATCTCCTTCAGGTCGAACCCGGCGTGATCCGAGCCGACGGCGACACGCATGGAAAGCGAGTCTAACGATGGCCCAGGGAGCCCCCGGGACGCCCATTTACAGGCTGTACGCTGCTCCGTCCATGGCCCTCGACCCTCGCACCCCCGTCGTCGTGGGCGTCGGCCAGGTGTCGACGCCGGCCGACGCCGGGCTCGCCGCGATGGACCGGCCGGAGCCCCTCGAGCTCATGACGGCGGCGCTGCGAGCGGCCGCCGAGGATTGCGACGGTGCGGTGGCCGGGGGTTCGGCGCCGGCGGGTTCGGCGCTGTTGCGGCGGGCCGACAGCTTGCGAGTGGTGGCGCCGCTCGGTTGGCACGCGGTGAATCCAGCGCTGGCGGTCGCGTCGGCGCTGGGGCGGGGGGAGGGGTCGTCGCCGCGCCAGCTGATGGTCTCGGCCGTCGGCGGAAACTCGCCGCAGGCGCTGATGCACGACGCATGCCGCGCCATCGGCCGCGGCGACCTCGACGTGGTCCTGGTGACCGGAGCCGAGGCCATGTACGCCCGCGCCCTGGCGCGGCGCGACCCGGCCAAGCCGTGGCTCGAGTGGGCGTCCCAACCGGCTGAGACCCCGGCCCCCGAGATTTACGGCGTGGACAAGCCCGGCGCCAGCGAGCTCGAGATGAACCGCGGGGTGATCCTGCCTGTGCATGCGTACCCGTTGTTGGAGAACGCGCTGCGCGCCGCCAACGGGTGGACGCTCGAGGAGCATCGTGGGCGGATCGGTGCGCTGTGGTCTCGGTTCAGCGAGGTGGCCGCGGGGAACCCCGACGCCTGGATCCGCAAGGCTCGGACACCGGAAGAGATCGTGACGCCGTCGGCGGACAACCGAATGGTCTCGTTTCCCTACCCGAAGCTCTGCACGGCCAACATGCAGGTCGACCAGGGCGCCGGCTACATCGTGTGCTCGGTCGAGGCCGCCCGGTCGGCGGGGGTGCCCGAGGAACGCTGGGTCTTCCCGTTGTCCGGGGTGGACGCGAACGACCATTGGTTCATCTCGCAGCGCGCCGAACTGCACCGCTCCCCGGCCATCCGTCTGGCCGGCGCGGCGGCGCTGGCGCTGGCCGGGCTCGGGATCGACGACATAGCGACGGTCGACCTCTACTCCTGCTTCCCGGTCGTGGTGCAGATGGCGGCCTTCGAGCTCGGGTTGGCGCTCGACGACCCGTCGCGTCCGCTGACGTTGACCGGCGGGCTCACCTTCGGCGGCGGGCCCGGGAACAACTACACGTCGCACGGGATCGCCCGGGCCGTCGGCGCGCTGCGGGCGGCGCCGGGGACGGCTGCGTTGGTCACCGGGCTCGGCTGGTACGCGACGAAGCACTCGCTGGGCGTGTACGCGTCGCGGCCACCGGAAGTGGGTGACGGGCCCTTTGCGTGGCGCGACGTCCAGCCCGAGGTCGATGCGTTGCCAGAGTGCGCCGTCGACGAGTCGGCGACCGGGACGGTGCGGGTGGAGACCTACACGGTGGCGTTCGATCGGGAAGGCGCGCCGGAGCGTGGGATCGTCGCGTGCCGCACCGCGGCGGACGCCCGAGCCTGGGGCAACATCAGCGACCCCGACACGCTGGCGCAGCTCTGCGTCGAGGAAGGGGTCGGCCGCACCGGGGTGCTGGCCGAAGACGGGGTGCTCGTCCTCGACGACTGATACGGCTTCGATTCTCTCCGCATGGGTGCATGGCTGTTGAGGGGTTCGATCTTCCGCCTTTGAGCACTCCTGCGTGATCTGTTCTGCGTCAAACAATCACACCGAACGCCTTTCCGATGGCGTCGGAGGTTTACAAACACGGCTCTGGGATCGGTCGATCTGCGACTAACCACCCACCTGTGATCGTTTGGAACGGAAACGAACATGCGAGAGAATATGCATCGCCAAAAGAGAAACCGAGGCTCGATCAGCCGGATTCGATGCCGAGGGTCCGCACGGTGGCCGAGACCTCGACGGCGCTGCGCTCGGGGAACGTGCCCAACACGTGGTCGGCCAGGTGCATCGTGACGCCGAACCAATAGTGCTCGTTGCGGAAGTGGTGATTGCGGTGGGCGCGCCACACGTAGCGGTAGGGCGCGTGCCGCGGCCGGTAGGACGAGTGGATGAGGAAGTGCGTCCACTCGTACGCGAACAACATGGCGTAGGCGGCGAGGAGCGCTGAGAGCCCTCGAGAGAGTGGCATCGTCGGGAGCAGCACCGCGGCCAAGCCGAGGACGAGGCCGAGCAGCGCCGGCATCGGGACGAACACCAGCCCGACGTCTTTCGGGTCGGCGTGGTGGTCCCGGTGCTTGCGGGAAACCAGTGGGTCGACGGTCCGGCCACCCACCCGGCGTGGCTTGAAGTGCAGCAGGAACACATGGATCAGCCACTCGGTGAAGGGCTGTGCCGCGAGGATGAGGGCGGGCACGAGCAGGTCCCACCAACTCCACTCCCCGACGAAGATGCGTCCGGCCAGTGTCAGCAGCAACAGGGTCGCGATGACCTGGGGTGATCGCCAACCGGCGAACGTACGCACGGCCCCGCCCCACGAGAGTGAGGAGTCCTCGCCACCCACCACGAAGAGGAATTATGCCCGACCGCGGCGGGCGGAGCCTCCCGGGTGGAACGTATGGTGAGGGGGAACGAAGGGGGTGGCATGACTGGCATGGCACACGACCTTGTGATCCGGGGCGGCTACCTGGCCGACGGGCGGGGCGGCGAGCCGGTGGCCGCGGACGTGGCCGTCGAGGGCACCACGATCACGGAGGTGGGGACGGTCGCGGGGCGGGGACGCGAGGAGATCGAGGCGGACGGGTTGCTCGTCACGCCGGGTTTCGTTGACATCCACACGCACTACGACGGCCAGGCCACGTGGGACTCGTGCATCACCCCGTCGAGTTGGCACGGCGTCACCACGGTGGTCATGGGCAACTGCGGCGTCGGCTTCGCCCCGGTGCGCCCCGACGCGCACGATCAGTTGATTTCGTTGATGGAGGGTGTGGAGGACATTCCCGGCGCGGTGTTGCACGAGGGCATCGATTGGACGTGGGAGAGCTTCGGCGAATACCTCGACGCGGTGGAACGCCGGCCCCACGACATCGACCTGTGCGCGCAACTCCCCCACGGCGCGTTGCGTCTTTACGTGATGGGGGAACGGGCCGCCCGCCTGGAGGATGCAACGCAGGAAGACGCGGCAGCCATGCGCCACATCGCCGCCCAGGCAATGCGTGACGGCGCGGTCGGGTTCTCGACTTCGAGGACGCTGAACCATCGCACTGCGAGCGGTGACCCGACGCCGTCGCTGCGGGCGCGGGTGGACGAGCTGGTGGCGATCGCCTCCGGGTTGGCGGACGCCGGGCACGGCGTGATCGAGCTGATCTCCGATTTCTATCCCGACGCCGACGGGGAGTTCGAGCTGGTGCGATCTATGGTCGAGGCGTCGGGGCGGCCGTTGTCGCTGTCGCTGGCGCAGAGCTTCCGCCAACCGGAGGGTTGGCGCGATCTGTTGGGCCGCATCGAGGAGAGCGCTGCCGAGGGGTTGCCGATCCGCGGCCAGGTTGCGCCGCGTCCGATTGGGGTGCTCCTAGGGCTGCAGGCTTCGTACCACCCGTTCCTCAGGCTTCCGTCGTGGCGCGAGGTGGCCGGGCTGCCGGCGGACGAGCAGGCCCGGGCGCTGCACGACCCGGCTTTCCGAGAGCGGCTGTTGGCCGAGGTGCCTCGTGACGACGGGCAGGGTGGGGCGCAGCGGCAGCTGGCTGATTACTCCAACCTGTTCCCGATGGGCCAGGTGCCCGACTACGAGCCGGCGCCGGAGACCAGCATCGAGCGCTTGGCCGCCGCTCGGGGGATCGACCCCGCGGCGCTGACGCTCGACCTGCTGGCCGAGAAGGAGGGGCGTAACTTCCTCTACTCGCCCTTCTCCAACTTTGCAGACGGAAACCTCGACGCGTGCGGCGAGATGCTCGGGCATCCAGACACGCTCTTCGGTCTCGGCGACGGGGGGGCGCACGTCGGGCTCATCGCCGACGCCAGCTTCCCGACCTACTTCCTGTCTCACTGGGCGCGCGACCGGGCGCACGGCCGCATGCCGGTGGGCCAGGTGGTGCAGCGGTTGACGTCGAACAATGCGCGGGCGGTGGGCTTGGCCGACCGCGGCGTCGTGGCCGAAGGGATGAAGGCGGACCTCAACGTCATCGACTTCGACCACGTGCGGTGCGAGTTCCCCGTCATGGCCTACGACCTGCCGGCTGGCGGCAAACGGTTGCTCCAGGGCGCACGCGGGTACCGGGCGACGATCGTGGACGGGCGGGTGACGTATCGAGACGGCGAACACACCGGCGCGCTGCCGGGTCGGCTCGTACGGGGCGGGCGCGACACGGCGGCGGCCTGACGGAGTTCTTCGGGGATCGGAGGAGAGCGCGATGACGACGAGGGAACTGCACGAGCTCGAGCCGGCGGCCGAGTGGCGGGCGGCGGACGTGGCCGACCCGGGGGCGTGGACGCTGCAGCTGGACGACGACGACCACGCCGAGCTCGACGCCGCGCTGGCGACGGCCAAGGCCAAGAGCAGCAACCCTCTGGAGCTTGGACGCGACGACTTCCCGCTCGAGGGCCTCGCGGCGAAGTTGGACGGCGTCGTCGACGTCCTGCTGAACGGGCGCGGGTTCTGCCGGATCGGAACCTTGGAGGCAGGGCGCTACGACGACGACCTCACACTGTTGTACTGGGGGATCGGACTGCATCTCGGTGCGCCCTTGGCGCAGAACAAGCACGGCCACGTGCTGGGTGACGTGACCGACCAGGGCAAGACGATCGACGACCCGACCGTCCGCGGCAACGAGCTCGGCGGTATCGCGCTCGACTACCACACCGACGGCTCCGACCTCGTGGGGCTCTTGTGCCTCCGCACCGCCCGCACCGGCGGGCTCTCTTGTGTCGCCAACGCCGTGGCGATCCACAACGAGATGGTCCGCTCGTGCCCCGAGCTGGCCGCGGCTCTGTACGAGCCGATGCCCTACGACGCCCGGGGCGAGCAGGCTACGGGAACGAGCGCGTTCTATTCGATCCCGGCCTTCACCGAGCACGGGGGCCGGCTGTTCGTGCGCTTCATCCCTCAGTACATCCTCGCCTCGCAGCGCCACCCCGATGCGCCCCGGTTGAGCGAGGCGGCCCGGGCCGCGATCGCCAAGGCGTCGGAGCTGGCGAACGACCCGGACTTCAACGTGTACATGGACCTGCAACCGGGCGAGATGCAGTTCATCAACAACTACCACGTGCTCCACGGCCGCACCGCGTACGAGGACGACGTGGACCACGGTTACAAGCGGCACCTCAAGCGGCTGTGGCTGGCCACCTACGCGTTGACCGACCGGCCGCCCTACTTCGCGGCGCTGGGCCGCAGCCACTGGGAGGCCAAGCGCTCGGTGAGCTCGCTGCCCGCAGTCGAGCGGGTGCCAGCGGGGTCGTAGCGGGGTTCGGGGGGGGTTCCCCGCAGTGCATACGGGCCTGCCCTTATGGCTTCTCGGCCCCTCGAAGGCATAAGACGCGGCGCCGCCTATAGCTCAGACAGAACGCGGGCCACCGGTCCGCACCGCTTCGGGCCGAGCAAAAAGACTGAGGACCGGTTCGAGCGGGACCGATGCGGTCGGTAACCGGCAGCCGCCCGCTGCCGTCAGTCCTCTTTCGAGCGTGACCGACCGAACCAGCGTTTCCGCCCCCCCATGGCCATGGTGGCGTCGATGAAGTTGGAGGGCAGCGCACCCTCACGCAAGACGCGGACCGGGGAGACGGTCGCGTCCACGAGCGTCGGCAGCTCACCGTCGCGACGGCCGCCGTCGACGACGAGCTCGACGTCGGCCACGTCGAACGCGTTGGCCACTTCGGTCGCCTCGTTGTAAGTCAGCGGTATCGTCCGCCAGGGTCCTTGCTCTTTGCAAAGCCGCCGCAGCGCCCGGCCGTCGGGCATCCCCACGGTGACGGCCCATCCGCCGCTGTCAGCGTCACCGGGCTCGCTCACAGCCCTTACCTCGCCGCTGCCATTGGCGTCGGCCTCGGCCTCGGCCGATTCGGCACCGTCGGCACCGTCGGCACCGTCGGCACCGTCCGCATCGTCGACGCCTTCGAGGCCGAGATCGTCAGTCTCGGTGACCGGCACCGCACGGGGCAGGAAGACGTCGACCGGGCCGGGCCAGCACCGATCGAGCAGGCTTGCAATCTCGTCGCTCCAGCCCGAAGTGAGCGCGCGCACGTCGTCGCGCTGGCCGACCGCGTAATGCGGTCCGTCGGGGTCGGCCGCCATAGCCACGAGCCGTGCCTCGGCACCCGGTGTCCCGACGCGCACTGCAAGGCAATACCCGCCGACGCCGGGCACGGCAACGACGGCGCCATCGGCCAACGCGGTGGCGATCTTCGCGTCACCGGCATCGACGACAGGTGGCCTCGCCACCTCGTGCTCCTCCGTTTCGTCCTCCCCCATGACCCTCACATCTCTAGTCTCTGCTGCGGGCGACCAGCACGCGCGGACGCCGAGCCAGGTCCTCATCCACCCGGGTTTCGCCATAGCCCAGGCCCGATGCCAAGGCAGTCGCCGCCCCCGCCTGATGTGGCGCAATCTCGATCACGACCGCTCCGCGACGGCGCAACCAAGCACGCGCCTGACGTAGCACCGCCTCGACGTCAGCCAGCCCCGCCGTGCCGTCGGTCGCTGCGCCGGCCACCAACGCGCCCCGAGGCTCGAGCCGGACTTCGGCCGCCAGCTCGTTCCACTCGGCCTCGCTCACATACGGTGGGTTCGAGACCACCAGATCGACGCCGCCCCGAAGGCGTGACGGCAGTGGCTCCAGCCAGCTGCCGTGCACCAACGTCGTCGGCGGCAATGCGGCCGCAGCCGGCTGCGCCCCGCGCACGGCCTCGAGGTTCGACGCCGCGACGGCGAGCGCGTCGATGCTGGCATCCGTCGCCCACACTTCGGCCACCACGCGAGGACCAAGCTCGGTCGCGAGCGACAATGCGATGGCGCCCGAGCCGGTGCCGGCATCTGCGATCACGAGGCCGGCGCCCGCACTCGAACCGTCGCCGACGGCCGCGCCGAGCCGCCGTGCCTCGGCCAGCGCGACCTCGACCACTTGTTCGGTCTCGGGCCGCGGGATCAAAACCCGTGGGTCCACAAGGAGGTCGAGGCGCCGGAAGGGCCAGTGCCCGAACACGTACTGCAAGGGCTCCCCCGAAGCACGCCGTGACGCCATCGCCCACGCCGCCGACACCACCGCGTCGTCCAACGGCCCTGTGGGAGGGGTCGCGTGCCCGAGCGTCAGTCCGAGCCCGAGTGCCTCGTCGACGATGAAACGCGCCTCGTGCGGTGCGTCCACCACAGAGGCCAGTTCGGCCACGAGCTCGCCGCGGGTCGGAGCGCTCGCACGGGCGGGCGCAGCAGCAGCAGCAGCAGCAGCAGCAGGCGCAGCCCCGGCGTCAGCAGCGCCGGCGCCCGCGCCACCCACCCGCGTCACGCGCCTTCCGCCTCCTCCCCCGCCAGCTGGCGCGCCCGCTTGTCCGCCATCAGCGCGTCGGTCAACTCGGTGAGGTCGCCGGCCAGTACCTGGTCGAGCTTGTAGAGGGTGAGGTTGATCCGATGGTCGGTGACCCGGTTCTCCTTGTAGTTGTAGGTCCGGATCTTGTCGGTACGGCTGCCCGCGCCGACCTGGCCGCGCCGCTGGGCCGATATCTCGGCGGCTTGGCGGTCCTGTTCGGCCTTCAACAGGCGGGCCCGCAGGACGACCATGGCCTTGGCCCGGTTCTGAATCTGCGACTTCTCGTCTTGCATCGCCACGACCGTGCCCGTCGGGATGTGCGTGATCCGCACGGCCGAGTCCGTCGTGTTCACCGACTGCCCGCCGGGACCGGTCGAGCGGTAGACGTCAATCTTCAGGTCGTTGGGATCGATCTCGACCTCGACCTCCTCCGCCTCGGGCAGCACCGTGACCGTCGCCGTCGAGGTGTGGATCCGCCCCTTGGCTTCGGTGACCGGCACCCGCTGAACTCGATGCGTGCCACCCTCGTGCTCCAGACGGATGTAGGCGTCAGGACCCTTGACCACGAAGACCGCCTCGTTGATCCCGTCCTTGTCCGACTGGTCCTCCGACAACACCTCGACCTTCCACTTGTTCGCGGCCGCGTAGCGCAGGTACATGTCGTAGAGGTTGCGCGCGAACAAATTGGCCTCGTCACCGCCGACGGCGCCGCGGATCTCCATGATCACGTTGCGGCCCTCGTTGGGGTCCTTAGGCAGCAACAAAGTCTCCATCCGCGCCTCGAGCGACCCCACCCGGGCCTCCGACGACTCGATCTCTTCGCGCATCACCTCCCGGTCGTCCCCCGAGGCCTCGGTCAGCATCTCGCGGGCGGTCGCGACGTCCGAGCGGGCCGAGGACAGCTCGTGCCAGGTCTTCACGACCTCGGCCAGCTCCTTGTGGCGACGCGACAGATCACGCAGCTTGTCGGCGTCGGACAACGTGGCCGGGTCGGCCAAGTCGGCCTCGACCGACTCGAACTCGGCCTCGAGCGCGGCCATCCGGTCGTCCATCATGACTGGAGGCTAAGGCTAGGGCTCACAATCGGCGCGACCGGCGGACCGGTCGCGCCCCGAGCTATTCCGATTCCGGTGAGGCCGAGGCCGAGGCCGAGGCCGATCCCGAACCCGAGTCCGGCTTCGACTTGGCCCGCCCCTTGCGCTCGCCATAGCGGCGCTGGAAGCGCTCGACCCGTCCACCGGAGTCGACCAGCTTCTGCTTGCCCGTGAAGAAGGGGTGGCACTCGTTGCACAGCTCGACGTGGAGGTCGGCCTTCGTGGAGTGCGTCGTGAACGTGTTGCCGCACGAGCACTTGACCGTGGCCTCGACGTAGGCGGGATGAATGTCGGACTTCATTGGTGTCTCCAAACTTGTGGGCCGGGCCAGTCTACGGCTCGCAAGCCGCAGCCTCTGTCCCGGGCAGTACCAGACAGAACGCCGATCGGGGCGGAAATATGCCCGACCCCGACGGCCCAGAAAAAACGATCCGATCTAGGCGCCCGGGCCCTTGGCGATCTCGGCCAGGAACTCGTCGTTGCTGCCGGTCGTCTTGATCTTGTCCATCAAGAGCTCCAGACCAGCAGCATCCTTGCCGTCGGAGGCCAGGGCGTTCAGGACTCGGCGCAGCTTCCAGACCTGCTGGAGCTGGCCCCGCTCGAACAAGAGCTCCTCGTGGCGGGTCGACGAAGCGTTGACGTCGATGGCCGGGTAGAGCCGGCGCTCCGACAGCCTCCGGTCCAAACGCAGCTCCATGTTGCCGGTGCCCTTGAACTCCTCGAAGATGACCTCGTCCATCTTGGAGCCGGTCTCGACCAGTGCGGAGGCCAGGATCGTCAAGGAACCACCCTCCTCGATGTTCCGGGCGGCGCCGAAGAACTTCTTGGGCGGGTACAGCGCACCGGAGTCGACACCACCGGACATGATCCGCCCGGTCGCCGGCGCCGCCAGGTTGTAGGCCCGGGCCAGGCGCGTGATCCCATCCAAAATGATCACGACGTCGCGGCCCATCTCGACCAGGCGCTTGGCCCTTTCGATCGCCAGCTCGGCCACCTGCGTGTGCTCTTCCGACGGCCGGTCGAAGGTCGATGCGATGACTTCGCCCTTGACGGTGCGGCGCATGTCGGTGACCTCTTCGGGCCGCTCGTCCACCAGCAGCACCATGAGGTGCACGTCGGGGTTGTTCGCCTCGATGGAGTGGGCGATCTGCTTCATGACCGTCGTCTTGCCGGCCTTGGGCGGCGAGACGATCATGCCGCGCTGTCCCTTGCCGATCGGCGAGAGCAGGTCCACGATGCGCGCCGTCAGGTTGTCCTTGTCGCCCGGCATCTCGAGGTTCAACCGCGAGTCGGGGAACAGTGGCGTCAGGTCCTCGAACTTGGGACGGTTCTTCGCCGCTTCGGGATCGAGGCCGGACACCGAGTCGATGCGCAGCAGCGCTGGGTACTTCTCGTTGTTGCTCGCCGGGCGGCACGCGCCCTCGATGTAGTCACCACGCCGCAACGCGAAGCGCCGCGCCTGGCTGATGGAGACGTACACGTCCTTGGTAGAGGGCAGGTACCCCTCGCAACGCAGGAAGCCGTAGCCCTCGTCGCGCAGGTCCAACATGCCCTTCACCTCGACCAGCTCGCCCGTGTAGGGCTGATCCTGGCCACCGCCACCCTGCAGCTCGCCGCCCTGGCCGCCGCCGCGCTCGCGACCGCGGCGCCGGCGACTGCGGCGGTTGCCGACATCGCCGTCGCCTTGGCTGCCGCCCTGGCGGTTCTGGTTCTGGTTCTGGCGGTTCCGGTTGCCCCCGCCGCCACCCTGGCCGCCGCCGCCCTGGCCGTTCTGGCGTGGCGCCGGTTCGGTGCCCGTCGCCAGGTCGGGCGGCTCGACGAAGATCGCCGGGCCGGAGTCGGTGCTCGGGCTCGAGCTCGACGCCTCCGCGGTGGCGGTCACACCCGCCGAGGGCGTCCCGCCCGCTGAGACCTCGGACCCGGCACCTTCGGAGTCGGCGGATGCCGTGGTCGGGGTGGCGTCGCCGGCCCCCGCAGAGGGCGAGCCGGCCACCGTGTCAGCGGCCTCGTCCGAGCCTGAACTCGCCGAGGCCGAAACCGAGCGGGTTCGGCGAGACGGCTTCACACCGTTGGTGTCGCCGCCTTCGCCGTCCCCGTTTGACGCGGCCTGGGACCCGGAGGTCACACCGGTCGCGTCGAGAATTTGATCAATGATGTCAGCCTTTTTCGTCCGGCTGTTCGTTTTGAGCGACATGGCCTGGGCGATGGCACTGAGCTCTTCGCGCTCCTTGCCTTCGAGAACTGATCGTTCGAGCTGCTGTTCCGCAGTCATCGTGCTCCTCACCTATGAGGGTTATCGCCGGCCCGGAGTCCGCGCGCGGCGAGGGAATTTCAGGTTGGAGAAGGGTTTGCGTGTAATGCCCTCCCCCCAGGGTCACCGCTGCTGCGTCTGGCTCTCCCGAGACCGCTTGTACCCGCGGAGAGCGCCTTGAAGCGCAGTGGGGATATCAACACTTTAGCGGGGCTGGCGGGTTGTGCCAACACAGCCCCCGTTCTGGCCGGCCGCGCTGGTGCTGGCCGCCTCGGCGCCCCACCCGCTCCGACCAGGCGAAACCTGCCGTAGGGCCTTAGAGCGAGATCTCGGCCAAAACCGCGTCGAGATCGAGGTCGATCACCGACGGCACCGAGATCGCCTGGATGGCAAGGTCTGGGTCCTTCAGGCCGTGGCCGGTCAACACGCACACCACTTTTGACCCCGCCGGCACGTCCTGCTTCAGCAGGCCCGCCACCGAAGCCGAGGAGGCCGCCTCACAAAACACGGACTCTTCCTTGGCCAGGAACGTGTACGCCTCGATGATCTCGTCGTCGGTGACAGCCGAGATGGATCCGCCGGACTCGGACGCGGCGGCCGTGGCCGAATACCAACTCGCGGGGTTCCCGATGCGAATCGCGGTGGCAATCGTCTCGGGGTTTTCGACCGGGTGCCCCAACACGATAGGCGCGGCACCTGCAGCTTGGAAGCCGCACATCTTGGGAAGCTTCGTCGACCTTCCCGCCTCCTTGTACTGGATATAACCCTTCCAGTACGCCGAAATATTCCCGGCGTTGCCGACGGGGATGCAGTGCACGTCGGGCGCGTCACCGAGCACGTCGACGATCTCGAAGGCGCCGGTCTTCTGCCCCTCGATTCGGTGCGGGTTGACGGAGTTGACCACGGTGATCGGCGCGCGGTTCGGCAGGTCGCGCACGATCGTCAACAACTGGTCGAAGTTACCGCGCACCTGCAGGACGCGTGCCCCGTGCATGAGCGCCTGGGCCAGCTTGCCCAGCGCGATGTGGCCGTCGGGGATCAGCACGACGCAGGCGATTCCCGCCCTCGACGCGTAGGCCGCAGCCGAGGCCGAGGTGTTCCCCGTCGACGCGCACACGACCGCCTTCGCGCCCTCCTCCACCGCCATGGAGATCGCCATCGTCATGCCGCGGTCCTTGAAGCTGCCTGTCGGGTTCGCACCCTCGACCTTCAGCCACACCTCGGCGCCGACGCGCTCGGAGAGGCGCGGCGCCGGCAGCAGCGGTGTGCCCCCTTCGCGGAGGGTGACGACCGGCGTGCGGTCCGTGACCGGGAGGAAGTCCCGGTACTCGTCGATGACGCCGCGCCATCCCGCCGTCACGACGCACCGCCGTTGTCGGTCTCGCCGATCACGCGCAACACCCCGCTCACCCGGTCAACGGCCTGGAGCTGGCGCAGCTCGTCGATTGTGGCCAGCAGGTCTCCCTCGCGCGCTACGTGGGTCAAGAAGATGAGGCGCGCCTCCTCGGCCAGGCCGACCTGCTCCATGGCTCGGATGGAGACGTTGTGATCGCCGAAGATCTTGGCCACTGCGGCGAGCACACCGGGACGGTCGGCCACGTCCAGGCTCAGGTAGAAGGCCGAACGAAGGTCCTGCTGCGCGCGCATGGTTGAACTGGTGCGCTTGGGTGCTGGCGCAGGCGCGCCGGCCAGCAGGTTGCGCGACGCGTCAACGAGATCGCCCAGCATCGCAGTCGCCGTGGGGCCGCCGCCGGCGCCGCGTCCGTAGAACATGAGCTCGCCGCTCACCGCGCCCTCGACGAATACGGCGTTGAACGCGCCGCGCACCGAGGCGAGCGGATGCGTATGCGGGACCATCGCCGGGTGCACCCGCACCGAAACCTCGGGACCGCCATCGACGAGCTCGGCGATGGCGAGAAGCTTGACCGAGTAGCCGAGCTGTTTCGCATAGGCGACGTCCGCCGCGCTGACTGCGCCGATGCCCTCGCGATAGACGTCGGCGTCCACCACGTCGAGGCCGAAGGCGAGGACGGCGAGGATGGCCGCCTTGGCTGCGGCGTCGTGCCCGTCGACGTCCGCCGTGGGGTCGCGCTCCGCCAGCCCGAGCTCCTGCGCCTCGCGTAGGACGTCGTCATAATCGTCGCCCTTTTCTTCCATGCGAGTGAGGATGAAATTGGTCGTCCCGTTCACGATCCCCATGACGCGCAGGATCTGCTCGCCGGCCAGCGACTCACGCAAGGGACGGATGACCGGGATGGCGCCGGCCACAGCCGCCTCGTAGAGCAGGTCCACGCCCGCTTCGGCGGCGACCTCGGCCAGCTCGGCACCGGCCACGGCCAGAAGCGCCTTGTTCCCGGTGACCACCGGCTTGCCGTTGCGCAACGCGGTCTCCACCAATTCGTGGGCCGGGTGCAGGCCGCCGATGAGCTCGACCACGACGTCGACGTCGTCGCGGGTGACGAGCGCCGCGGCGTCGGTACCGATAAGACCGGCGTCGATCGCCGGCCCGCGGGGCTTCTTGGGGTCCGCCACGGCGATGCCGACCAGCTCGAGGCGGATGCCGGTGCGGTCAGCGATGTCGTCGGCGCGAGTGAGGAGGATCTCAGCCAGGGCGCTGCCGACGTTGCCGCAGCCGAGCAGCCCGACGCGCACCGTCGGCGCCGGGTGGGCATGGGGCGCCCCGTGCACCGGCGCGGTCTGCGTCTCCATGGGCAGCTTCGCCTGGGCCGCGGTCACCTCCAAACGGTACAGGCTGCCCACAGCGGCCACGGGCGACGTGCACTCCGGCCGTGCGGTGTTTCAGCTGCAAGAGGACCACTTCGCAGAAGCCGAACGGGTGGTGCTACCACCACGCCGGGGCGCGGGCTGGTCCGAGTAGGGCTCAGGCGTCGAGCCGAAGCAGGTCGTCGAACGTTTCGCGCCGCACGACGACGCGGGCGGTGCCGTCGGCCACGAAGACCACACCTGGACGGGGCACCTTGTTGTAGTTCGAGGCCATGGAGTACCCGTAGGCACCTGTGACGGGCGTGGCCAACACGTCGCCCACCTCGAGGTCGTCGGGCACGAAGGCGTCCGGCACGACCAGGTCACCGCTCTCACAGTGTTTGCCAACTACCCGCACCGGCCGCGGACGCGCTGCCCGTGTGGCGCGGGGCAGAAATGCCTCGTAGCCGCTGCCGTAGAGCACAGGCCGCGGGTTGTCGCTCATGCCCCCGTCGACGCTCACGTATGTGCGGATGCCGGGCAGGTGCTTGACCGTACCGACGCTGTAGAGGGTGATGCCGGCGGTAGCGACGATGGAACGGCCGGGTTCGGCGGAGATCCGGGTCGCAGGATCGACGCCTGCCGTTGCACAAGCGGCATGGGTGGCATCGGCCCACTCGCGCTGAGTCGGGGCGCGCTCGCCGTTCACGTAGGGCACACCGAGCCCGCCGCCCACCACCAGCTCGGGCAGGCCGAGCGGGGCGAAGAACGCGCCGAGCACCGCGGCCGCCTGTTCGAAGGAGGATGCTTCGAAGACTTGGCTGCCGATATGAGCGTGCACACCCATGAGCTCGATGGTCGGCAGCAGCTCAAGTGCGGCGACTGCCTCCGTCGCCGCCCCCGACGAGACCGAAAAGCCGAACTTCGAGTCCTCCTGTCCAGTCCGCA
>DATMMN010000118.1:0-16584 GCA_035569675.1 Acidimicrobiales bacterium | reverse complement strand
AAGCCAGGGAGGAGCACCGTCGACAACGCAAGCAGCGCGGCCACCGACACTGCGTGGCGTCTCACCGCGCCGGCGCTCCGCACGCTGCGCCCACATTCGTTCGTTGCATCCGCCGCACTTCCCTCCCGCCCGGGTCTGGTTGCGTCGCCCCATCGACACTAGCGGCACACCCGAACGCGGCCCTTTCGGACTCGGAGTAGTCCCTCAGACCTATTGGCCCCAACCCCGTGACAACTTCGGGTTGGGGCCCTCGGCCTCAGAAGCCGAAAATGTTACGTTTCCCCGGCTGATCTCAATTCCAGGAGGGGGCTCGGGAAAGCGTGCAGCAGCGCAGGGGCGCGCGCGTCCAAACGAAAAGGGTCGTGCGGGCCATGGCGGGAACCATCGTCGTTGTGGTGTCCACCATCGCGCTCGTCGTGCTGCCGCAAGCGGTTGCCGGCGCGAACGGCGTGGTCCCGCCGTCGAACCCCTCGGTGAACATCCCGCCGCAGGTGATGCCGGCGTGCAGGCTTTCCCCAGTGGACGACAACAGTGCCGGCTGCATCGACTCGATCCTGCACAACATCAACTACGCGCGCACGCTCGAAGGCCTCGGCCCGCTCGTATTGCCGTCCAACTACGCCAGTCAGTCCGTGACCATGCAGCAGCTCATCCTCACCGACGAAGAGCGGGGTGACCGCGGGCTCTCGCAGTTCTCCGGTCTCGACGCGCAACTCAACACGGCCGCCCTTGCCGGAGCCTCTTCCAACCAGGACCCCGCACCGCCGACCGGGTACCACTTCTCGACGGCGCAATCGATCTTTGCGCGGGACTACTCGCCACTCGCCGCCGACTTCGCCTGGATGTACAACGACGGTTACGGAGGCACCAACCTGTTGTGCGCCTCCGCCTCGTCGACGGACTGCTGGGGCCACCGCAACGCCATCCTGGGACCCTGGAGCACGACGGGGACCACGACCCCGCAGATGGGCGACGGGGACACCGCCGACGGCCAGTACGCCCAGATCTTCGCCAACCAGACCAACCCCGCCGACTCCTTGGTCGACAACCTGACACCGAGCTCGCTGCCCACGCCGATCAGCCCCAACGCGCCGGACGTCGTCCAGGTGCTGCCAGCCTCGTCCCCCAACACCGCCGCGGGGACACCGGTGACCATCGAAGGCAACTACTTCGGCACCGCGACGACGCCCACGGTCGACTTCGGCGGCGTCCCCGCCACCGGCGTGCACGTGAACTGGGACGGCGAGCTGACGGCTGACGCGCCCGCCGACCCGGCCGGCACCGCGACCGACACGGTGACCGTCACGGTGTCGACGACTGCGGGCCCCTCGAGTGCGACCGGTGTGGCCCAGGTCAACGAGTTCACCTACGCGCCGAGCGGCGCCCCCACGATCTCGTCGATTTTGCCGACATCTGGCTCCGAGATCGCCTGCGGCAGCATCACCATCACGGGAACGAACTTCAACGCGGGAGCGACCCCGATCGTCGACTTCGGCACTGTCGCGAGCATCGGCTCGATGAGCTACAGCTCGAACTCGATCACGACGACCATCCCCGAGTCGGTCAGCCCGGGCGCCGTCAACGTCACCGTGACGACGCCGGCGGGCACCACCCCGGTCAGCGGCGCCGACAGCTACACGTACACGGCCAGTGGCGGCACCGACCCACCGTGCATCACCAGCTCCCGGGCGACGACGTTCGCCGCCGGTTCGGCGAACTCGTTCGGCATCTTGGCGAGGGGTACGCCGGCGGTGACGTCGATCACCGACACCGCCTTCACTGGCTGCACTCCCTCGGCCCTGCCCTCGGACATCTCGCTCGTCTACACGGGCGGCACCATGGCGACGCTGACGGGCACGCCGAGCACGAGCGACAACTCGAGCTACACGATCTGCCTCACGGCCTCCAACGGCGTCTCGCCGGTCGGCACTCAGGCCTTCATCCTGACGGTCACCGGCACATCGCCACCCCCTCCACCTCCGCCGCCACCCCCTCCGCCACCTCCGCCGCCGGCGTCACACGGCTACTGGTTGGTCGGCTCCGACGGCGGGATCTTCTCGTTCGGTTCGGCGCAGTTCCATGGCTCCATGGGCGGCGTGGCTCTCCAGCGCCCGGTCGTCGGCATCGTTCCAACGCCTGACCGCGGCGGCTATTGGCTCGATGCGTCCGACGGTGGCGTCTTCGCCTTCGGCGACACCCAGTACTACGGCTCGATGCCGGGCCTCGGCTTCAACCCGGCCGGGTCCGGCAAGCCGCACAGCCTCAACGCGCCCATCGTCGGGATGGTGCCGAGCCACGACGACCGGGGCTACTTCATGGTGGCCTCCGACGGCGGGGTGTTCGCCTTCGGCGATGCGACATTCGCGGGATCGTGCCCCGGCATCGGCGGCTGTACCGGCGCGGCGGTCGCCGTCGTGCCCGATGCCACCGGTGGCGGCTACTGGGTCGTGACGAACCTGGGTGCCGTCTACGCCTTCGGCGACGCGGTCAACCACGGCCAGCCGGGCACGCAGGCCGCGCCCTTCACTTCGGCGGTGGCCACGCCCAGCGGCGGCGGCTACTGGCTCCTGGAGTCCAACGGGCACGTCTTCCCGTTTGGGGACGCAGGCAATCTGGGGAGCGCACCGGCCGGTTCTGCCGGGGGCTTCAACCCGGCGGCGTCCATCTTCTCCACTTCCGACGGTGGTGGGTACTGGGTCGTGACGGCCCAGGGCACGGTCTACAACTTCGGTGACGCGCCGGGCGACGGTGACATGGCGGGCACGCATCTCAACGGTGCCATCATCGCCGCCTCCGGCTCCTGAGCCGAGCCCGCACCCCGCCGCACGACTCGTTTCCTCTGGTCCGTGCGTGAGGCCGCGGCCTCGCGTCGCGAAAATCGACCCTATGGTGGGACCACAGATCGAGATCAGGTAGGGAGGTAGCCATGGCTGGCATCTTTCAGCGGGCACACGACATCGTTCAGGCCAAGACGAACAAGGCACTCGACGCCGCCGAGAAGCCCGACGAGATGCTCGATCTCTCTTACGAGAAGATGCTCGAGCAACTCACCCAGGTCCGCCGTGCCCTGGTCGACATCGCGGCGTCGAAGAAGCGGCTCGAGCTCCAAGAAGAGCAGCTACAGCACTCCGTCGACCACTTGCAGGACCAGGCCAAGCAGGCACTGCAGGCCAATCGGGAGGACCTGGCCAAGGAGGCTCTGGCCCGCAAGGCGACCGCACAACAGCAGATCGACGAGATGGATCCCCAGCATCAACAGCTGGTCGAGGAAGAGCAGAAGCTCACCCAGACCATGAACGCGCTGCAGAAGCGGGTGAACGACTTCCGCACGCAGAAGGAGACGCTCAAGGCGGAGTACACCGCGGCCGCCGCGGTCTCCAGCGTCGACGAGAGCACGGCCGGGATCTCCAAGTCATTCAAGGATTCGGGGGAGACCCTTCAGAGGGCGCAGGACAAGATCTCCACCATGCAGGCTCGCTCGGGCGCCCTCGACGAGTTGCTCGAGTCCGGTGTCCTCGAGGACGTCGGCGGCGGCACGGACGACATCCAGAAGGAGCTCGACCAGGTCGGCAAGGACGCGAACGTCGACAACGAGCTCGCCGCGCTCAAAGCACAGCTGGGGACAGGGACGCCGGAGCCCGAGGCGCTGGCCTCCGCACCTGCTTCCGACGGCGAGGCCAAGCCCGCCTCGTAGCAGCGCCCTCTCTTCAGTCCGCTCGCCGCGTGGGCGCATCGCCGATCACGCGGACCACCACCTCCGCCAGCTCGGCGCCCCTGTCCTCCTGGAGGAAGTGGCCGGCGCCCTCGATCGTGACGTGAGCGCGCCCTTGCGCGCCCAGCACGCGTTCCTGCAACACGTCGGCCCAGCCACCTGTGCCCGGGTCTCCGTCGGAGAACGCCGTGAGGAACGGGCCCTCGAACCTCGCCAGCGCGTCGAACGTCTGGCGATTGACCCGGGCACACTCGCTCGAGGGTGTGAGACCCATCAACAAGGGCAGCTCACGCGGCCCGGCACAGAAGGACTCGTCTGGAAACGGAGCGTCGTAGGCCGCCAGCACGTCGTCGGGCAGGTCCGAAGTCGTGGCGCCCTGGAGGAACAGGCTGGGCCGGAAGGGCATCAGCTGCTGGGTCAGGCGCTGGTAATCGAGCAGCGTCTGAGCCACCGTCACCGTCGCATCCGCCGTCGCGTGCACCGGCCAAACGAGACGACCCGCCAGTGCGGCCTCGGCCGTGTGGAGCGCCGTGTTGGCTGCCACCACCCGCCTCACCAGTCCAGGGCGTTCGTTCAGCAGGCCGAGCCCGATCGGTCCGCCCCAGTCCTGGACGACGAGCGTGACGTTGCGGAGCGCGACCTCGTCGACGAACTGCGCCATCCACGCCACATGGCCGCGGACCGTGTGCGTCGTCCGTGCCGCCGGCTTGTCCGAGCGTCCGAAACCCACGAGGTCGGGTGCAACCGCGCGGAGCCCGTGCGCCACGAGTCGATCGATCACCTTTCGGTACAGGTAGGACCAGGTCGGCTGGCCGTGGAGCAGCAGGACGGCCTCGGCGTCTTGTGGCCCTTCGTCGACGTAGTGCATGCGCAGCCCGTCGGGCAGCTCGGCATAACGCGGGTTGAAGGAGAAGGCCGGAAGGTCCGCAAAGGCTTCGTCTGGTGTGCGGCGCACGTCCATCGCCTCAGTGTGCCCCAGCGCTGGCGGGGGAGTGCCGAGCCTGATGGACTCATGGCGTGACCGGGGAGCGCTGCGACGTCGCTGTCGTCGGTGCCGGGCTGGTCGGCCTGTCTCTCGCCTACGAGCTGGCGTCCCTGGACCTCTCGGTCACGGTCGTCGACGCGGCGCACCCCGGCCGTGCCACCGACGCCGGCGCGGGCATTCTCTCGCCCGCCACGAGTCACGACACCGACGGCGCGCTCTGGCCGTTTCTGCACCAGTGCGGCCTGCACTACCCGCAGCTGTTGCGCCGGATGGCTGAGGACGGCGCCGACATGGCCGCGACCGGTTACGGCGTCTGCGGGCTGCTCTCGCTGGGCTTGCGCGAACACGAGGACTCATGGTTCTCGCCCTTTGCCGAGATCACGTTGCAGCGGAGCGGCGGCGAGGTCGCCGAGATCTCATCCGACGAGGCGCGCCGGCTCTTCCCACCGCTCGGACCGGTGCATCGGGCGCTGTATTGCCCATCGTCGGCACGGGTCGACGGGCGGGGTATGGCGGCCGCGTTGCGGATCGCCGCGTCCCGCCGTGGCGTGACCTTCGTGACGGGGTCGGTGCACGGCGTCGCCGCGGGAGCAAATGGGGGCCGCCACGTCACGTCCATCTCTATCCAGGGCGAACGCAATGTCGACTGCAGTGAGCTGGCAGTAGCCGGAGGCGCGTGGACGGCGGCCATGGGGGAGTGGCTGGGCCACGAGCTCCCCGTTGGTCCGACCAAGGGCCAGATCGTGCATCTCGGAGTCGACGCCGAGACGGCGGACTGGCCGATTGCGCAACCGTTGCTCACCCACTACCTCGTGCCGTGGCCAGGCGGGCGGGTGGCGTGCGGCGGGACCTTCGAGCCTGGCGAAGGGTTTTCGATCAACGCAACCGCCGCTGGATTGCATGAGTTGTTGCGCGAGTGCCTCGCCGTGGCGCCCGGGCTAGCCGGGGCTACCTACGAGGAGACGCGGGTGGGGTTGCGGCCGACCTCAGCCGACGACCGCGCGCTCGTGGGGCGCGTCCCGGGCTGGTCGAACGCCTGGGTCGCCACCGGACACGGCCCCAACGGACTGCTGCAAGGCCCCTATTCAGCCCGTCTCCTGGCCCACCGCATTGCCGGGCGCGACACGCTGACGGGTGAGGTGCCCCTGCCGGATTCCTTCGACCCCGCTCGTTTCGGCTGAATGGCTCACCCCTCCCTCGTGCCATCCCACCGCGCCACTTCCCAGGACGTGAAACTGGGGCCGTGTTGAAGGGAACGCTGCGTATCGGAGGCCGCGAACAGCCGGCCTCGTCGGAGAACGTGCTCTCTGCGCTCGGAAGCAGCGAGTTCTTCTGGTTGGACCTGGACGATGAGGCGACGGACGGGACCGTTTCTGAGCTCCTCAGCGTCCACTTCAAGTTCCACCCGCTGGCGGTGCAATCGGCCGAGCGCTTCAACCAGCGGCCGCGGATTGACGACTACGACACCTTCATGTACCTCGTGGCCCGCGGTGCGGACCCAGGGCACACCGGCGAGGCGGAGGTCCATATCTTTTGGACCGACCGCTATGTGGTAACGGTGCACCGCGGAGAACACTGCCCGGCCACGGCCCAGGTACGGGAACGCATCGACCAGCACCACGCCAAGGACGCGGCGTCGCCACAGATCGTGATCGTCTATCTCATTGTGAGTGCGCTGGCGGACAGCTTCTTCCCGGCGCTCTCTGAGTTCGACGATCGGATCGACGCGCTCGAAGACGACATTTTGAAGGCGCCGACCGAGGAACAGCTCGGTGTGCTGTTCGACATGAAGCGCTCGCTGATGGACATGCGCAAGGTGATCGCACCTCAGCGCGACATGATGGCCAGCATCAACTCCGGCGTGGCCCAGGTGCCCGGCATGACAGACGAGGCGTCGCGTTACTTCCGGGACCTCTACGACCATCTCATCCGGCTGGCCGACCTGGTGGACAACTATCGGGACCTTTTGAGCGGGGTGATGGACACGCACATCTCGACCGTGTCAAACCGTCTCAACGTGGTGATGAAGCAGCTGACGATCATCGCGACGATCTTCCTGCCCCTGAGCTTCATGACCGGCTTCTTCGGTCAGAACTTCGCCTACATGGTTCGAGTTTGGCTGATGCCGACGTGGAGCTTCTTCGTCCTCGGCATCGGCCTCGAGCTGGCCGCCGTCGTGTTCCTGGTCGCGCTCTTCCGGCGCCGAGGGTGGCTCGGCGGCCCAGCCGTCTGAATCTCAGGAGCGTGGCGCCAGACGGCTGGGCAGGCGCGCCGGGCGCTCGCCGTTGTGGCCCTCGTACTCGGTCCACCAGGCCTCGCAGTCGTCGGGCACCGGGAAACCAAGCTGCTTGCGGCGCTCGACCAGATTGCGGACCCGTTCCTTCTGTTCGCGTACCAACGCCAGTGCGCCCGCCTCCGCGCTGGGGTCCCCATTCCTCTCCGTGAACCAGACCGACTCCTCGAGGCGCCAGGCTTCGAGGCGGGCTCCGACGAGCTCGTGGGTTCCGGCCACGACGTCCGCCAAGAGGTCGGGGTCGCCCTCGGCCAGAACGTCGGCCGCGCGCAACCACCCGTAGTCCTTGTTGATGCGTAGCAGGCCGGGCTGGATCTCGAAGAGACCGACGACGTCGACGACCGGATCGATGACCGTCAGCGTCGACCCGGCGGGCAGCGCGATACCCAGATTCGAGATCTGGCGCTCGGCCACGCCGATCATGCCCATGGAGCGCAGCCCGATGTAGCCGGCCGGTGCCGCTGCGTAGTCCCGTTCGTCGCGCGGCACTTCCAGCGGCACGGCGACGACGGCGAAGATGCGCGTCGCGCCCAGCTCGGCCGCCGCGCGCACTGGGATGATCTCGATGACACCGCCGTCGACGTAGTCGTCGTCGGCCATGGAATGAGGCGGAAAGATCATGGGGACGCTGGCCGAGGCGATAGTGCCGTCGATGAGGTCGACCGGGCCGGCGGCCTTGCCGGGCGCCTGGGTGCGGGCGTCCGCCTCGACGATCGTGCCGTCCTGCGTCACGTAACGAACGACGCCGGCACGAAGCGCGGTGACGGCGAGGCGCAACTGGAGGCCCGGCCGCGCCACGAGGGCAGGGTCGACCGCGCGGACACCCTCGCTCGAACCGTGCCGGAGCGCCTCGGCCAGGGGGTCGAGGGTGAGGACCGAGCTGCCGCTCGTGCGGAAGCGGCGGCGCACCCGGGGAAGCCGCAGACCGGCGCCGGCGACGAGCCGCAGCAAGTGGCGTTGACGTTTCCGCCGGGTGCGCCTTGCCACGCGACGTTCCGACTTTCCCTCCGAGGCCGGTGGGGGCGCGCCCCCGCTCGTGGCCAGCACGGCGGCGGGGTTGAGCGGGAACGGGGGGCGGGTGCCCTCTGTGAGCTCGTGGTGGATCTCGCGGCCGAGAGCGGTGCCATCGAGCGCGCTGAGCCACGCCTGCTTGCCGAAGACGTTCTCGGTGTGCGTCCACGCCAGCACGTCCTCGCCGATCTCCTCGACGCGCGCGGCGAACTCGTCCAACGTCCGTGCCTGTGCGAGCACCGTCGCCGCGATCGCGCCGGCCGACGTAGCCGTGATGACCTCGGGTGCGATCTGCTCGACGCCGACGAGGTACTGCAACACGCCTACCTCGAACGACCCTTTGGTGCCGCCTCCGGCGAGGACGAACGCGGTCCGGCCGGGGCGCAGGGTGTCAGGCATCGGGCGATTCTGGCATCGAACGCCCGGCGATCTCAATGGGGTCACCCCCCGGCGGCCGCACTCACCACCTCGACCAGGGATCCAGCTCGGGCCGGAGTGCTTGACCACTCCGAACGGGGCACGACACAGCGGTCGACGGCGACGGCGACACCCTTGGGGTCGTTCCTCTCGGTGAGCCCAGCGACCAGATCAGCGATCGTCGACCCGACGGCGACGCGGACAGGCTCGCCGTTGATGCTCAGCGCAATGTCGCTCACGCCCGGGCCAGTGCTTCGAGCAACGGCGTCATCCGCCGCCCGCCGAGCAGGTCAGCCACGACGGACGCGGTGAGGGGCGCGAGGAGAATGCCGTTGCGGTAGTGGCCGGTCGCAAAGGCGACGTTGTCGATGCCGCTCCAACCGATGCGCGGCATGTTGTCGGGTGTGCCCGGGCGCAGTCCGGCAGCCGCCTCGCGCAGCTCGAGCTCGTCGACGCCGGGCACGATGGCGCGTGCGTCGCAGAGCAACTCGTGAACGGCGCCGGCCTGCACCGTCGTGTCCGCACCTCGCTCCTCGACCGTCGCACCCACAACGAGAGAGCCGTCGCTCCGTGGCACCAGGTAGACCGATTGCCCGCGCACGAGGCCGCGCACGGTGCGCGCGAGCAACGGGGCCGTGATGCCCGGCGCCGGGCCGAGGCGCAGGATGTGTCCCTTCACCGGCCGGACCTCCGGCGCGGCGTCGAGTCCGGCGATGCCCGGCAGGCCGACCCCGGCCGCCAGCACGACCTGATCCGGAAGCAGGCGGCGGCCGTCCGCAAGGACGAGCTCGGGCCCGGCTGCGACAGCGGTCACCGTTGCCCGGTCGAAAGTGACCCCGGCGGCACGGTTCGCTTCGAGCAGGGCCGAGAGGAGCGCACGATTGTCGACCTGGTGGTCGCCGGGCACCTCGATGCCGCCACGCAACGAGGGACTCAGCGCAGGAACGAGGTCGCGGCACTCGCTCGCACTGCGGCGCGCCGCATCGAGCCCGAGTGAATGCTGGTAGGCGAGGAGGTCGTCGAGGCTGGCACGGTCGGACGCATCGAGCGCGACCGTGAGCGTGCCCGTGGTGTCGTATCCGATGGAGTGGCCGCTCGCCGCTTCGAGCGCGCCGGCGAACGCAGGCCAGCGTCCGGCGCCCTCGAGGAGCAAGGCCGTCAGCGCGGACTCGCCGAACTGTGCCTCGGTCACCGGTGCGAGCATCCCTGCCGCCACCCACGACGCGCCGTCGCGCCCTGGCGTCGGTGACACGACCGTCACTTCATGACCGTTCCGTGACAATTCCCACGCGCTCGAGAGGGCGATGACCCCGCCCCCCACGACGTGTACCTGCGCCATGCGTCAAGCCTACGAGCGGCGTCGTGTATCCTGGTCATTCACCTTCGGGCCAACGTCGTCCCGGTCACCGTTCAACTTCTCCCCACCTCGGAAGGACGCCGATGGCCTCTGGCCTCTACGACCCGAACTACGAGCACGACGCCTGTGGTGTCGGCATGGTGGCGGATCTGCACGGCCGGCCCGATCACGACATCGTCGACAAGGCACTGACCGTCCTCGAACGATTGGCCCACCGCGGCGCGTCCGGCGCCGAGGTGGAGACGGGTGACGGGGCCGGGATCCTGGTGCAACTCCCACACCGCTTCTTTGCGGGCGCTGCCGAGGCGGCCGGTTTCACGCTGCCCGGCGCGGGGGGCTATGCCGTCGGCCTGGCGTTCCTGCCCGTCGACGGGGACGACGCGCACAAGGCGCGCACCGTGGTGGAGCAGATCGCCGGCGAGGAGAGCCTCTCCGTGCTCGGCTGGCGCCAGTTGCCCATTGAGCCGGAGGGCCTCGGGAAGACAGCGCTCGGGGCCATGCCGCGGATCGAGCAGCTCTTCGTGGCGCCGTCCGGACCCGCGGTCGACACGATGACGCTCGAACGACGCGCCTTCGTGCTGCGCAAGCGGGCCGAGCACGCGGTCGACGACCTGTACTTCCCTTCGCTGTCCGCGCGCACGATCTGCTACAAGGGCATGCTCACCTCCGAGCAACTGCGCGAGTTCTTTCCCGACCTGCGCGATCCGGCCTTCGAGTCGGGCCTGGCGTTGGTCCACTCGCGATTCTCGACCAACACGTTCCCGAGCTGGCCGCTGGCGCACCCGTACCGGTATCTCTGCCACAACGGTGAGATCAACACGCTCGCCGGGAACCGCAACTGGATGCGAGCCCGAGAGGCACTTCTCGAAACGTCGCTGATCGAGGGCGACCTGTCGCGCATCTACCCGATCTGTACACCGGGGGCGAGCGACTCGGCCAGCTTCGACGAAGTACTCGAGCTCCTGCACCTGGGAGGGCGCTCGCTGCCGCACTCCGTCCTGATGATGATCCCCGAGGCGTGGGAGAACCACACGCTCATGGACCACGACCGGCGCGCCTTCTACCGGTACCACGCATCGCTGATGGAGCCGTGGGACGGGCCGGCGGCGATCTCGTTCACGGACGGCACCGTCGTCGGCGCAGTCCTCGACCGCAACGGGCTGCGGCCGTCGCGCTATTGGGTCACCGACGACGGCCTGGTCGTGCTCGCCAGCGAGGTGGGCGTGCTCGACATCGCCCCCGAGCGCGTCATCCGCAAGGGCCGCCTCCAGCCGGGCCGCATGTTCCTCGTCGACACCTCGAAGGGCCGTCTGGTCGAGGACGAGGAGATCAAGGCCGAGTTGGCCGCCGAGCATCCCTACGACGAGTGGATCGCGAGCGACCAGGTGCGGCTCGATGAGCTCCCGGCCCGGACGATGCTGACGCCCCAGCACGGACGCGTCGTCACCCAGCAGCGCCAGTTCGGCTACACGAACGAGGAGCTGCGAGTCATTGTCGCCCCGATGGCGCGCACGGGCGCCGAGCCGATCGGCTCGATGGGCTCGGACACCTCCATCGCGGTGCTGTCGAACCGCTCGCGCCTGTTGTTCGACTACTTCACCCAGCTCTTCGCCCAGGTCACGAATCCGCCGCTTGACGCCATCCGCGAAGAGCTGGTGACGTCGCTGGCTGCGACGATCGGGCCCGAGGCGAACCTGCTCGAGGCGCGGTGCGGCTCGTGCCGCCAGATCCTCCTGCCGTTGCCCGTGATCGACCGCGACGACCTGGCCAAGCTCATGTACGTCAACGAGCACGGCGAGACCCCGGGGTTCAAGGCCTTCGCCGTCGACGGGCTCTTCGACGTGCGCGAGGCCGGCCGGGCGGGTGCACCCACCGAGGCGGGCGGGGAGGCGCTGCGCCGGGCCATCGAGGAGGTGCGGCGCCGGGTCTCGGACGCGATCGCGGAGGGCGCGAACATCATCGTCCTCTCCGACCGCAACGCCACGGAGGACTGGGCGCCCATTCCCTCCTTGTTGCTGACGGCTGCGATCCACCACCACCTGGTGCGCGAGAAGACGCGCACGAAGGTGGGTCTGGTCGTCGAGACGGGCGACGCCCGCGAGGTGCACCACATGGCGCTGCTCATCGGGTTCGGCGCGGCGGCCGTGAACCCGTACCTGGCCCTGGACTCGATCGACGACATGATCTCCGAGGCGCTGCTCGAGGGTGTCTCGCCGCGTCAGGCCCGGCGCAACTACATCAAGGCCGCGTGCAAGGGCGTGCTGAAGGTGATGTCCAAGATGGGGATCTCCACGGTCGCCTCCTACACCGGCGCCCAGGTCTTCGAGGCGATCGGGCTCGATGCGGGCATCGTCGACGAGTACTTCACGGGCACCTCGTCGCGCATCGGCGGCGTCGGGCTGTCGGTGCTGGCGGCCGAGGTGGCCGAGCGCCACCTGCGGGCGCACGAGCCGCGGCCCGCCGAGTTGGCGCACCGCGAGCTCGAGGTGGGGGGCGAGTACCAGTGGCGCCGCGAAGGCGAGTTCCACCTTTTCAACCCCAAGACCGTGTTCAAGCTGCAGCACGCGACGCGCTCCAAGCGCTACGAGATCTTCAAGGAGTACACGGCGGCCGTTGACGACCAGGCCGAGAGTCTCGGGACGCTGCGCGGGCTGCTGCGGCTCAAGCCGGCGGCGGGCGGGCCGATTCCGATCGACGAGGTCGAACCGATCTCCTCGATCATGTCCCGCTTCTCTACAGGCGCCATGTCCTACGGGTCGATCTCAAAGGAGGCGCACGAGACGCTCGCGATCGCCATGAACCGCATCGGGGGCCGTTCCAACACCGGCGAAGGCGGCGAGGATGCCGACCGCTACACGCGGGACGCGAACGGCGACCTGCGCCGGAGCGCGATCAAGCAGGTGGCCTCGGGGCGTTTCGGGGTGACCGGTGAATACCTGGTCAACGCCGACGACCTGCAGATCAAGATCTCGCAGGGCGCAAAGCCGGGGGAGGGCGGCCAGCTGCCCGGGAACAAAGTGTGGCCCTGGATCGCGAAGACGCGCAGCTCGACGCCGGGCGTCGGGCTGATCTCGCCGCCGCCGCATCACGACATCTATTCCATCGAGGACATCGCTCAGCTCATCCACGACCTCAAGTCCTCGAATCCGCGAGCCCGCGTGCACGTGAAGCTGGTGGCCGAGGTCGGCGTGGGGACCGTGGCGGCCGGGGTGGCCAAAGCCCACTCCGACGTCGTGCTGATCTCGGGGCACGACGGCGGTACGGGCGCCGCCCCGCTCACCTCGCTGAAGCACGCGGGCATTCCGTGGGAGATCGGCCTGGCCGAAACCCAGCAGACGCTGCTGCTCAACGGCCTGCGCGACCGCATCGTGGTCCAGGTCGACGGCCAGCTGAAGACGGGGCGCGACGTGCTCGTCGGCGCGTTGCTCGGCGCGGAGGAGTACGGCTTCGCGTCGGCGCCGTTGGTGGTGTCCGGTTGCATCATGATGCGGGTCTGCCATCTCGACACCTGCCCGGTCGGGATTGCCACGCAGACGCCTGCGCTGCGCAAGAAGTTCAACGGCAAGCCGGAATTCGTCGAGACCTTCTTCGAGTACATCGCGGAGGAGGTGCGCGAGCTGCTGGCGTCGCTCGGACTGCGCTCCCTGGACGAGGCCATCGGCCGCGTCGACCTGCTCGACACCGAGACCGCGATCAGCCACTGGAAGGCGTCCGGACTCGACCTGTCGGCGGTCCTGGCCCAACCGGACGTGCCCGAGACGATGGGGCGGCGTCAGTTGCGGCTCCAGGACCACGGGCTCGAGAAGGCGCTCGACCACGAGTTCATGGACGCGTGCTCGCCCGCGCTCGACGGTGGCGCGCCCGTCTCGATGGAGCTGCCGATCTCCAACGTGGACCGGACGGTGGGGACGTTGCTTGGCTCAGAGATCAGCCGGCGCTTCGGCGCGGCCGGGCTGACTGACGACACGATCTCGCTGACTTTCTTCGGCTCGGCCGGCCAGAGCTTCGGCGCCTTCGTGCCGCACGGCGTGACGATGCGCCTCTACGGCGACGCCAACGACTACTTCGGTAAGGGGCTCTCGGGCGGGCGTCTCATCGTGCGACCGCCGCTGGAGTCGCCGTTCGTCGCCGAGGAGCAGATAATCGCGGGCAACGTCATCCTCTACGGCGCCACCGGCGGCGAGGTGTTCATCCGGGGTCAGGTAGGGGAGCGCTTCTGCGTGCGCAACTCCGGGGCCACCGCGGTGGTCGAGGGCGTGGGCGACCACGGGTGCGAGTACATGACGGGCGGGCTGGTGGTGGTGCTCGGGCCGACCGGCCGCAACTTCGCAGCCGGGATGTCGGGCGGCGTGGCTTTCGTCTATGACCCGACGCGCAGCTTCGGGCAGCGCGTCAACCTGGAGCTGGTCGACGTCGAGCCGCTGGACGCGACCGACAGTTTCCGGGTGCGCTCACTGGTGGAGCGCCACGGCGTCGAGACCGAATCCGCCGTGGCGGCCCGGCTGCTCGAGCATTGGGAGACCGACGTCCATGAGTTCGTGAAGGTCATGCCGCGCGACTACCGGCGCATCCTCGAGGCGACACGCCTGGCCGAGGCGGAGGGGCGCTCGGTGGACGAGGCCGTGATGGTGGCCTCGCATGGGTAAGACGACCGGCTTCATGGAGCACGGGCGGGAGCTGCCGCGCCGGCGGCCGGTGCCGGTTCGCCTGCGCGACTGGAAGGAGGTCTACGAGGCCTTCCCGGAGGAGTCGACGAAGGAGCAGGGTGCCCGGTGCATGGACTGCGGCATCCCCTTCTGCCACGACGGGTGCCCCCTCGGGAACCTCATCCCCGAATGGAACGACCTCGTGTACCGCGACGACTGGCCCGAAGCCATGGAGCGGCTGCACGCGACGAACAACTTTCCCGAGTTCACCGGGCGGCTCTGTCCGGCTCCCTGCGAGGCGTCATGCGTGCTGGGGATCAACGAGGACCCGGTGACCATCGAGCGGATCGAGTACGAGATCGTCGAGCGGGCGTGGGGCGAGGGCTGGGTCACGCCCCACCCGACGACGGTGCACACGGGCAAGTCGGTAGCCGTCGGCGGGTCGGGACCGGCCGGGCTGGCGGCGGCACAGCAGTTGGCGCGCGCCGGGCACCAGGTGACCATCTTCGAGCGGGCCGAGAAGCCGGGCGGTCTGCTGCGCTACGGGATCCCGGAATTCAAGATGGAGAAGGCGGTGCTGGACCGCCGCCTGGCCCAGCTGGAGGCCGAGGGCGTCACGTTCGTCTGCTCGACCTCGGTCGGCGGCGACCCCGAGCGATCGGGCGTGTCCGGCGACGATGTGATCGAGCCAGGGGAGGAGCGCGGCCTGGGGACGGCGAGCGCCCCGGGCGTGCAGGTGCGACCGGCCGCCGAGGTGCGGGCGGAGTTCGACGCGATCGTGCTGGCCGGGGGCGCCACCTTGCCGCGCGACCTCCCGGTGCCGGGGAGAGAGCTCGACGGCGTCCACTACGCGCTCGAGTACCTCAAGCCGGCGAACCTGGTCCAGGAGGGCGCGCTGGCGTCGTCGCCGATCACGGCCTCCGGCAAGCGCGTCGTCATCATCGGGGGCGGCGACACCGGCGCCGACTGCCTCGGCACGGCGCACCGCCAGGGCGCGGCCTCGGTGCACCAGTTCGAGATCATGCCCGAGCCTCCGAGCGATCGGCTGGCGGACAATCCGTGGCCGGTGTGGCCGCTGATCCTGCGCAGCTCGGCCGCGCACGAGGAGGGCGGCGAGCGCCTCTTCTCCGTGACGACCACCGAGTTCGTCGACGACGGCTCGGGTGCCGTGCGGGCCCTGCGCGGGCACACCGTCGAGATGCGCAACGAGGACGGGCGCCCGGTCTTCGAGGTCGTCCCAGGCACCGAGTTCGAGCTGGAGTGCGAGCTCGTCCTGCTGGCGATGGGCTTCCTGGGCACGGAGCGGCGCAACGCCGTCGATGAACTGGGTGTCGAGGTCGGGCCGCGCGGCAGCGTGGCGGCGGACCGGGATTGGGCGACCAACGTCGACGGTGTGTTCGTCTGCGGGGACCAGACGCGGGGCCAGAGCCTCATCGTGTGGGCCATCGCGGAGGGGCGCTCCTGCGCGGCGGCGGTGGACCGCTGGCTCATGGGCACGACCTCGTTGCCGGCGCCGATCATGCCGGGCCAGTTGGCCCTGCGCTGAGCTTCGGCCGTGCCCTTCGCACGCGCCAACGGCATCGACCTCTACTACGAGCTGGAGGGGGCGGGGGAGCGCCTGCTGTTCATCTCGGGCACGGGGGCCGACTTGCGCCGTTCGCCCCGTCTGACCGACGGGACCCAGTTCGCCGCGTTCGAACTGTTGCAGTACGACCAACGCGGCCTGGGCCGGTCGGCCGTCCCGGCCGGCCCCTACACGATGACCGACTACGCGGACGACGCCGCCGGCCTGCTCGACGCGATGGGCTGGGAGGCGTGCCTCGTGGTCGGCGTCTCCTTCGGGGGCATGGTCGCCCAAGAGCTGGCCATCCGGCACCCCGAGCGCGTCCGACGCCTCGTGCTGGCGTGCACTTCGGCCGGAGGCGAGGGCGGGGCGTCGTATCCCCTGCACGAGCTGGTCGGCCTCGATGTGCAGGCCGCGCTGGACAAGCGTCTGCTGTTGCTCGACACGCGCTGGGACGCCGCCTGGCGGGCGGACAACCCCGAGATGGTGGCGATGTTCACCGAGGGTTTCCAACTCGGCGGGCCCGAGGGTGGCCTGGGCGAAGGGCCGGCGCTGCAACTCGAGGCGCGCCGCCACCACGACACGTCTGCCCGGCTCGA
>DATMMN010000117.1:0-13137 GCA_035569675.1 Acidimicrobiales bacterium | reverse complement strand
CTCTTGACCGTGCCGACCGAGCAACCCATCGTCTCGGCGACGTCCGCTTCGGAGAGGTCCTCGAAGTAGCGCAGGACCAGCGCGACGCGTTGGCGAGGAGGCAGTTCTGCGAGCGCCTGCATCAGGTCCGCACTGGCCTCGACGCGTCCGAGCACCCGGACCGCGGTTTCGTCCTCATGCTGATCGAAGGATGCGGTGGCCGCTTCGGCGAGCTCGGCGCGGCGGCGCGAGCGGTGCTTCCCGTCGTCGAGCGCGAGGTGGACGAGCACGGTGCGCGCGTACGCCGCAGGGTGTTCCATCCTGCGAACCCGGGGCCAGCGGCGGGCGACCTTGAAGAGGCAGTCCTGGACGAGGTCTTCGGCGTCGGCCAGGTCCCACGTGATGAGGTAGGCGGCACGGAGGAGCCCGTCGCCGGCCTCAGCGACGAAGCGGTCGAACTCCTGTCGTACCGGCGCTCGGCCGCGTCGTCGGTCCATCACTGCTTTCAACCCTCCCGGGGCCGCAAAAGGTTGCCTAGCGACAGAAAGAAAGCATCTCACCTGCCCCGACGCGTCGGACCGCGGATGACGATCGTCTAGATTGACCCGCCGGGGAGCGACGAGCGGAGGGGGATTCGGGCGGTAGAGCACGCGGACCTCGCAACGGTCGACGCCCGATCAGGACAGCGAAGACGTCTCCAGTTCTGGCGCTCCCCCGAAGGCCAGCCCGGATGGGCGCGACCGGCACTCCTGGCCGTCACCGCGCTGGCCGGGCTCGCCTACGCCTGGGGCATCAACAGCGCCTACCTCGAGTCGTTCTACGGCGCCGCCGCGCGCAGCATGGCGATGAGTTGGCACAACTTCTTCTTTGGCGCCGCCGACCCCTGGGGCACGATCACCGTGGACAAGCTGCCCGGCGCGCTGTGGTTCCAGGCGCTGTCACTACGGATCTTCGGGTTCCACGTGTGGGCGATCGTGCTGCCACAGGTGATCGAGGGCATGGTGACCGTCCTCGTCCTCTATCGGGTGGTCCGCCGCGTCGCCGGTGCGGGCGCGGGATTGCTGGCGGCCGTGATCATGGCGGGAAGCCCGGTGGTGATCCTGCTCGACCGGGGCAACATCTCCGACTCGCTCTTGATCCTTCTGGTGGTGCTGGCGGCCGATGCGGTGACGCGGGCGTACACCACCGGCCGGCTCCGTTCCCTGTTGTGGGCAGGGGTGCTCGTCGGTTTCGCGTTCCAGACGAAGATGCTGCAGGCCTGGCTCGTCCTCCCAGCGCTGTACGCGGCGTATCTGCTCGCCGCACCCACTGCTTCCTTCCTTCGCCGGCTTCGGGACGTTGCGTTGTCGGCGGCGGTCACCGTGGTGGTCTCGCTCAGCTGGGTGACCGCGGTGACCCTCGTGCCGGCGTCGAGCCGTCCCTACATCGACGGGAGCTGCGACAACTCAGTTTTCTCGCAGGTGTTCGGCTACAACGGGCTGGCCCGCGTCGGCATATCGGGCGTGTTCTCGCGTGCCGGGTGCCACGCACCCTCGAAGTGGATCGTCACCCTGGCCCGCTATTCCACGGAGCACCAGGTCAGCACCGCCGGCGTCAACACCGCCTGGGACCGCCTCCTGCACGGTCCCTTCGGCCACGACGGGGCCTGGCTCCTGCTGCCGGCACTCGTATCGGCGATCGCCGTCTTCGTCGTGCGCCGCCGCGAGCCGAGAACAGACCCGCCCCGTGCTGCGGTCGTGCTCTGGTGCACGTGGCTCGTGTTCCTTTTCGCGTTCTTCAGCGCGGGACGTCTGATCAACTCCTACTACCTGGCCGCGCTCGTGCCGGCCGTGGCGGCCCTGTGCGCCTTCGGGGCCCGGCTCGCATGGCAAAGACGACGTTCCCGCGCGGTGCGCGCCGGGCTGGCTGTCACCATGCTCGCGACGGTCGCTGCGCTGATCGCGCTCGTCCCCGCTTACGTCGGCGTCCGCGTCTGGATCATCGCGTCGTTGGTCGTGGTCGGAGGACTGGCGGCGGGCATCTTGTTCGGGTCGCTTCTTCCGCGCCATGCCTCGGTGTGGGCCCTCAGTGTGGGGCCGGTGCTGGCCGTGCTCGCCATCCTCTTGGGCAGCGCGTGGGCCTCGGGCCTCGTCGTGATGGAAGAGCTCGGGCCATTCGACTCGCCCTATGCCACGGCCGCACGCAACCAGGTCACAAGGATCTCGGCCGACGAGTTTCCTCAGTTGCAAAGGGTCCTCACGCAATTCACGTCGCGGCTGCGGCCCGACGTCTCGGCGAACACGATCGAGACGACGCTGGGTGCGAGCGACGACATGCTCGCCACGGGGCACGAATTCCTCCCCATCGGCGGCTACACGGGCGACGTGTCGACCCCGACGCTGGCGCAGTTCATCCGCTACGTGGCCGAGGGCCGCGTCAGGTTCGTCAACGTCGCGACACGGCCTCTGAGCCGCAGCCCCGATCTGCGGTGGGCGGCCGCCCACTGCGCCAAGGCGGGCAGCTATTACTACTCGTACGCGGGGGCCAGGTTCACCAACTTCTCTTGCGTGCCCGCCGACGCCAAGCGTCCGCTGCGGCAGGCGCCCATCGCCGCTCCGTTCACCGGTGTCAGCGCGCGGCGTGGAAGTCGATGAAGTCCGAGACTCGCAACAGCCGCAGGAAGAGGCGCACCGGTCCCGGCATGTGTTGGCCGTGCGGGTCCGAGACCATTTCGGGATCGGACAGCTCGTGCGCGCGGCGCATGGAGATCAGCCGGACCGCACCGTGCGCGAGCGCGTTCTTGACCCACTCGGCGTCGCGGCCGTAGGTGAGCGCGATCCGGTAGCCGTCTTTCGTCCGGAAGATCAGGACCGGGGTGCGGTAGACGGTGCGCGAACGACGGCCGACGTGGATCACGATGCCCATCCCGGGCACGAGGCCCGCAACGTGGACGGCGACGGGGTTGGCCACCGCGCGGTTGAACCGTGCCATCCGCCGGCCGAGGCGCGGCTTCTTCGAGGCGACGAACGGCCCTGACCTCGGCTGGGCCGAGTGGGCGGCGCTCATCGGGCGTTCACAGCAGGGTGAGCCCTCCGTCGACCGCCAGCACCTGCCCGGTGATGTAGCTGGCCTCTTCGGAAAGGAGGAAGACGGCCGTGGCCGCCACCTCCCATGCCGTGCCCTCGCGGCCGAGCGGCACCGGTGTCCGGGTACGCGAGGGACGGCCGGCCGAGGCGGCGCGGCCGAGCGGTGTGTCGATCAGGCCGGGGCACAACACGTTGGACCGGATGCCGCGGCGGGCGCCCTCCATGGCGACGTGGCGGTTCAGTCCGATGAGGCCCGCCTTGGACGCGTCGTAGGCGGGGATGCGGCTGCCCGGCCGCAGGCCGGCCACCGATCCGATGAACACGATCGACGAGTTGTCCGGCAGGGTGACGAGCGCCCGCTTGACGACCATGAAGTGCGCGCGCAGGTTGAGTGCGAACGTGCGGTCCCAGTCGTCGGGCGACGTGCCGGCGACACCCATGCCGAAGCCGGTGCCGACGTTGAGCACGATGCCGTCGGGCGTCAGACCCGACTCGTCGGCGACGGCGAGCCGGCAACCTTCCTCGGTCGTGACGTCGGCGACGACAACGGCGGCCTTGCCGCCCTCCTCGGTGATGAGGCGCCAGGTCTCCTCGACCGCACCCTCGTCCTTGTCGACGCAGACGACCGACGCGCCCTCACGGGCGGCGCGGACTGCGATGGCGCGGCCGTTGCCGACGGGCGCGTCCGGGTCGCGGGAGGGCTGGGTGCCGGCGCCCATCACGGCGATGCAACGTCCATCGAGGAGCGGGCTCACGACGTCAGGCCTCCTTTCTGTGATTCCGTGATCTTGGTCTCTGGCCTCAGGATCCCGGGCCCGGGCCGCCGCGCACGAGCTTGGCCTGGCCGAGCGCCCGGGGCTCTGCCTGCATGCGGATCGAACGCAGCACGGTGGTCAGCATCATGTAGTGCGCGATCAGCATCAGCAGTTCGATGAGGCCGGCCTCGTCGAGGTGCTGCGACAGATCCGCCCACGTCGAGTCGGACACCCCACCGTGCTCCCGCGTCTCGTCGACGGCCCGCAGCGCGGCCCGCTCGAGCGGGGCCCAGTCGACGGCGTCCAGCACGGCCGCATCGCCGCCAAGTGCCTCCATCTCCTCGAGGGTGACGCCGCGCCCCTGACCCATCTCGACGTGCTGGGCCCATTCGTAGAAACCGTCGAAGCGATAGGCGGTGCGCAAGATGACGATCTCGGAGAGCCGGCTCGGCAGGCTGCCGTAGAGGAGCGCGCCGCCAAAGCCCATCCAGCGGCGGAACAACTCCGGCGCCCTCGCCAACGTGGCGAAGATGTGCATCGGCTCTTCGGTCCCGCCCGGGGATGCCTCGAGGATGGCGCGCAGCCGGTCGTCCCACTCCTCCGGCGGCAACGGTGCGATTCGGGGTTCTGTGTCGCCTGGCATCGCCAGCATCGTACGCACACCCCGAGGTCGCCGGGGAGGGCGTCGCCGGGTATCGGTCAGCGAATCAATGCAGCGGCCGGAACCCGATCGGCGGCGTCGAGCCCGAGCCCGAACCCGAGCCCGGCAGCCTGCGAACGTCGGCGTCGGGGCGGCAGACCTCGTCGAGGAGCCCGTACTCCAACGCTTCGGCGGCGCCGAAGAACCGACCCCGTTCGAGGTCCGCACCGACCTCCTCTGCCGGCCTGCCCACTGCCGCGCCCACCCGTTCGCAGAAGCGCCCGCGCTCGGCGGCGCGCAGCTCGGCCCACTGGGCGACGTTCCGCACGTGCGCCTCCATGTGGGTCGCCGGCTCCGACAGCGTGAAGCGTGTGCTCGGCATGGCGGCGCGGTGGTCGCACATCGCGAGCACACCGATCGCACCCCAACCGACCTGTCCGAGACACACGGCCCACACCGGCACGCCCATCAGCTCGATCACGTCCATGAGTGTCAGCGCCGGCGCCAGGGCCGCCTCGCCACAGTCGATGCGCAGCGTCACGGCGTCGTCGCCCTCGGCATCGAGCGTCATGAGCTCGGCGGAGACGCGGGTGACCGTTGCGTCGTCGAGCGGGCCGTGCAAGAGGACGACGCGCTGCTCCATCAAGCGGCGCGCCAGGAGCTCTGAGAGCTCGGTGCCGGTGCCGCCGCGCGAGCCGCCGAGGTCGGGCAACCCGGGCAGACCCGGCAGCCCGGGCAGACCCGGCAGCGGTGGCAGGCCCGGCTGTGGCAGCCATGGCCACTCCGGCCGGCCTGCGGCCTTGCCAACACCTCGATCACTCATATTCGATCCTCCATTCCAGCCGCGCGCCGAGCGCCATCGTGTAGCGCTCGACGGTCGAGAGGCGGACGTCCAGGTCGCCGGCCTCGAAGCGTGCCACCGCCGACTGCGAGGTCCCCATCCGCGTCGCCACCTCGGCCTGGGACAGCCCCAGCTCGCGGCGCAGCGAGAGCAGCTGGCCGGACACCGCGCGGCGCCGCTCGGCCATCTCCTTGAAGCCCGGAAAGACGGTCGGGTGACGGCGCTCGCTCACGGAGCACCATTATCTCACATTTGATATAACCTCGAATGGACCAGGAAGCCCAGGAGAAGGAGCACCGCCATGACCCATCCCGACCGCCACCTCCGCCAGGTCCTCGTCCCCACCGTGATCGAGGAGGGCAACCGGGGCGACCGCGCCTTCGACATCTACTCGCAGCTGCTGCGCGAGCGGATCGTGTTCCTGGGCCAGGAGGTCGACGACCAAGTGGCCAACCTGATCATTTCCCAGATGCTGTTCCTCGAGGCCCAGAACAACGAACGGGACATCTACCTCTACATCAACTCCCCCGGCGGCGTGGCGTACGCCGGCATGGCGATCTACGACGTCATGCAGCACGTCGAGCCCGACGTCTCGACCATCTGCTGCGGCATGGGCATGTCGGCCGCCGCGATGATCCTCGCCGGCGGCGCGGCCGGGAAGCGCTTCGCGCTGCCGAACTCGCGCATCATGATCCACCAGGGCTCGGCCGGGACCCGTGGCGCGCCGTCGGACATGGAGATCCAGCTACGCGAGGTGCTCGCCCTCACGCACCGGATGTCCGAGATCATCGCCCACCACACCGGCCGCCCCGTCGAGCAGGTCGCGCAGGACATCGACCGCGACCACTACATGACCGCCGAGGAGGCCCGGGACTACGGGATCATCGACGACATCATCCTGCCCCGGCGTGGCGTGGCCGCCGCCAGGACGACGGCCGAGCGCAGCGAGCGCGAACTGCACGTGGCCAGCGCGTGAACAGGGGGACCGGCATCCAGGCTCCCCAGCAAGACTCCCGTTAGCCTTCCGTTCCCATAAGGCGGGCCCGGCGGCGGAGCCGGGCCACGCACCAATGCGGCGAGGAGCGGGTGCAATGGGTACGAATGAGCGGGACGACCGGGCTGCTGCGCGACGGCGGGCTCGGCGGGACAGTGCCAGGAACGGCCTCAGCCGGCGCAACCTCTTGAAAGGCGGCCTGGCCCTCGGTGCCGGCGCCGCAGCCGCATCGGGCCTTTCCGCCGCCGCCGGCGCCTCCATCGAGAACGCCCTCTCTATCGACGTCACGTCCAACCCCACGCTGAGCGACATCAAGCACGTGGTGATCCTCATGCAGGAGAACCGCTCCTTCGACCACTACTACGGCACCATGTCGAGCGTCCGCGGCTTCTCCGACCCGAGCGCGCTCCCCGGTGTCTTCCAGCAGGCCGGCTACCAGCCCGGCGTCGGCGCGGAGGCCAGCGGGCACATGGAGCCGTTCCGCCTCCAGATGCAGTTCCCGACGAAGAACGGCGACTGCACGAACGACATCACGCACGAGTGGGGCCCACAGCACCAGTGCTGGGACAACGGCGCGATGGACCAGTGGGTGAACGTGCACATGTTCGACGACGGGGTAAAGAACTTCGCCCCCACCATGGGCTACTTCCAGCGCTCGGATCTTCCCTTCTATTACGCGCTGGCCGACGCGTTCACCATCTGCGACGGCTACTTCTGCTCGGTGCTCGGGCCGACCGACCCCAACCGCGTGATGGCGCTGTCGGGAACCATCGACCCGGCCGGCACCGGCGGCGGGCCGGTGCTGATCACCCAGACGACGGGCCGCGCCGCGCAGGCCGGCAAGTTCACCTGGGAGACGATGCCCGAGGCCCTGCTCGACGCCGGTGTCTCGTGGAAGGTGTACAACGACCCGACGGGCCTGGCGTTCTTCAACCCGCTGCCCTACTTCAAGGCCTACACGGAGACGACCACCCGAGGTCTCGAGCTCGCGGCCAACGCACTGGCACAGAACTTCCCTGCCGGGTTCGCCGCGGACGTCGCAGCGAACACCTTGCCGGAGGTGAGCTGGATCCACGGCCCCATCTTTCAATGCGAGCACCCAGCCACCGCGCCGCCCTGGGGCGAGAACCTGGTCAAGACCGTCCTCGACATCCTCACGTCGAACCCCGAGGTGTGGGCCTCCACGCTCTTCATCCTCAACTACGACGAGAACGGCGGCTTCTTCGACCACGTGCCGCCGCCGGTCGCGCCGGCGGGCACGCCGGGCGAGTACGTGACCGTGAGCCCGTTGCCTTCGACCGCGTCGGGCATCGCAGGGCCGGTGGGCCTCGGCTTCCGAGTCCCGTGCATCCTCATGTCGCCGTTCACGCGGGGCGGGTACCTCGCTAGCGACACGTTCGACCACACGTCGACGTTGCGTTTCATCGAGACGCGCTTCGGCGTGACCGTGCCTAACCTGTCGGCGTGGCGCCGCGGAGCGGTGGGCGACCTGACCTCGGCGCTGGCCCTGGGCCGGGCGCCGGTCGACGCCAAGCCGTCGCTGCCCCCGGCGCCGCTGCTCAACGTCCAGGTCGACGAAGAGGTCATCGCGAACGCCCTTCTGGGGACCGTCGACGAGGGCATCCCCTACCCGCCGCCGACCTCCAACGTCATGCCCACCCAGGCGACGACGCCCGTTCGTTCGGCGCCGCCCCAGTAGGAGGCTGCCGCACCGATCCGCCTCCCGTCGGGACGGCGGGCGGACCCGGTGCCTCCGGGCTAAGGCCGCCGTGACGGCGTCCGGCCGAAGCGGGCGGCCGGCGCCCAGATGCAGGCCTGCTTCGCACGCCCGGCCAGGGGGCGCGTAAGGTGAATGACACGGGTGTCAGGGAACGCGGGCACCGCCAGGTCACGAGGTATCTGGGCACAAGGCAACAAGGGGAGGACTGCGATGCGCACCGAAGACATGATCCTGGTCAGCGTCGACGACCACGTCATCGAACCACGGGGGATGTTCGACGGGCTGCTGCCGGCCAAGTACCAGGACGCGGCGCCCAAACTGGTCCGCCAGCAGGACGGCACGGACGTCTGGCTCTACGACGGCAACGTCATCCCCAACGTCGGCCTGAACGCCGTCGTCGGACGACCGCCCGAGGAGTACGGGATCGAGCCCACCTCGCTCGACGACATGCGGGTCGGCTGCTACGACGTGCACGAGCGGGTGCGCGACATGTCGGTCAACGGCGTGCTCGGCTCTATGTGCTTCCCGTCCTTCCCCCAGTTCTGCGGCCAGCTCTTCGCTCGGCGCCAGGACAAGGACGAGGCGCTCGCCATGGTGCGTGCCTACAACGACTGGCACATCGACAAGTGGTGCGGCGCCGAGCCCGGACGCTTCATCCCACTGTCGATCCCGGTCATCTGGGACCCCGAGCTCGGGGCCGAAGAGGTGCGCCGAGTGGCCAAGAAGGGCTGCCACGCCGTCACCTTCTCCGAGAACCCCGAGAAACTCGGCTGGCCGTCGCTGCACAACTCGCACTGGGACCCCTTCTGGACGGCCTGCGCCGACGAGGGGACCATCGTTTGCATGCATCTCGGCTCCTCGTCGCAGATCCTCATGACCTCCATCGAGGCGCCGATCGACGTGATGATCAGCCTGCAGCCGATCAACATGGTCCAGGCGGCCGCGGACCTCGTCTGGTCGCCGATCCTGCGCAAGTACAAGGACCTGCACTTCGCGCTCTCCGAGGGCGGCATCGGCTGGATCCCCTACGCGCTCGAGCGCATCGACTACGTGTATCAGCACCACCACAAGTGGACGGGCCAGGACTTCGGCGACCAGCTGCCGAGTCAGGTGTTCAAGGACCGTGTCATCACCTGCTTCATCGACGACGCCTTCGGCGTGCAGAGCCGCCAGTACATGAACATCGACAACATCACGTGGGAGTGCGACTACCCCCACTCGGACTCGACGTGGCCGCAGTCGCCCGAGGCCTTGATGAAGTATCTCGACGGCGTCTCGGACCAGGACATCGACAAGATGACCCACCTCAACGCCATGAAGCACTTCCGGTTCGACCCCTTCTCGGTGCGGCCTCGCGAGAAGTGCACCGTGGCCGCGCTACGGGCGGAGGCTTCCGACGTCGACGTGTCGCTGGTCTCGAGGGCCCGGGGGCACACGAAGACGAACGAAGACGGCATCGTCAGCGTCAGCAGCTTCTCGACGCGCCTCGAGAAGATGATGGACAAGGACTGAACCGACGTCTCGCGGCCGGATGCCCCGGCCGCCCGTGACCCCGACCGGTCCGAACGCCCAACCACGAGAGAGCGGAGCCCATGTCGATCGACTACGTCGCGGGTGACGACCACATCGTCACCATCACCATCAACCGGCCCGAGGCGCGCAACTCCATGGACATGGAGCACTTCTACCAATTGCGCTGCGCCTGGGACCGTTTCGGCGAGGACGACAACGCCTACGTGGCGATCGTCACCGGCGTGGGCAAGGACTTCTGCGTCGGCGCCGACCTGAAGACCTACATCCCGCAGGTCACCGAGCTCCACCAGAAGATGAAGGACGGTCAGCACCCCGAGGAGCTCGGCGGCTACCGGCTCGACGACGGCGTCAGGGCAGTGTTGCGGGGGACGAGGCTCTACAAGCCGATCGTCGCGGCCGTGAACGGCACCTGCGTGGCCGGCGGCATGGAGATGCTCGGCGGCACCGACATCCGGGTGGCTTCGGACACCGCGACCTTCGCGGTGATGGAGCCCAAGCGCGGGTTGTTCGCCGGTGGCGGCACGACGGTCCGGCTTCCCCGCCAGGTGCCTTTCCCGGCGGCCATGGAGTTCCTGCTGTGCGCCGACCAGATCCCGGCGCAGCGTGCGTTGGAGATGGGGGTGCTCAACGAGGTGTGCCGGCCGGCCGACCTGATGGAGCGGGCGTTGGAGTACGCCCACCGCATCACGGCCAACGGGCCGTTCGCCGTCCGCAAGACGAAGGAGTCGGTGCTGCGCGGGCTGGCGGTGGACATGAAGGAGGCCTACCGGATCGAGTCGGAGCTCTCGAGCGAGGTCTTCAGCAGCGAGGACGCCAAGGAGGGACCGAAGGCCTTCGCCGAGAAGCGGACGCCGAATTGGAAGAACCGCTGAGCCAGAGTGACAACCGGCTGATCGTGCTGCCCGACGGGCGGCGGATCGAGTGCCAGTCCTACGGCGACCCGGGCGGATTCCCGGTCATCTACTGCTCGACGCATTGGCCGCCTGACACGCCACGGCAGCGCCGACGGCGTCAGCGCGATCGCAGCGCGTAGACCATCGTCACCTGGTCGGTCTCGGTCTGGCTCCCCGGCTCGACCGGCACGGCGGCAGCCTGGTTGGTCGACGCGGCGTTCCCCGCACCGGAGTACGGCCCGAAGAGCGACGGCTGGGTGTTGTCCGTGAGCGAGCACACGGGTCCCAGCCGCCGTCCCGCCGCTGCGGCCATCGCGGCAGCGTGCGCAACCGCCTGGTGCACCGCATGCGAGCGCGCCTGGTCCTCCACCTGGGCCGGGTTGGCGAAGGAGAAGTTCAGCGAGTCAATGGTGGCCGCGTCGCCCGTCGCGTTCACCACGGTGTCGATGGCGTCGCCCGCGGTCTTGGTGTCCCGCAATTTCGCCGTCACCGTGTTGGTGGCCGCAAAGCCGTTCCGCGTCTGCACGCCATTGGGATAGACGTATTGGGGTGCCAGCGTGAGGCCCGTGGTCTGGACGTCGGATTGGGCTACGCCCTTGCTCGAGAGTGCGAGGAGCGCCTGATTGACCTCGGCGTTGTTCTGATTCAGGGCCGCGGTCGCGCTGGCGGCCGTGCTGCTGAACCCGAAGACCGCGGTGAGGACGTCCGGCGTGCCGTCGGCCTGGCCGGTGCCCTGCACGGTCAGCCGCGGCTGCGACGTGCTGCAGCCGACGGGGGTGGCGACCGGCGTGGTGGCGCCAGCGCTGAACGCCAACCCGAGTCCGGTGCCGCCGACGAGTAGGGCGCCGACGGCCAGCGCGGCGACGGTGATCCGGAAGCCAGGGCGCCACCGGCGGTGGGTGGATTCGGGCTGTGTGCCTAGAGGGGTGTGTACATCGTTGCCTTCGGACATGGAGCGGCCTCCCGAACGTGTTCGAGCGGGCGCGCACCGCGCCCGTCGTCAGGGATGACGCAACGGGAGGTCCTTTGGTTCGTTCGTCGCCGCTGTCAGATCAACCCAGCAGCGCCAGCGCCTCGGCGTCGAGCACGAGGTCGGCGGCGCTCAAGTTCTCCTCCAGGTGACCGAGTGAGGAGGTGCCCGGGATCAGCAGAACGTTTGGTCCTCTTTGCAGCAGCCAGCCCAGGGCCACCTGGGCGGGCGTGACCTCGAGGCGCTCGGCGGTCCTGAGCACCGCCGGGTGGCTCAACACCGGCTTGTCCGGCAGGAAGGCAGAGCCGAGAGGGAAGTACGGCACGTAGGGCACGGCGTCCGCCGCGCACGCGTCGAACACCTCCTGATCGGAGCGGTCGGCGACGCTGTAGGCGTTCTGCACACAGGCGATCTCCGTCGCGCCGGTTCCTTCGCGATACTCCGCGAGCGAAACGGTGCTGAGGCCAATGCCGCCAATCAGACCCTCGTCCCGCAGCACGACCATCGCCGCCAACTGCTCCCCGAAGGACACCTCCCCGCCGGGGTGACGACGGAGGTTGACCACGGGAACCTGGTCGAGGCCGAGGGAGGCCAGGTTGGCCTCCACCCCGGAGCGGAGCTCCTCGGGGCGCTGTGCCGCCAGCCACTGCCCCGTTGCGTCGCGCCGCGCCCCGACCTTCGAGACGAGGACCAGGTCCTCGGGATACGGGTACAGCGCCTCGCGGATCAGCTGGTTGGCGACGTCGGGCCCGTAGAACTGCGCCGTGTCGATGTGGTTCACGCCGGCGTCGACCGCGCGGCGCAGGATGGCGAGCGCACTCGCGCGGTCCTTGGGCGGCCCGAACACCCCTGGCCCGGGCAGTTGCATGGCGCCGAACCCCATACGGCGGACGGGGCGGCCGGCGACCAGGGTCACGGTGTCAGTGTCTGGCATGGTGCCAGCTTGCCGTGCGGGCGGCCCTCCACGCGCGGCCGGCCCGGCCCCCTAGCGTTGACCACGTGCCGCGCCGGCCGACCATCTCCTACCAGCATCAGTATGAGTTCGCGTGTTCGCCCGAGCAGCTGTGGCGTGCCATGGAGGAGGCCGACCAGTTCGAGAGCTGGTGGTCCTGGCTCTCGGAGTTCCGACTCGAGGGAGGTGCATTGGTACCAGGGGCGGTCCTGCACGGCGTCGTCGCCCCACCGCTGCCCTACCGCATGCGCATACGGATCGAGCTGACCGAGTGTGAGCCGTATCGTCGAATCCTGGCGTTGGTGAGCGGTGATCTGGAAGGAGAGGCGAGGCTCGAGCTTCGTGGCTCGGATGCCGGTTCCCTCATCGACGTTGCCTGGACGGTGGAGATGATGCAGCGGTCCATGCGTCTCGCGAGCCGTTTCGGTCACCCGCTCCTCCAGTGGGGTCACGACATGGTCGTGGCCACCACGGTGGCTGGGTTCCGAAGACGGCTGGAGGCGGCGAACTGACTCAGCGGCGTCACGTCATACGGGCGATCGCAAACGCCGTGGCCAGGAAGACCATCCCCCAGGAAAGGGAGTGCAGGGCCCGCTCGAGGGGCAGCAGCAGGCTCTGCTTGTCGATGACAAGGGTTGTGCCATCTCTCAGTGAGATGCTGCCCTCCACCAGGGCGGAACGGCGCCGGACGAGTCGGGCCCGAGTGCTCAGTTGCCGCTGCGCCGCTGAAACGAAGAACGCAGCGGCCGCCGCGATGACTGCAGCCGGGTCGAGGGTGCCCGTTTGCGCAACGTA